>CAZJRM010000118.1:0-4623 GCA_964547975.1 uncultured Vicinamibacterales bacterium | reverse complement strand
GATCGAAAGCGCATCATCATCGTCAACGGCACGGACGACTCGCGGGTGACGAACCTCGTTCGGGTGAACGTGACGCGGGAGGCGGGAGACCTGGTGTTCGAGGCCCCGACGGCCGGCACCTACTACGTCTACTACCTGCCCAGTGTGATGAGCGGGCGCAAGAACTACCCGACCGTGACGTACCCGGAACCCGACACCACGGCGACTCCCGACTGGTTGTCCGCCCGCCGGCTGACGGCGACCGACCTCGCGGCGGGAGCGTGGCGCAGCCTTCCCGAGGCCCGGGTCACCGCGATGCAGGCCATCGACCAGTTGAACAGCGCCTATCCGATGCTGGTCATCGCGACAGCCGACGAGACGACGAGGCTGATGGCGCGTTACCCGGACGCGTCGTACCTGGTCTTTCCCGAAGACCGCCTCAACCCGATCAAGATGCCCGCCGACCTGCCGCTGCGCTGGGTGCGGAGCGGGGCGAACGGGCCGCTTGCCGGAGAGGCGCAGCGCGGCGAGTTCTACGCGTTCCAACTGGGAGTGTTCGCCGCCCGCCGATCGGCGGACGACGTTCACGTCGAGTTCGGGGCGCTGACGGCTCCCGGCGGGGGGCGCATTCCGGCCGAGGCCTTCCGCTGTTTCAATCTCGGTGGCATCGATCCCGCCGCACGGCGGTTCACGAGAACCGTTCACGTCGAGCAGGGGCACGTCATGCCCCTCTGGTGCGGCGTCGACGTCGCGGAATCGACCGTGGCGGGTGAATACGCCGGGCAGTTGGTGGTGTCGGCACAGGGCGCAGCGCGCATCACGATCCCCGTGCGTCTGCGTGTGCTGCCGACCGTGATTCCGGCCCACGGCGACAACGAACCGTGGCGGCTCTCGCGGCTCCGCTGGCTCGACTCCACGCTGGCCGTAGACGACGACCTCGTTCCGCCGTACACGCCGGTGACGGTGAGCGGGCGAACCGTGGGCGTGCTCGGGCGGACGGTGACGCTGAACGACCTCGGATTCCCCGCGGCGATCGAGAGCCGGTTCGCGGTCGAAATGACGCACCTGGCGAAGACGCCGCGAGCGGTGCTGACCGGCCCCGTGGCCCTCGTCGCGAGCGGCGCGGGGGTCTCGCCGTGGAAGGGACACGGCGTGGTGTTCACGAAGCGGAAGCCGGGCGCTGCCGCGTGGACGTCCTCGGCCACCGGCGGCACGCTGACGATGACGACGGAGGCCCAGATCGATTTCGACGGCAACCTCGAGTTCGTCGTCACGGTCGGCGCGACGCGGCCAACGGCCGTCGATGACATCCGTCTCGAGATCCCGATCGCGGACGGGGTGGCGCGGTATCTGATGGGCCTGGGATTCAAGGGCGGCGAACGGCCGGCGACGTTCGAGTGGACGTGGGACGTCGCGACACACAACCAGGACTCGGCGTGGATTGGCGACGTCAACGCCGGGCTGCAGTTTACCCTGAAGGACGAGCACTACGTCCGGCCGCTCAATACGAACTTCTACACGTTGAAGCCGCTGGTGTCGCCGGTGTCCTGGGCCAACGGCGGGAAGGGCGGATGCCGGCTCGCGTCGAGGGGCGCCACCTATCTCGTGAGCTGCTACAGCGGCGCGCGAACGCTCGACCCGGGCAGGCCGCTGTCCTTCAACTTCCGCCTGCTGCTGACGCCGTTCAAGACGATCGATCCGAAGGCGCAGTTCTCCACGCGGTACTTCCACGCGTTCAAGACGCCCGCCGAGGTGAAGGGCGCGGGGGCCAACGTGGTCAACGTCCACCACGCGAACGCCATCAACCCCTACATCAACTATCCGTTCTTCCGCCCGGCCGAAATGAAGGCTTACGTCGATGAGGCGCACCGCCTGGGCCAGCGCGTGAAGATCTACTACACCGTGCGGGAGTTGGCGAATCGCGCGCCGGAGATCTTCGCGTTGCGGAGCCTTGGCGACATCTTCGCGCCCGGCGCGGGCGGCGGGTTCTCCTGGCTGCAGGAGCACCTGGGCGACAACTACATCGCGGCGTGGTTCGTGCCGGACCTGAAGGATGCCGCCATCGTGAACAGCGGCGTGTCGCGCTGGCACAATTTCTACGTCGAGGGCCTGCAGTGGCTGACGACGAACGTCGGCATCGACGGCCTCTACATCGACGACGTCGCGTTCGACCGGCTGACGATGAAACGTGTGCGGAAGGTGCTGGATCGGACGAGGCCGGACGCGCTCATCGACCTGCACTCCGCCAACCAGTACAACGTACGAGACGGGTTCGCCAGCAGCGCGAATCTCTACCTGGAGCACTTCCCGTTCCTGAACCGCCTGTGGTTCGGCGAGTACTTCGACTACAACTCCGCGCCGGACTACTGGCTGACGGAAATCTCGGGCATTCCCTTCGGCCTGATGGGCGAGATGCTGGAAGCTGGCGGCAATCCGTGGCGCGGCATGGTCTTCGGCATGACCGGCCGCCTGCCGTGGGCCGGCGATCCGCGCCCGATGTGGAAGACGTGGGACGACTTCGGCATCGCCGACGGCCGCATGATCGGCTGGTGGGTGCCGACGAGTCCCGTGAAGACCGGCCGCGCCGACGTCCTGGCGACCGCGTACGTGCGCGACGGCCGGACGTTGGTGGCCGTGGCCAGCTGGGCGAAGGAACGGGTGGAGGCCGCCCTGACGGTGGACTGGAAGGCGCTGGGGCTCGATCCGGCGCGTGTGAAGCTGACCGCGCCGGCGATCGACGGATTCCAGGAGGCGCGAGTGTTCGAACCCGGCCAGCCCATTCCGATCGAGGTGGGCAAAGGCTGGGTGCTGGAGCTGCGATGAGGCGTACGGCGACGGTCACGACGATACTGGCGGCGTGTGCCGTCGCCGGCGGCGTGTGGGTGGGGGCGGTGAAGGCCCAGGGTGCGCCCGCCGGGCGGGCGACGGGCGGACAGTTGCCCGCGCACACGGCTGCCCGGCTGGACGACCTGGCGCGGCGTTTCGACGAGCGAAGCGCCATGGACCTCGTGTGGTTCATGGACCAGTACTGGCGCAACGCCGCGAACCCCGGCTACAACGCCACCGTCGACCGGATCAGGCAGCGCCTCATCGAGGGCGGATTCGTCGACCGCGCGGCAGGCGGCGTCGTGACCGCTCCCGGTGGGCCGGCGACGTGGGTGGAGGAATACGGTCAGGCCAACGGCTGGGACTACAGCGTTGGCACGCTGACGCTGCTGGGAGAGAACGGGCAGCCCGATGACGTGGTGCTCTCGCGCGAGCGGCACCGCGTGGCGCTGTGCATCAACTCGTTCTCGACGCCGCCCGGCGGGACGACGGCGCCGATCGTGGATGTCGGGAACGGCGCGGTGGACGGTGACTACGATGGCCGCGAGGTGCGCGGCGCCATCGTCCTGGGCGACGGCGGCACCGGCCGGCTGTGGCAGCAGGCCGTCGTCAAGCGCGGGGCCATTGGCGTCGTGTCCACGACACTCGAGGATTACATTCGCCCGGCCGGGCCCGAAACCGATGGCAAGATCCCGCGCGACGAATGGGACGTGCTGCAGTGGGGCAGTATCCCGTACGACGAAGGACGGGCGGGGTTCGGGTTCAAGGCGTCTCCGCGGGCGGCGGCGCGGATTCGCGCGCGGTTGAAGAGCGGGCCCGTGCGAGTGCGGGTGGAGGTCGCGTCGACGTTCACGAGAGGGAAGGTCAAGAGTCTCGTGGCAGAGATTCCGGGAACGACCTTGCCTGCCGAACGGATCGTGCTCGTGGCGCACATCCAGGAACCGGGGGCGAACGACAACGCGACGGGCTGCGCCACGCTCGTGGAACTGGCGCGCGCGATCGCCGCCGGCGTGAAGGCGGGGACGCTGCCGGCGCCCGCGCGAACATTGACCTTCCTGTGGGGCGACGAGATTCGGGGCAGTCGCCAGTGGATCGCGGACCATCCCGCCGAAGCGAAGCAGGTGCAGTACATGTTCTCGCTCGACATGACCGGCGAGGACACGTCGAAGACGGGGGGCACGTTCCTCATCGAGAAGATGCCCGACCCGGCGGCCGTGTGGAACCGGCCGTCCGACCCCCACACCGAGTGGGGCGGCGGCAGCGTGCGGGCCGAGTCGCTGAAGGGGACGTTGTTGAACGACGTCTTCCTGGCTTTCTGCCGGCGCCGGGCGGCGACGACCGGGTGGGTGGTCCGGACGAATCCGTACGAAGGCGGGAGCGACCACTCCGTGTTTCTCGCCAGCGGAGTGCCGTCCGTCCTGGCGTGGCACTTCCCTGACCGGTTCTACCACGCGAGCCTGGATCGTCCGGACAAGACGAGCCCGGCGGTGATGGAGCATGTGGGCGTGAGCGTGGCCGCGACGGTCTTGCTGCTCGCCAGTGCCACCGACGCTGACGCGATGGCCGTGGCCGGACTGCTCGAATCGGCGGCAGGTGAGCGCCTGGCGCTCGAACGCCGACAAGGCCGGACGTTGGTGGAGACGGCGGCCGACCGCGCGGCCGCGGAAGCGGTCGAGGAGAAGGTGCAGGCTGCGTGGCGGAAGTGGTACGGCGAGGCGCTCGATGCGGTGCTCCGCCTGCCGGTGGCGCCCGCCTGGGACGCGCTGACGGCGCGCGTCGCTCGCGCCCGCGCCTCGCTGCAGTGAGAAAGGGGGCCAG
>CAZJRM010000117.1:0-16233 GCA_964547975.1 uncultured Vicinamibacterales bacterium | reverse complement strand
TGGCGAGGTGGCGGCAATCGCGGCGGACGTCGGGTACCCGATTCTCATCAAGGCCGTGGCCGGCGGCGGCGGCAAAGGCATGCGCACGGTGTCGGATCCCGCGGATCTGCCCGGCGCGCTCAGGGCCGCGCGGTCCGAGGCGCTGTCGTCGTTCGGTGACCCGCGGGTGTACATCGAACGCCTGATCGTGAAGCCGCGGCATATCGAAGTCCAGTTGCTCGGCGACCATCACGGCACGGTGCTGCCGTTCGTGGAACGCGAGTGTTCGATCCAGCGCCGGCACCAGAAGGTCGTCGAAGAATCGCCCTCACTCGCCGTCTCTCCGGACCTGCGCCGTCGGATGGCGGCGTCGGCGGCCGCCGTGGCGAAGGGCGTGGGGTACACCAACGCCGGCACCATTGAGTTCCTGCTGGACCAGAGCGGCGAATTCTTCTTCCTCGAGATGAATACGCGGTTGCAGGTCGAGCACCCGATCACGGAACTGGTGACGTCGACCGACCTCGTGCACTGGCAGATCCGCATCGCCCGCGGCGAAGCGCTCGACCTGGACCCGGAACGCCTCCTCTCGCCGGTCGGTCACGCGATCGAGTGTCGGATCTACGCCGAAGACCCCGATCGCGACTTCCTGCCGTCGCCGGGCCGGGTGTCGGCGTTGCGGGCCCCCGCCGGACCGGGCATCCGCCGGGACGATGGCGGCGCGGCGGCGGGCGTGGACGTCCCGGTCTTCTACGATCCGCTCATCGCGAAACTCGCGACGTGGGGCATCGACCGGCCGACCGCCATCGCGCGGATGGCGCGGGCGCTGGGCGAATACGACGTGCGCGGCATCAAGACCACCATTCCGTTCTTCTGCTGGCTGCTGGCCGAGGCCGACTTCCGCGAGGGCCGGTTCGACACGACGTTCATCGATCGCGCGCTGGCGGCGCGGCAAGGGCGGCCGTTCCTCGAGGTGCCGGAAGAATCCGAAGACGCCGCCGCGGTGGTCGCCGCGGTCCAGGCGTTCGCCCGCAGGACGGCGGCGCCACCTCCCGCGCCCGAGGCGCCGAGCCTCTGGAAGCGGAGCGCGCGGATCGGCGGGTTGCGGTGACGGGGGCTCGCATGGACCTGCAGATCGAAGTCAACGGCCGCGTCCGCACGGTATCGATCGAACCCCGCGACGGTGTGCTGCGGGTGGTCGTGGACGGCAGGGAGCGGCTGGTCGACGCGGCCGCCGTGGACGCCGACACCTTCTCCCTGGTGTGCCTGTCGAACGGGCATCAGAGCATCCAGGCGGGACTGGCTGCGACCGCGCTGCCGGGCGAACTCGCCGTGCACATGGCCAACGGCGTCGCGACCGTGCGCCTGCTGTCTGGCGCGTCCGGACGGCAGACGCGGGGGGGCGCGTCCCCGGACGCGACCGGCGGCGCCCGGCAGGTGCTCGCGCCGATGCCCGGCCGTGTGGTCAAGGTCCTCGTCAAACCGGGTGACACCGTGTCGGCGCGACAGGGGCTCGTCGTCGTCGAAGCGATGAAGATGGAGAACGAGCTCCGATCGCCGAAGGACGGCCGGGTGACCGAGGTGCGCGTCGCTGAAGGCGCCGCCGTCGAGGCCGGGCGCGTCCTGGTCATCGTGGAGTAACGTCGGTACCCATGTCGGTTCGAGAGTTCGCCCACCGTGTCGGGCTGCACGCCCGCCGGGCGGGCATGATCGCGCTCGCGCTCGTCGCGGCGGCCGTCGTGACGACGGTCACGGTCGATCTCGGCCCGAGTGTGCGCGGACGGGTCGAGCGGGCGATCAGCGACGAGATCCAGCGGCCGACGACGATTGGCGGCTTGTCGATCCGCGTGTTCGACGGCCGGATCGTCGCCCGCCAGGTCGTGATTGCCGGCGTGCTTCCGAAGGCCGAGCCGTTCCTCCGCGCCGGCGAGATTCGCGTGGCCATTCCCCTGTGGTCGCTCCTGCGGCGGGAGATCCGCATCGCGAGCATCGACGTCGCCGACTGGAAGGCGCGGGTCGAGCAGTACCCCGGCGGCAAACACAACTTCCCGCGGATCCGATCGCATTCGGGCGGGAACGGCCTGTTCACGACCAGTTTCGGCTACGTGCACGCGACGCGCGGCCTGTTCTCCTATACGGACTACGGGACGCCCTGGGGCGTCGACCTGCCCGACCTCGACGTCACCGTGATGAAACTCGCGGGGCTGCGAGGGCTGACGAAGTCCGGGAAGGGCGTGCTGCAGATCCAGAGCTACGAGCCGATGTGGATCACGCTGCGCACCTGGTTCCGCATCGAGGGCGGGCTCGTGCACGTCGAGCGCGGCGAGGTCGAGACCTACGGCTCGTCGACCGTCGCGCACGGGACCGTCGATCCGTCGCACTGGCCCGAGCAGCGGTTCGAGACGGTCTCCACGGTCCAGATGCCGGCCGTGCGCGAGGTGTTCTGGGCTCGCGAGACGTTTTCGCTGACGGGCGAGGCGCACGTCAACGGGTCGCTCCACATCTACAAGGGCGGCCGCATCTTCTCGGGGACGTTCCACGGGGACGAGCCGACCCTCAACCAGTACCGCTTTCCCGACATGAACGGCTCGTTCGCCTGGACGCACGAACGGTTCGATGTGACGCAGTCGAAGTCGGACTTCTACGGGGGCACGATCGAGTTCGTGTACCGCCTGTGGCCGATCAACACGCCCAACCCGGCCAACGCGAGCCTCGAGACGACCTATACCGACGTCGACCTGAAGGCCTTCACCGACGGCATGGCCTACGACGGGATCCGCCTGGCGGGCCGCGCGACGGGCAAGAACCTCCTCGACTGGCGGCTGCGGCACTGGGAGGAACACCGCGGGCACGGCACGATCACCGCCACGCCGCCTCCGGGCGTCCAGTTGCAGGGGCGGACGTTGCCCGCGCGGATCCCGGACCCGCCGATCTCCCACGTCTACGGCGACCTGTTCCCGCCCCTCGACAACGTTGCCATCGGCGGGTCGATGTCGTACGAATACGGCCCCGAGTGGGTGACATTCGCGCCCAGCCGCGTGGCGACCGTGTCGACCTACCTGGAGTTCCAGGGCCGGACGGCGTGGGGAGACCGGTCGGTCATCCCGTTCCATATTACGAGCACGGACTGGCAGGAGACCGACCGCGTGGGCGCGGGCGTGCTGACGGCGTTCGGGTCGCCGACACGGCCGGTCGAGGTCGGTGGCGGCGGTGTCTTCGATGGTGTGCTGCTGAATCAGATTGCCAGGCCGCGCATCGAGGGACTGTTCGTCGGGCACCGCCTGCGCGGCTGGGACGTCGAGTGGGGTGACGGGCAGGCACGCCTGGTGGCCGAGAACAACTACGTCGACGTGACCGACGCCGTCATCCGGAGAGACACCGGCGAAATCCGCACGACAGGCCGCTATTCCCTGGGGTATCCGCGCAAGGACAAGGGCGAGGAGATGAACGCGCGGATGAGCTGCACGAACTGGCCCGTCGAAGACTTCCGCCACGCGTTCATCCTCGACGAATATCCGTACTTCGGGTCCGTGTCCGGCGAACTGCACCTGTACGGCGCGTACCTCGGGCCCTACGGCTTCGGGCGCACCACGATCACCGATGCGGTCGCCTACGACGAGTACTACAGTTCCGCGTCGTCTGCGCTGCGATTCGACGGCAAGGGTGTCTGGCTGGACGGGTTCGAAGTGCGGAAGGGCGAGACCGGAATCGCGAGGGGCACCGCGCACGTGGAATGGCTCGGGGATTATTCGTTCCAGGCCGACGCCCGCGACGTCCCGGTCGACTCGGTGCAGATGCTTCTGTACAACGCGGCGCCCCTGACCGGGACGATCGAGTTCACGGCGAGCGGCAGCGGCAACCTGATCGAGCCCGTGTACGAAGTGCGGGGGCGCATCCGCGATCTCTACGTCGCCGACGAGGGCATCGGCACCATTTCGGGCCGCATCCGGATGAAGGGCGATGAGATGTCCTTCGAAATGGAAGCCGGCTCGCCGCGGCTGGCGATGACGGGCTCCGGCCGGATGGTGCTGCTCGGTGACTACGCCGGGGAACTGCAGTTCCGCTTCACCGATACGTCGCTCGATCCGTACGCGCGGGTCTTCATGCCGACCTTGTCCCCGTTCGCGTCGCTCGTGGGCAGCGGGAGCATCCGCGCCGTCGGCTCGTTCATCAGCCTCAACGGCGTGGCCGCGCGCGTCCACATGGACCGGATCGACGCGCGGCTGTTCGACTACCAGCTCCAGAACGACGGCCCCATCGACGTTGCCCTCGACCAGGGGGTGGTCAAGCTGCTGGGGCTGCGCCTGAAGGGCGACGACACGCGGTTCGGCATCTCGGGCAACGTCGATCTGAACGCGAACCAGGCGGCCCTCCAGGCGTCGGGAGACGCGAATCTCGGCGTCCTTCAGGCGTTCTTCCGTGACCTGCGCAGCGCGGGCCGGGCCACCGTCCGGGCCGACGTCACCGGGCCGCTGGAGAAGCCGCTGATCTCCGGGTACGCCGACCTCGACGAGTGCCGTGTCCGGTCCATGCTGATGCCGCACGCCATCGAGCGGATCAACGGCCGCGTCAAGTTCGACGGACGTAACGTCCGCTTCGACGATCTGTCGGCACGGATGGCGCGAGGAGACCTGCGGTTCGGGGGGCGCATCGGACTCGAGGGGTTCTTCCCGTCGCAACTCGATCTCACCGCGTCCGGCGAAGGCATGGAACTCCGCTACCCCGAGGGGTTCCGCTCGCTGCTCGATGCCGATCTCGCCCTGCGCGGCCCGATCGCGCAGCCCACGCTGAGCGGCACCGTGCAGGTGCGATCGGCGGTGCTCAAACGGCGGCTGGACCTCGGCTCCGGCATGATCGAACTCGGGGCGGCCGCGGGGCGGACTCCCGGGGGGAGCGCGGCCGCGTCCGGGGTCCCCCTCAGGCTGGACGTCCGCATCCTCGCGCCGCAGACCCTCGAGATCGACAACAACCTGGCGCGGATTACGTCGAGCGCCGACCTCCGCCTGGCCGGGACCTACGATCGGCCGGTGCTCTTCGGGCGGGCGGAGGTGGACCGCGGCGAGGTCTGGTTCGAGGGGAAACGGATCGTCGTCACGCGGGGGACCATCGACTTCACCAATCCGGCGAAGATCGATCCGTCGTTCGACTTCGAAGCGGAGGCGCGCGTCCGCGCGCCCGGCCAGACCTACCAGATCACCGTACGTGCGCTCGGCACCATGCAGCGCATGAGCTTCGACCTGTCTTCGGACCCGCCGCTGCCGCAAGTCGATATCGTGACGCTCCTGCTCGGTGACGCGGGCGCGACGGCCGACCCGGAGTTGCGCGCCCTCCAGAACCCGAATACCGCGGAGCAGACGTTGCTGCAGGCGCGCGCGGCCCGGCTGCTGGCGAGCCCCATCGCGTCGAACGTCGGCCGCGTCGTGGAGCGCACGTTCGGCGTCGACACGTTTCAGATCACGCCCATGCTGACCGACCCGTCGCAGCAGACCGGGCGCTTCATCCCCGGCGCGCGGCTCACGATCGGCAAACGGGTGTCGGACCGCGTCTACCTGACCTACTCGCGGAGCCTCACCTCGTCCACGGGCGACCAGGTGATCGTGCTCGAGTACGATCAGAACGACCGGCTGGCGTGGATCGTGACCCAGAACGAAGACCGGACATACGCGGTCGATGTCCGCGTCAGGCACGTATTCTGATGCGCCGCTCCCTGCTGATGGCCGTCGTCGTCCTGTTGGCTGCCGCCGGTCCGGTGACGGCCCAACCCGCCGGAGTGCCGGCCTCGTCCGCCGGTCTCGACCGCCTCATCGGGCTGCCGATTACCGGCGTCAGGATCTCGTCGCTCGGGACCGATGTGCACGATGCGCAGATCGAGAGCCTGCTGGCCCTGAAGACCGGCGAGGCCCTCTCGGTCTCGGCGGTGCGCCAGACGCTGGTGCACCTGATGGGGCTGGGCACCTACCTCGATGTCCGCGTACGGGGCGAGGCGGATGGCGCGGGGGTGCGGATCGAGATCGAACTGATTCGCCTGCGCAAGGTGGGCCGCCTGGTGTTCAAGGGGGAGACGGCGCTGTCCGACCGGATCCTGCGCGAGGCGGTCCTGCAACGATTCGGTCCCCAGCCTCCGCCCGGCCGCGCGACCGACGTGGCGCGCACGTTGGAAGAGGTCTACCGCGACTACGGCTACCTGCGGGCGTCGGTCCAGCCGCGACCGCTCGATGACGCCGGCGACAACGCCGGCGACCTCGTGCTGGACGTGTCGCCGGGGCCTCGCGCCGTCGTCGGCGCCGTCGAGGTCCGCGGGGCCCCGGACGATGCCGTCCGCGCGATTGGCGAACGCCTCGGCCTCGGCCGGGGGGATCCGTACGAACCCGTGGAACTGCGCAAACGCCTGGCGGCGGACGTCGATGCGTTCCGGGTCGGCGGGTATCTCGAAGCGCGCATCGATCCGTTCCCCCGCGTGAACGACGCCGCCGATCGTGTCGACCTGGACATCGTCGTGACACGCGGCCCGCTCGTGCGTGTCGCGTTTTCCGGGGATCCGTTGCCCGAACGGGAACGCGGGACCCTCGTGCCCGTCGCCCGTGAAGCGTCCGCCGACGAAGACCTGCTCGAGGACTCCCAGTTCCGCATCGAACGTTACCTGCGCGCCCAGGGGTACCGTGATGCCAGGGCGCCCTTCACGCGCGACGAGTCGGGGGACGTGCTCACGATCGTGTTCACCGTGACGCGAGGGGCGCTGTACCGCGTCTCCGGCGTGACGCTCCGCTCGCGCAGCGGCAACGTGGGGGCCGAGCTCCAGGCTGCCGTCAGGGTGAAGACCGGCGAACCTTACGTACTGGCGCGTCTCGAGTCGGACGTGACGGCCGTCGTGGACGCCCTGCGGCGTCGGGGCTTCACGCGTGCCACGGTCACGCCGGTGACGAGCCCCGGCACGCCGCTGCCCTCGGGCGACGTGCCCGTCGGGGTCATCTACGACGTCGACGAGGGCCCGCGTACCGTCGTCACGGCCATCGCGTTCGAAGGCGCCAGAGTGCTCGCCGACGAGCAGCTGTCGGGGTTCCTCACGACGCGACTTGGTATGCCGTACTTCCGGTCGTCGGTCGACGCCGATCGCGAACAGGTGCTGGCGGAGTACCGCAACCGGGGCTACCGGTCCGCCGTGGTCGACGTGGTGGCGGACCTGTCGGCCGCCGGTGACGAGGCACGGCTCACCTTCGTGATCCACGAAGGGCCCCAGGTCCTCGTCGAACACATCCTCGTGGTCGGCAACACGCGGACGAGCGAGGACACCATCCGGCGTGAACTGGCGCTCAGGCCGGGCGACGCCCTGGGCGACGCCGCCGTCGCGGAGAGCCAGCGGCGCCTGGCGGCACTCGGGCTCTTCCGTCGTTCGACCATCTCGGAACTGGCCCACTCCGCCGAGAACCTGCGCGACATCGTCGTCACGGTCGAAGAGGCGCCGGCGACGACGCTCGGCTATGGCGGCGGCCTGGAGTTCCAGAAGGTGGAGACGCGGGAGTTCGCGCCGCGCGGGTTCTTCGAGATTGGCCGCCGTAACCTGTGGGGCAAGAACCGCAGTGTGAACCTCTTCAGCCGCGTCAGCCTGAGGCGTCGGGACGCCTACACGGCCGACACCGTCGCCGGGACGGACGGGACCGACACCGAGACGCATCTCGAGTACCGGATCATCGGCTCGTACCGGGAGCCCAGGTTCTTCGACACGCGCGGCGACCTGCAGGTGGCCTCCGTGTTCGAGCAGGGCAGCCGCACGAGTTTCAGGTACCGGCACCGGTCCGCCCGCGTGGACTTCGTCGAGCGGCGGAGTGGATGGAGCTACATCGGTCAGTTCGCGGTCGAACGAAACGAGATCTTCGACGATCGGATCAATCCCGTGGACCGGCCGCTCATCGACCGGCTGTTCCCGCAGCTGCGACTGTCGTCGCTGGCGGCCACCGTGGCTCACGACACCCGCAACGATCCGCTGGAACCGGTGAAGGGCGTGCTCGTCAGCGCGAACGGCGAAGTGGCACTGCCGCTGCTCGCGTCGCAGGTGGGCTACTTCAAGACGTACGTGCAGGCCTTTGCCTACCGTCAGTCGCCCTGGCAGCCGAAGCTCGTCCTGGCGGGCGGCCTTCGCGTGGGGCTGGGGACCGGGTTCCCGCGTGACATCGAGTTCACCCAACTGGACGGCACCCCGGCAGTCGAACGTGTGCGCGACATCCCGGTGAGCAAGCGGTTCTTCGCAGGCGGTGATACGACGGTCCGCGGGTTCGATACCGACCGCCTCGGATCGGCCGGGACGTTCGACCGCGACGGCATCCCGAAGGGCGGCCACGCCGAACTCATCGTCAACACCGAGGCGCGGATCAACCTGTGGAAGGACTTCGGCGTGGTCGGGTTCCTCGATATCGGCAACGTGTTCCCCCGCGTCGACGCCGTCAGCCTGACCGACCTTCGGGCCGGCGGCGGCATCGGTATCCGGTACAAGTCGCCGATCGGCCCGCTCAGAGTCGACCTCGGGTTCAAGCTCGGTACGCTCCGGGACTTCGGTGCGGGGCGCGAATCGCGGCATGCCTGGCACATCGGCATCGGGCAGGCATTCTGATGACACTCCGCCCACGCGCCATCGCCGGTCGGGTGTTGAGAGCGTGCGCGGCCGCGGTGCTGGCGGCCGCCGCCCTGGCCGCGGCGCCGCAGGCGCAGTTGCTCGACCGGGTCCTGGCCATCGTATCCGGATCCGTCCTGACGTTGTCCGACGCACGCCTGGTGATCGACATGGGCTTCGTCGAGGTGCCGGCCGGCAAGGATCCCGTGGGTGTCGCCGTGGCCTGGTTGATCGAGCGGGCCCTGGTGCTGGACGAAGCCGCGCGCTACGACGCGGGCGACGACGACGTTGTGGGCGTGGAAGCCGCCCTCACGCTCGTGCGACGGCGATTCCAGAGCGACGTCGCGTGGGCGGCGGCCAAGCGGCGGCACGAGCAAACCGACGACACGCTGCGGGCGTTCATTGCCGATACGCTGCGCGCGCAGGCGTTCATCGATCAGCGATTCGCCGCGCAGCCTGCGCCGACCGACGCGGACGTCGCTGCGCATTTCGAACGGCATCGACGCGAGTTCGGGACGGCGAACCTCGAGGAGGTCCGCGACCGCGTGGCGCGCGCGGTCCGCGACGATCGCCAGAGACGGGCGGTGGCCGAGTGGCTGGGCCGCCTCCGTCGCAGGGCGGACGTCAGCGAACTCTACACGGCGTCCAGATAGGGAAGAGGGAATAGGCGAGAGGGCGCACCCCCACGACTCGCGCGCTCAATCGGACCGCCCGAAGCGGAAGTGGCGGCGCCACGCCGACTGCCACAGAATCCCTGTGCATGGCTGTGAACGACAACCCGCCGGTGGATGTCAAGGAGGACCACATGAACGCAGAGGGCTGGAGACCTTCGGCGGTACGACTCGGTGTCGCGGCCTTGTGCGCCCTGCAACTTGCCACTGCCGCACCCACCTCCGCGCAGCAGCCGGGTCCGTTTGTGTCCGTCAGGTTGGAGAGGGACCATTTCGTACTGAATGGCGGCTCGAAGTTCCTGACCTTCGTCAGCTACTTCGATGGCGTGCGGGGGGTGCGGCGGCTCGGCGGCGCGGCCATACGGGCTGACTTCCGGTTTCTGAAGGCGCACCACGTCGACGGTGTTCGTGTCTTCCCCAACTGGTGGGTGGGCTGCGACAGCCATGGGTGTCACGAGAAGGACTACCCCGACCCGTACGAAGACACCCTGCTGAACCCAATCGGGGGGATCAACTCCGGCGTGATGACTGCCCTCCTGGATCTTCTGAGCATTGCCAGAGAAGAGGGACTTGTTGTCGATGTGTCCTTCGCCAAGGAAGTCGTCCAGGGCCTGAGCGATGGCCCCTTCATGGACGGTGTGGTCGCCGTGGCGAGCGACGCGCGTTTCAAGGCCTTCAGGAACGTGATCTTGGACATCCAGAACGAACGCAACATGGAAGGCCGAGAGACCTTCCTTGGGCTCGAAGACACGACCGCAACGGCAGACAGGATTCACGCCGCCGACCCAGGCCGCATTGTCACTGCATCGAGCGACTCGAGCAAGGCGCCGGCAGAAGCAGGTTCCCTGCAGATCACCCTGCACCTCAACATCGCGGCCTATCACGACGAGAGGAATCCGACATGGTTCGACAGCGTTCCCTGGATTGTGGATTCGATGTGGTACGCAAGCCCCTGGACGATCGTCCCGTATCTGCAAGAGCCGACTCCGTGGGACGAGGACCCCGACCCCCTGCAACATCTGAAGGCCGCCTACAACGCCAAGCACTGGGGTGCGGCGGCATGGCTGTTCCACCTACGTCATGGCTTCAACCTGACCCAGGCTCGGCTTGAGAGCCAGTTGGCGGCGGAGCCTGGCGCCGTGGAGGTGCTGCAGGGCATCCGTTCAGAAGGCAGCTACCAGTGGCTGCACGACATCGCAGATGATGACTGGAGCGCCTGCAACTTCGGGCTCTCCAGCGGGCAACAATCGGTGCCGGCGAGCGGGGGGCGGTTCTCTGTGACGTTGACGAGTCGGTGGTGGTGCGCGTGGAGTGCATACGTTGAGGAGGCGAGCGGTCCGGGCGGGTGGGTCACGTTTCCGGTGGCATCTGGCGTCGACAATTCCAGGGTTTGGGGCGGTTACAGCAAGTCGATCTCTTTCGACGTTGCAGCCAACCTCGGAGCGGCCAGGACGGCGTTGGTACGTATCGGCAACATGAAGCTCACGATAAGCCAGGCTGGCAGTTGACGGTGGTCGCGTGGTCGGGCGCGGCGGGCTCGATCCCTGGGACTACTGGAGGAGGCCTTCTACCGCAAGGCCAGGAAGGTTACGGCTGACAGTAGGGCGGCGACGGCCGTCAACAGCCGGGCCGGGCGGCGCCACTCGCCGGCCACCACGACGGCCGCGAAGACATATACGACCACTTCAAACGGCAGGCGGTATCGCGGACCCCCGTAGGCGGCGATGGCGGTCAGCAGTATGACGATCGGCGGCCAGATCGCGAGGACGCGCGCGACACCCTGGCACCGCGCGAGGATCACGCCAAACGGCCCCAGCACCACGCCCGCGGCGAACGCGAGGTCCGCGAACACGGCCGCGTACAGGTTGAGCAGCGTGCGCCAGCCTCCGGTTGCCAGGGGGAACGACAGGTCGACCCATCGTCGTCCCGAGAGCTTGAACGCCGCTGACACGTAGTCGCCGAAGGTCGTGAGCACGCGGACGGGCTCCGTGGCGACGGCGTTGATCAGAAGGCCGAGCTCCGAGAACAGGCTCGGCGGCTTCGTCGAGATGATTCGCGTATAGGCGACCAGGGAGATCGAGGCATGGTCTTCGATGAAGACCCAGCGGCCCAGGCTCAGCGAGAGCATCACGCTGTAGGGCAGCGTCACTGCAACGAACCCTGCCGCGAGCGGTAGGAGTCCGCGCGTGAGTGCCCGGCGATCCGGTGCCATCCACACGGCCAGCCCGAGGGCAGGCGGGAGGTAGTACAGCGGCATCGAACGGGTGAGCGCGGCCAGGCCGAAGAGCGCACCGGTCGCCGCCCACCACGCCGCGCGTCGCTTCGCAGCCACCAACCAGGCCAGCATCGCCAGCGACGCCATCAGCAGCGGAATGTAGATCTGTTCTTGGACGAACACCGGCGCCGAGGTCAGGAACGCCGGGCACAAGGCAAGGAACATCCCCGCCACCAGGCCCGCCCGGCGAGAGTGGAGTGTGGCCCCGAGCGCGTAGGCGGCGATGCTGGTGACCGTCGGCAGGAGGGCCTGAGCGACGGCGGCTGCCTGTGCGAGAGGCCACGGCGTGAAACCGAACAGCGACAGGAACAGCGAATACAGCGGCGGCAGGTGGAACAGGCGTCCCCGGTGCCTGTACTGCACGGCCTCGGCGGTCCACCGCCAGTGTCCGTTCGCGTCGAAGAGCGCGTGGCTCTTGAAGAGATAGTAGTCCGGATCGGTCCACTCGAATCCCGGCGCCGCCATGGCAGCGTTCAGGTACGCCAGACGCGCGACGATTCCCGCGACGATCGCCAGAGCGAGCAGGCAGCAAGCTCGACGGGCTGAGAGTGTGTCGACGACGGCGGGGACGGTGTCGGTCTGTTCGATCATGTCCTCTCGGTCAGGGACGATGATACGTCGGGACGTCGGCTCTGAAGAGCCGGAACCGTTCGTCAGCGCCAATCTCGGTCAGCCATGGGGCCAGGGTCCTCGCCAGGGGCCTCGACATCTCCTCGCGCCCGACGACGACGTAATCGCAGACTCCCGGCGCGGGCCGGCGCACCAGGTCGAAGGCGCGGGCGGGATCGCGGCTGTCGAACACCAGGGTGGAGTACCGCGCGGGCTGCACGTCCAGGGGCAGGTCGAATCGCCCGGCGGCCCAGAAGAACCGGCGCGTCTCGCACGCGCGGCCGTGCGTGTGCTCGTCAGCCCGAGCGTCGAGATAGAGGCGCCGATGGGGTTCGATCGGGCCCGTCCGATCCGCGATCCACGTGTCCACGTCCTGCTGGTCCGCACGGGCGGCCTCGATGGCCAGCGGCGCGTGACGGGCGGCAAGCCATCCGCCCATTCCCGTCACGACTCCGAGGACCGCCGCGCCGGCCAGAAGTTCCTTCCGCCAATCGCGTTTCGACCCGAAGACGACGAAGCCCGCTGCCAGGAGGGCGACCGCCAGCGGGAGCGTGGTGCCGGGCATGGTCTTGACGCCGGCCCACCAGGGATCGAATCCCCTCGTGGCGATGGGGACGACGGCGGCGACGGCGAGCACGGCCCAGGCGACCGCGCGCCCGGTCGCGGACGTGTACCAGGGCAGCCATCGGCTGAAGACCGCGGTGAACGCGGCCAGGGCCCACAGCGTCCATGCGGGCAGGATGTAGCGAAGGGACGATCCTGCGGTCCACTCGAGGCTGGTCCACGGCGCCTCGATGAGCGCAGCCACGTGCAGCGCGCCGATGACCGTGGCCAGCGCGACGAACCACAGGCGGAGCGTGTCGAGACGTTCGCCCCGCCTTACGGCGACGCGTGACACCGCTTCCAGCGCCAGCGCGACGATCGCGTAACCGCTCGGGAGGAACCACGGCCCCATCCACTGAGACATGCGACGCGCGGTCCGGCGCGCCAGGTAAGACCAGTCGTGCTGGTACGTCGACTGCAAGTCGGCGAAAATCGACAGGTGGTACTTGTCCGGGAACGTGTCCACGGGCTGGCCGTAGACCCACTGGTTCCTGGCGAACCAGATCAGTCCCGGCAGGCTGCCGATGGCCAGGGCCATCGCGGCCGTGGAGACGGCACGGAGTGTCCACCGGCCGCGTCCGCCGCCGGCGCGCAGCGCTCGCACGGCCACCACCGCGACGGCCGGCAAGGCGATGGCGGCGGCGGACAACGCCCCGGTGACCTTGGGCGACAGCAGCAGGCCGAGCGCCGCTCCGAGCACCAGCCAGTCACGGGGTTCGTGGCGCCGCTCGGTCACCATCACCCAGGCCTGGGCGGCGCAGGCCATGAATCCCGCGGCATAGGGCAGGTCGGCCGATGGCAGTCCGGCGGCCGCGAAGAGCGGCAGTGACAGCAGCAGCAGCAACAGCGCCGGTGACCACGCCCACCCGTCGAACCCCGTCAGGCTTCGCAGCATCACGGCCAGCGAGACGACGAGGACGGCGGCGTGGAGAATCATCGCGGCATCGACGATGAACGCGTCTCCGAAGGGCAGGATGAACCACGCGAAGAGCAGGCTCGTGCCCATGGGATAGGCGTGTCGGGTCGGCAGCGGGTCCCACGGCGTCGCGCCGAGCGCGTAGTTCACCGCGTGCGGCACGTGATAGTGCGCGGCGTCCGTCCCGGTGACCTCGATCGACATCGTCGAGGCCACCACCCAGCTGGCCGCGATGACGGTGGCGAACACGGTCGTGCCCAGCGCCAGCCAGTCGCGGGGCGCCGCATCGTCCGATGCCATCGGCCCGGCGCGCCGGGCCGCCACGACCAGGGCCACGACCAGGGCGGCGACCATGACCGCGACCACCCGGCCCAACGACAGCCCGACCGTGAAGGCGACGAGGTGCAACGCGAGAGAGAGGCCGCCCGTGCCAAGCACGATGGTGTCGAAGCGCCGGCGATCGGCGAGGGCCCCGCTCGGTGCGGTCCTCGATGCCAGCACGAACGGCACGGCGGTTGCCAAGAGGAAGAGCGCCGGGCGGACGAAGGCGGCGGCCTCAGCCACGATGGCGGCTCCGCGCCGTGAGGTCCTCGTAGACGTCCAGCATCCGGTCAATCACGGCGGGCCAGGCGAACGCGGCCTCGACGAGCGCCCGGCCGGTCGCGCCCATGGCGGCGAGTGCCGGCTGGTGATCGAGCGCCTCCGCCAGAGCGGCCGCAAGGGCGCCGGCGTCCCCCGGCGGGACGAGCCAGCCGGTGTGGCCGGGCCTGACCTTGTCGGGCAGGCCGCCGGCGTTCGACGCGACGACGGCGCGCCGGTGAGCCATCGCCTCGAGGGTCACGAGCGAACTGCCTTCGTAGAGCGTGGGATGCACGAAGACCGACGCCGCCTCGTACCACGCGTGAAGCGCGTGGTCATCGACGCGGCCGGCGAAACGTATCCGGGTCCCGAGCCCGGCATCGGCGACCTGTTGCTCGAGCAACGATCGCCTCGGGCCGTCGCCCACGAGCACCCACATCCAGGGCCGGTCGCGCAGTCGGCGGAGGGCGTCGATGAGGACGTGGAACCCCTTGTTGGTCTCCAGTCGGCCCACGCTGACCAGCAGCGGCGTGGCCGCCGGCAGGTCGAGCAGCGCCCGCGCCCTGGCGCCGTCCGCCCGTCCCGCCAGGCGGTCGCACCGGTCGACGTCGATTGCGTTGGGGACCAGGCACAGGCGGTCGGCGGTGACCCCGAGATGCCTGGTGATGACGGGTTCGATCGATCGGTCGGTCGCGACGACCCGATCGGCCGCGCGGGCGCAGGTCCGCACCGCACGACGCAACGGGGCGTAGCCGACGTGCTTGGCACGGCTCCCGCCGTACGACCCGTCCATGCCCCCGAATTCTTCGAGACCCTGCGGGTTCATCACGTACGGGACCGTGCCTCGGCCGTCGCGCCGCGCGATGGCGTAGCCGAGACTCGCGGCGCCCAAGCCGTGGACGAGGTCGATCCGGCCATCGGCGACCAGGCGTGCCGCGAGGCGGCCAGCCCTCAGGCCGAACCACGGATACGCGGTGGCGCGGTCGAGAATCGTCGTGCCGCGGCGCCCCGCGAAGGGGAACGTGCGGTACGGCACCGTCCGGATGTTGACGCCCTCGAGCCGTTCGTCGGCCAGGCTCCGGCCGGAGGTCGCCGGCCGCGTGATGAGCGTGACGCGCACGCCTCGCAGCGACAGCTGGCGCACGAGGTCGTAGACGTGGCGCTCGAGTCCGCCGACGCCGTGGTCTGGCGCGACGGCGCGCGTCAGCACGGCGCCGCGCGGCGCCGCGGCCATCACCTCGAGTTCGTCAGCCATGGGTCGGACGTCCACGTGCGAGCAGGTCATCGTACAGCGCGTCGACCGTTTCGGCCACCCGCGGCGTGGCGAACGTCTGCCGGACGTGAGCCCTGGCGCCGTCGGCGAGCGCGGCGGCGAGGGACGGGTCGGTCGAGACGGTCGCGATCGCGCGGGCGAGTTCGTCGGGGGTTGCCGCGAGCAGGCCCGTACTCCCGTGGCGGACGATGTCGCCCGTGCCGCCGGTGTCCATGGCGGTAATGGGGACGCCGAGCGAGGCGGCTTCGAGCAGCACACGGCTTAGCGATTCGGGGCCGTACGACGGAAACACGAGCAACGACGCGTACGCGAGGTATGCGAGCGCGTCGTGGCGCGCCAGCCACCCGGTGAACCGAACGTCGAGGCCCGACACCCGCGCCTCCGCCTCGAGCCGCGCGCGCTCGGCGCCGTCACCGACGACGACCAGCGGCCAGGTCAGCCCCGCCCTGGCCACGGCCGGCAGCAGGAACTGGACGCCCTTGTTGATCTCGAGCTTGCCGACGAACACGGCGTAGCGGCCCTCGATGGGCGCCGACGCCGCGGCAGCCGCCGCCTCGAGGCCCGCGAGGTCGACCGGATTGGGAATGACCTCGATACGCGCCTCGGCGAGCCGCGGCGCCCGCAAACGGAGGTCGCGGGCGATGGCCCGGCTGACGGCGACGATGGCGTCCGCGCCGGCCAGCGCGTCCTGCTTGGCGTCGAGGTTGCGCCGCATGTAGGGAATCG
>CAZJRM010000116.1:0-16234 GCA_964547975.1 uncultured Vicinamibacterales bacterium | reverse complement strand
CACGCTCGGGCCCCCGAATGAGCGAACCCGAGCACATGGTCCGGCCCTGGCAGAGCCTGGCCGTACCATCCAACTAGGGGATAGGGATAAGGCGATAGGGAAGAGGGCCGGCTGTCCCTGACAGTTCTGATCAGAAAGAGACGACTTCGTAACTCCCGGACGAGGGGCGCGTGTTCGAGTATTTCGGGATGGGCCGACCGTCGACGATGTCCACGGTCTTGTAGAGGATCTTCGTGCTGCGGGCCTGCGTGCTGGTGATATTCCGGATGCGGCCCACGTAGTTCCGGGTTTCGCGGTAGGGAGGCACGACGTTGCCGTACTTCTGGACCGCGCCGGGACCCGCATTGTAGGCCGCCAGCGCAAGCGTCTCGTCGTGGCCGTAGCGGTCGAGCAGCGAACGCAGGTACGCCACGCCGCCGCGGATGTTTTCGGCCGCATTGTACGGGTTTCGCACGCCGAAGTCGGCGGCCGTGGTCGGCATCAATTGCATCAGCCCCATGGCGCCCTTGACCGAGCGGGCGCCGGGATTGAAGCCGGATTCCACCTGGATGACCGCGCGCACGAGGTCGGCCCGGACGCCGAAGTCCCTGGCGTGTTGTTCGATAAGGTCGTCGTAGCGCGTGGAGATGGCGGTTGCGGCCGGTTTCCGCGTCGTGCGGACGGTGGCCGCGCCGCTCACCGCGTAGGACACGGCCGTCCCGCACTTGCTGCGCTGGTCCGACAGGATCAGGTTCCCCCCACCGTCGCGACAGGAGTAGATCTGCGCCGATGCCGGCGCCGCCGCGGCCGCCAGCATCCACAACGTCAGGCCCACGATGGCGAGGCGACGAATGCGCATATCCTCCATCAATATCGGCCGAACGGCCGACGCCCTTCACGACGCCAGGATGCCCTGGAGCACCTGGCGGGCCGTGGCGAGGAGATCGTCGATCTTCTCGGGCTGTTTGCCGCCGGCTTCGGCGAAGTCCGCCCGCCCGCCGCCACCGCCGCCGACGACCGGGGCAATCTGCTTCACGACCTTGCCCGCTTGCACACGGTCTGTCAAGTCCGGGGTGACCGACACGACGAAACTGACCTTGCCCTCGGCGGCCGCCGCCAGGACTACGACCCCTTTCCCCAGTTTGCCTTTCAAAGAGTCTGCCAGGTCACGCAAGCCGCCCTTTTCGAGGCCTTCGACGCGGCGTGTCAGAATCTTCACGTCGCCGACGGACACGGTATCGTCAGATTCTGCCGGAGTCTGCCCGAGGGCGGCCTTCATCTTGAGCTGGCCGACTTCCTTCGCCAGGCGTTTCTGCTCGGCCTGCAGGCGCTCGATCGTCTCCGCGGCCTGGGCCGGCCCGACCCCCAGCCGATCGACGACGGTCGCCAGGGCACGACGGCGATCCTGCAGATACCGGACGGCAGCGCCTCCCGTGACCGCTTCGATGCGGCGGACGCCGGCCGCGATGCCGCCTTCCTCGACGATGACGAACGGGCCGATGTCCCCCGTGGCGCGGCAGTGGGTGCCGCCGCACAACTCGAGGCTGAATCCTGGCACCGAGACGACGCGCACCGAATCCCCGTATTTCTCGCCAAAGAGGGCCATCGCCCCCGCGGCCATCGCCTCCTGCGTCGAGCGCACCTCGGTCGTCACCGGCGTGTTGGTGTAGACCTGTTCGTTGACGATCTGCTCGATGTCCGCGATCTGTTCGGGCGCGATCGGCGCGTAGTGCACGAAGTCGAAACGCAGGCGCTCCGGCGACACCATCGATCCGGCCTGCTTGACGTGGGTGCCGAGGACCTGGCGCAGCGCCGCGTGCAGGAGGTGCGTCCCGGTGTGGTTGCGGCGCGTCGCGTCGCGGCCCGTCGTATCCACGGAGGCGGTTACACGGTCGCCCGCCTTGATGGTTCCGCGATCCACGTGGACGTGGTGCAGGCGCGGCCAGCCCTGGAGCCCCTTGGCCATGCCGACGACGGTGGCGTCGGCCGCCGTGCCGGTCAGCCGGCCCGTGTCGGACACCTGGCCGCCGGACTCCACGTAGAACGGCGTGCGCGCCAGCGCCACGTACCCGTCTTCACCACCGGCCAGGCCTGCGCACTCCGCGCCCTTGTCGTCCAGCACCGCGACCACAGCCACGTCGGCCACGGTCGTCGAGGTGTAGCCGTCGAAGTGATCGCCTGCGGCCTCGAGGGCCTTGGCCGTCCCCGCGCCGACCACGAATCCCTCGGCCGCGGCGGCCGTACCGAAGGCGCTCTTCGCCCGCGCCCGCTCGCGCTGGCCTTCCATCGCGGCGTCGAACGCCACGCGGTCGAGCGCCATGCCGCGCTGGCCCGCGAGGTCTTCGATGAAGTCCACCGGCATTCCGTAGGAGTCGTACAGGCGGAACGCTTCGTCGCCGGGCACGACCTTGGTGGCGGCCGAGCGGTCCAGCAGTTCTTCGAGGCGGGGGAGGCCGCCGCGAAGCACCGCGTCGAAGCGTTCTTCTTCGGTGTGCACGACGCGCGAGACGTACGCGTGGCCCGACGTCAGTTCGGGATACGCCTCGCCCATCTGCGTCACGAGCACGTCCACCAGCTTGTGGAGGAACGGTTCCGTGATGCCCAGCTTGTGGCCGTGGCGCATGGCGCGGCGCATGATCTTGCGCAGCACGTATCCGCGCCACTCGTTGGACGGCACGACGCCGTCGGCGATGAGGAACGTGGTCGCGCGCGCGTGATCGGCGATGACGCGCATCGAGACGTCCGCCGGCTCCATGGTGCCACCGTGCGAACGACCCACCATGGCGCCGATGGCGTCGAGGAGCGGCGTGAACAGGTCCGTGTCGTAGTTCGACAGCTTGTCCTGCATGAGCGCCGCGATCCGTTCGAGGCCCATGCCCGTGTCGATCGACGGCGCCGGCAGCGGGTTCAGCGTCCCGTCGGCCTGGCGGTCGAATTCCATGAACACGTTGTTCCAGACCTCGATGAAGCGGTCGCACGAACACTCGAGTCCCCGGCACTCGGGCTCGGGGCATGGCACGTGATCGCCCCGGTAGTAGTGGATCTCGGAACAGCGGCCGCACGGCCCGGTTTCGCCCATCGACCAGAAGTTGTCGGCGGCGCCGAGTTCGAAAATCCGCTCGGCCGGTACGACCTTCCGCCAGTAGCCGTACGCCTCGTCGTCTCGCGGGATGCCCGCTTCACCCTTGAACACCGTCGCGAACAGGCGTTCCGGCGGCAGCTTCCACACGTCGGTCAGCAGGCCCCACGCCAGTTCGATCGCGTCCTTCTTGAAATAGTCGCCGAAGGAGAAGTTGCCGAGCATCTCGAAGAACGTGTGGTGCCGGAGCGACGGCCCGACGTTTTCGAGGTCGTTGTGTTTGCCGCTGACGCGCATACACTTCTGCGACGTCGTGGCGCGCCGGTACTCGCGGCGTTCCTTCCCCAGGAACACGTCCTTGAACTGGTTCATCCCGGCGTTGGTGAAGAGCAGCGTCGGGTCGTCGCCGGGCACCAGGGGCGCGCTGGCGACAATGCGGTGGCCGTGCTGTTCGAAGAACTCGAGGAAGGAGCGGCGGAGTTCGGCAGACGTCATCCGCCTATTGTAACAACAGCTACATCTCGCCGTCCTCGTCGGCCAGCCTGGCGGCGTTCCGGAATCGGTCCCGGATCACCGTCCGGACGACGGCGGGCGGGTGACCCTGGCGGACGAGCGAGGCCAGCAGCCGGCGCATGGCGGCGGCATCGCCGGGCACCACGGCCTTCCCGCGCAGCTTGCGGTCCAGGGCCCGTTCGACGGCCGTTCGTTCGTCGTCGGCGCCGATCTGCTCGGCGACGGCGTCCGCCGCCAGCGACGCCGGGAACCCCCGGGCTTCGAGTTCGCGGACCGCCCGGAGCCGTCCGCGCCGTTTGACCTGGACGACCGTGCGCGCGACGGCTCTGGCGGCCCGGGTGTCGTCGAGCGCCCCGGAGGCGAGCAGGCGGGCGATGGCGGCGTCGACGATGTCGGCGGGGAACCCGGCGGCGCCGAGCCGCGTCCGGACGTCGGCTTCGGAACGTTCACGGGCTCCGAGCAGACGCAGGCCCCGGGTGTAGGCGGCCGAGAAGGCTTCCTGGGGATCGTCGGGAATGTCGACCACTGGGCGGCGTGGCACGGGGGTTACCGTCCGAACCGGGTGATCTCGACCTTCTCGTCTGCCTTGCCGCCGATGACCTTGTGGGCCATCTGGTCGCGGGCTTCATCCTGGACGTTGCTGATGCCCTGGACCTTGAGCTTGAATTCGTCAGGGTTGGTGGCCCAGCGCAGGGCTTCGTCGTAGGTGATGAGTTCGCGGCGGAGCAACCCGAAGAGCGACTGGTCGAACGTCTGCATGCCGTACTGCGACGTGCCGGCTTCGATGGCGCCCTGGATGAGGTGCGTCTTCTCCTTGTCCACGATGCAGTCGCGGATGAAGGGGGTGGCGATCAGGACCTCGACGCCCGGCACGCGACCCTGGCCGTCGGCCCTCGGCACGAGGCGCATCGAGATGACGGCCTTCAGCACCGACGCGAGCTGCAGTCGAATCTGCTTCTGCTGGTGCGGTGGGAACACCGCGATGATGCGGTTGATCGTCTCGGTGGCGTCCAGCGTGTGCAGCGTGGACAACACCAGGTGGCCCGTTTCGGCCGCCAGCAACGCGGTCTCGATGGTCTCGAAGTCCCGCATCTCGCCGACGAGGATGACGTCGGGGTCCTGCCGCAGGGCCGACCGCATCGCGGCCGCGAAGCTGCGGGTGTCCGTCGACACCTCGCGCTGGTTGATGATGGCTTTGACGTCCCGGTGGAGAAACTCGATCGGGTCCTCGACCGTCATCACGTGCACGCGGCTCGTGTTGTTGATGTGATCGACCATGGCCGCGAGCGTCGTGCTCTTGCCGGACCCCGTGGTTCCCGTCACGAGCACCAGTCCGCGTTCTTCTTCCGCGATGCTCTTGATGACCGGCGGCAGGTCGAGGTCGTCGAACTTCGTGACCTGCATCGGGATGACGCGAAGGACGAGGCCGACGGTGCCGCGCTGCTGGAAGACGCTGCAGCGGAAGCGGCCCAGGCCGGGCACGGCGTAGGCCACGTCGACGTCGAGCGACTCCTTGAATCGCTCGCGCGCGGGCGCCGGCATCAGGGCCGCCGCCATGGCCACCGTGTCTTCGTGGCTCAGGCGCACGCCTTCGACGATGGGCACGAGTTCACCGCGCAGCCGCATCATGGGGGCGTTGCCGACCTTGAGGTGGAGGTCGGACGCCCCGTTTTCGACGGCAATGGTCAAGAGGTCGTTGACGTGCATGATTCAAACCCACAGGCCAGCGGCTCGCGGCTCGCGGCACGCGGCGAGAGGCGGGAGGCGGGAGGCGGGAGGCGGGGAACCGGCGATTGTTCCTGGCCTCGGGCCGTGGGCCGCAAGCCGCAAGCCTAGTAAACGAACGTCAGCCACCCGTGCGTATCGGGGAGTTCGCCGGTGACGATGCCGAAGAACGCCTTCTGCAGCGCCGCGGTGATCGGGCCCCGGCTGCCGGACCCGATGACGATTTTGTCGACAGACCTTACGGGAGTAATTTCGACCGCAGTCCCCACGAAGAATAGTTCGTCGGCGATATACAGCATTTCCCGGGGGATCATCTCCTCCTTCACCCGGTAGCCCAGGTCCTGGGCCAGGGTCATGATCGAATCACGAGTGATACCGGGCAAGATCGATGCCGACATCGGCGGCGTCAACAGGACGCCGTCCCGGACGACGAAGATGTTCTGGCCGCTGCCTTCGCTGACGAACCCCTGGCTGTCGAGGGCGATGCCTTCAGCGAAGCCGTTCAGGATGGCTTCCATCTTGATGAGCTGGGCGTTGGCGTAGTTTGCGCTGGTCTTGGCGAGCGACGGGAACGTGTCGGGCGCCATGCGGGTCCACGAGCTCACCGTGACGTCCACGCCCTTCTCGAGCGCGTCCGGCCCGAGGTAGGTACCCCATTCCCAGAGCAGGATGGCCGAGTCGATCGGGCAGGGGAACGGGTTGACGCCGAGCGCGGCGTACCCCCGGTACACGATCGGGCGGATGTAGCAGGACGTCATCTGGTTCGCCCGGATCGTCTCGAGCACCGCGTCCTGGAGTTGTGCCTGGGTGTAGGCCGGGGCCATGCGATAGATCCTGGCTGAGTCGATCAGCCGCCGCATGTGCGCATCGAGGCGAAAACACGCCGAGCCCTGCTTCGTCTCATAACAGCGCGCGCCTTCGAACACGCCGCTGCCGTAGTGGATCACGTGTGACGCGATGTGAATCTTCGCGTCAGCCCATTCCACGAACGTGCCGTTCATCCAGACCTTGCCGGTACCGGTAAAAGCCATCGTCGTTCCTCGTCGTTGTCCTTACTGGGCTTCTCCGCAAAACGGGCACCTGTCCGAGCGGGCGTGCAGGGGTTTGCGGCAGTTCCAACAGAATCGGGGTTGCGGGGGCGTCTCGCGGGGGCGGGTCCAGGGCGATCCGGGTGCGTCGGCCTGAGGGGCGGCCACCGGCGTCACGGGAGACGCAGGCGGCACGGGCACGGGCGTGTGCTGGCGTTCCTGGACGGGCCGTGACGGCGTGCGGTCCACGGCCTTCAGCAGGTCCTCCAGCAGTTCGCTGGCGCGCTGGTAGCGGGCCTCCACGGCCGGTGCCATCGCGCGCAGGATGATGTCGTTGATGCGCTGCGGCAGGCGCGCGTTTCGCTGGCGGGGCGGCGAGACCAGCGCGCCCGACATCAGTCGCTCGATGTCTCCCGGGGCCGGCGTCTGATAGGGCAGCGACCCCGTCATCATCTGGTACATCGTCACGCCGAGCGAGTAGATGTCCGAGGCGAACGTGGCGCGGCCCTTGAACTGTTCCGGCGCCATGTACGGCGGGCTGCCGATGATCGTGGTGCCGTGCGCGGCCAGTTCGAGGAACCGTGACGTCCCGAAGTCAGCGACCTTGACGACGCCGGTGTCCGAGATGAGGACGTTGGCGGGCCGCAGGTCGCGATGGATGACGCCCTGGCTGTGCGCGTGGTCGACGGCGTTGCAGATCTGGCAGGTGTAGTCGAGGGCGAGGGGCAATTCGAGCGGACCCTGCCGCGCGATGATGTTCTCGAGCGACTCGCCGGGCACGTATTCCATCACGATGAAGAAGATGTTGTCCTGCTTCTCCGCCGTGACGACCGAGACGATGTTGGGGTGACTGAGACTGGCCAGCAGGCGCGGTTCCTTCAGCAGTTCGCCGAAGTTGACGCTCTGGCGGTGGGGCACCTTGAGGGCGACCTTCTTGTCGATCCAGGTGTCTTCGGCGAGATACACGGTCCCGAAGCCCCCGCTGCCGAGGGCCGAAAGGATCTTGTATTTGCCGATCGTCTGTCCTCGAAAGAACATGCGTATCCGGAGGAAGTATACCTTAGGGGCTAGGGGCTCGCGGCTCGCGGCTCGCTGCTCGAGTTGTCGCGGGGCAGGGCGTCCGTCGACGACGCTCAGGAGGAGTCATGGGTTTGAGCCGATCTCGTGGACACGTTCCAGGCGGTGGTATGCGAGTCTTACAGTTCCCCGAGCGCGTGCAGTAGCACCGACAATGCGACCAGTGGCGCCGCGTCGGCGCGGAGCGTGCGGCCGCCGAGCGTGAGCGGGCGGCAGCCCTTCGAGAACGCGAGTTCGAGTTCGCTGCGATCCCACCCGCCTTCGGGGCCAACGAGCAGCAGCACGGAGTCCGCAGCGTGGACGAGTGTACCCGCGGGCGACGCCGTCGTCCCCAGTGCCGGTTCCGCCAGGATGATCCGAACCGTCGAGTCGTCGGCAGCCAGCACATCGGACAAGCTGGCGACAGGCTCGATCACGGGGACGACCGCCCGCCCGCATTGCTTCACTGATGACACCGCGACGCGGGTCCAGCGGTTCGTGCGTCCGCCGTCGCGAACGACCGACGCCGGCACATCCGCGTGCGTCGTCACCATCGGCCGCACCGCCGCCACGCCCAGCATCGTCGCATCCCGCACGACATCGTCGAACTTGTCGGCCTTCAAGAGAGCCTGGGCGAGGGCGATACGCACGCCAACCTCCGGCGCTGCTGCAACCGCCCCTCCCAGTTCGACGTCGACGTGAGACTTCGTGGCGCGGACGACGGTGGCGAGCCGTTCGAGGCCGCGGCCGTCGAACACCCGTACGGCATCACCCGGCTTCACGCGCAGCACACGGGCGGCATGACTCGCCTCGTCCGCCGGCAGGGGAAGGCCCTCGGCGTCGGGCGTGAGCAGCGGCACGTAGAAGCGAGGCAGCATAGGAATCAGGCCCTCGGCTAACGGCTTGCGGCCCTCGGCGGGGACTACAGGCAGGGCTGACTTCTCGTGAGCGAAGTCGAAGGAAGCCCTGCCCCACATCATGCACACTGTCACACCGCGATCAGTCAGGCCGGGCTGAAGCCCGGCGCTACGCCTGCTCAGCCGCCAGGCCGCTAGCCGCTAGCCGCTGGCCGCGAGCCCTTGGTAAGAACGAGCCCCACCCATCCCTCCTCATCACCGCGCCAGACGAGAGACGTGAGTGGCGCGAAGGCGTCCAGGACCGTCTGTGCTTCTGCGGTGGTGATGCCGCTCAGAATCAGCGTGCCACCCGGCTTCGCGGCTGTGACGACATCGCGGGCTGATGACGCGAGCATGCCGCCCGTCAGGTTCGCGAGCACGATGTCGTATTCGCCCAGCGTGCCGCCGCGGAAATCGCCTTCATCGAAGAGGATGCGACCGGTGACGCCGTTCATCTCCGCGTCGGCCCGCGCGGACGCCAGCGCGTCGGGATCGTTGTCGATGCCGTGTACCTGTCCCGCGCCGAGGACCGCCGCGGCAATCGCGAGAATGCCCGAGCCTGTGCCGATGTCGATGACGCGGGCGCCCTCGACCGGCAGATGCTGCAGCGCCGTCAGGCAGAGCCGGGTCGTCGCGTGATGTCCCGATCCAAACCCCATCGACGGTTCGATGACGAGACGAATGGTCCCGGGATCGTCGTGGCCCTCGGGGTGCCACGGCGGACACACCAGGAAACGACCGGCTCGAATCGCGCCGAGGTTCGTCTGGCTGCGTCGGGCCCAGTCCTCGTCCGAGACGTCGAGCACCTCGAACGTGACGCCGAGCGGCGCGAACGCGTGGCGCAGGTCCAGGCAGGCCGCGTCACGGGCGTCGGCGTCGCGGAACGACACCAGCCATTCGGTGGCGGTACGTTCCTCGATGGCCGCGACGGTATCCGCGTCGAGCGAGGCGGACACCATCTCGCCGAGCGCCTCGTCGGCGGCGGGGAAGTGGACGGCAAACGACGGCCAGTCGCGCATCAGCTGAAGAGGTCCTTCACGCGATCGAATACGCCGCGCTCATCGTCTCCCGACGAACGTTTCCGGTACTCGACCTTGTCCTCGGGCAGCAGTTTCGCGAGTTTCTCGATGAGCGCGCGCTGTTCCTTGGTCGGCTTCTTCGGCACCCGCGCCTGCACCATCACGTGGAGGTCGCCGCGGCCCCGCCCGCCGACGTTCGGCATACCCTTGCCCCGAAGCCGGAGCACCGTGCCCGGCGCGGTGCCTTCGCCGATCTTCAGCTTCTCGTCACCGTCGAGCGTCGGCACCATGACGTCGCCGCCCAGGACCATGGTCGGGTAGTTCACGGCGATCTCGCAGTAGAGGTCGTCGCCGTCGCGACGGAAGAACTCGTGATCGGTGACGCCGACGACCACGTACAGGTCGCCGGCGGGACCGCCCATGGCTCCGAGTTCCCCTTCGCCGTAGAGGCGCAGCCGTTGCCCGGAGGCGATCCCCGCGGGGATCTTGACCGTCAGCTTGCGATCACGCGTCACCTGTCCGGTGCCGTGACACGTTTTGCACGGATCGGCGATGACGCTGCCCGTGCCGCCGCAGGTCGAGCACGTGCGCGCGACGACGAAGAAGCCCTGCTGGTAGCGGACCTGCCCGCGGCCCTGGCACTGGCCGCAGCGTTTCGCGCTCGTGCCCGGGGCTGCGCCTGACCCGCTGCAGGTGTCGCACGGTTCCTGCCGGGGAATCTGGATGGTCGAATCGACGCCCCTGGCCGATTCCTCGAAGCCGATCTCCATGTCGTAGCGCAGGTCCGCGCCGCGTTGCGGGCCGCCCCGCCGCCGCCCTCCGCCGAACACGTCGCCGAAGCCGAACATGTCACCGAGGTTGCTGAAGATGTCTTCGAACCCGGTGAAGGTCGACGGATCGAATCCGGCGCCCGCGGCGCCGCTCACGCCGGCGTGGCCGTAGCGGTCGTACGCCGCGCGTTTCTCCGCGTCCGACAGGACGGCGTACGCTTCGGCCGCCTCCTTGAACTTGTCTTCGGCGGACTTGTCGCCCGGGTTGCGGTCCGGGTGGTACTTCAGCGCCTGTTTCCGGTACGCGCTCTTGATGTCCTGGTCGCTCGCCGTCTTCTGGACGCCGAGCACCTCGTAGTAGTCGCGTTTGCTCACGCTTTGGCTACTTTCACCATGGCAGGGCGCAGCAGGCGCTCGCCGATGAGATACCCGCGGGCGAATTCTTCGACGATCTCGCCGTCAGGCTTGCCCTCGGCCGGCTCGTAGGTCACGGCCTGGTGCAGATGAGGATCGAACACCTGGCCGACGGACTCGACCGCCGCGACGTTGCGGCGTTTGAGCACCTCGAGCAGGCGTTTGTGGATGAGTTCGACACCCTTGCGATACGCGGCGGCCTCCTCGCCGACGGCCTCCACCTTGAGCGCGCGTTCGAGGTCGTCGATGACGGGCAGGAGGTCGCCGACGACGTCGCCGACGGCGCCTTCCGTCCACGCCTGCCGTTCGCGTTCGATCCGCTTCCGGTAATTGTCGAATTCCGCGGTCTTCCGCAACAGGAGATCGTAATACCGGTCACGCTCGGCTTTCACGTCGTCACAGGTTGCCACCGGGGCGGGCGTGTCCGTGGCCGGCGTGTCGGCCGGAGGATCGCCCTGTTCGTCGATTACGTTCAGGTCTTCGTTCATGGGTCCGTCTGTACGAATATCAGGACTCGGGGTCCTGGTCGGTTCGAGGCGGTCGACCGAGCACGTCCGACACCGCCCGCGCCACGCCGTCGACCATGGAAATCGCGCGGGAGTAGTGCATGCGCATCGGGCCGATGAGGCCGATGGTGCCGGTGCCCACGCCATCGGAATACGTCGAGGCCACGAGGCTGAACTGGCTCAGGCTCGGCTCGGCGTGTTCGGTGCCGATGACGACCATCAGGCCGGGGCCCTCGATGTACTGCGTCAGGAGGCGTACCAGCCGGTGTTTCTCTTCGATCATCCGCACCAGGCGGCTGAGCGCGCCGAGCGTGATGCCGCTGTGCGGTGACGCGGCTTCCTCGAGCAGTGAAAACGCGCCTTCGACCACGATCGGTTCGGGCGCGCCGCCGCCCTGCGCGAAGCTCGTCTGCGCCAGGCGCAGCGCGCGGCCCATCAGCCGGTCGTACCGTACGCGGTCTTCGCCCAGGCGATCCACGATGGCCGCGCGTACGTTGGCCAGCGGCATTCCCGAGAACTCGGCATTCAGGTAATTCGCCGCCTTCTCGAGGTCCGCCGCCGTCGCGTCTTCGTCGAGTTCCACCACCTTGTGCCGTTCGTCGCCGTGGCTGTCGACCACGACGATCAGCACGCGCCGGCCGCCGAGAGACAGGAAGTCGATCCGGTCGAACGATGACTGTCCGCGGGCCGGCGCCAGGGCAAACGCGACGTGGTGCGAGGCTTCGGCCAGCAGGTGAGGCACGGTCGACAGGACCGAGTCGATACCGGCGACGCCGGAGAGCTGCTGCCGCAGTTGTTCACCGACGGTCGACGCCGACCGTAGCGCCCGGGGGCGCTGGAGGAGCATGTCGACGAAACACCGGTAGCCGAGGTCCGTGGGAACACGTCCGGCCGATGTGTGGGGCTGGCGGACGTATCCGAGCTCTTCCAGCTGGGCGAGGACGTTCCGAATCGTCGCGGACGACAGTCCGAAACCGCCCCGGTTGACGATGACCTGGGAGGCCACGGGTTCGCCCGTTTCGACGTACTCGCGGACCAAGGCCGCGAGAATGCGACGGGACCGTTCGCTCAGGTTGGACGTGTCTTTGGCAGTCACGGGCGTAGAGTGCTAATGGTTCCATTATAGGACAGGGAAGAGGAAATAGGCGATAGGGGAGAGGGAAAGCCGTGGGCCGCGAGCCGGGCTCGCGCGGGAGCACTCGACGCACTCGGCGGATCAGAGTCCTGCGCGGCTGGCGAGGGCCCTGGCTTCGTGACGGGCTGTTGCGGCGACCTCGACCGGGTCCATCCCGACGAGCGCGTGCTGGTTGACGAGCACCTCGCCGTCCACGATGGTGGTCCGGACGTCGGTGCCGCGCGCCGCGTAGACCAGTGTCGAATACGGGTCGGGGCCGGGCACGAGGTGCGGGCGTTCGGCGTCGACCACGATGAGGTCGGCACGTTTGCCGGGTTCGATTGATCCGAGCTCGGCTGACAGTCCGAGGGCGCGGGCCCCTTCGCGCGTGGCCATCCACACGACGTCGCGGGCCGGCAGGGCGCCGGGGTCGGCGCGCATTGCCTGGAGCGTCGCCGCGAGCCGCATTTCGTCGAACATGTCGAGGCGGTTGTTGCACGCGGCGCCGTCCGCTCCGATCGACACGCTGATGCCTCGCTTCCGCATCTCGGGCACCGGCGCGACACCGCTGCCCAGCTTGAGGTTCGATCCCGGGCAGTGCAGCACCTTGACGTCCCGTTCGGCCATCAGCGCCTGTTCGCTCTCATCCACCCACACGCAGTGGGCCACGCACAGGTGCTCGGACGCAAGCCCGGTGTCTTCGAAGTAGTGGAGGTTGCGCATCCCCGTCATCTGCCGGACGACGGCAATCTCGGCGCGCTGCTCCGAGGCGTGGGTGTGCACGATCAGGCGCTGCGCCTTCGACAGGGTGCCGACCTCCTCGAGCAGGTCGCGCGAGCACGACAGCGCGAACCGCGGCGCGAACGCCGCCCGGATACGCCCGCCGCGTGCGCCGTCCCAGCGCTTCTTCAGCGCCAGGCTCTCGTCGATGCCCTCGCGGGTGGGCTGGAACAATCGTTTCGGGGCCTGCGCGTCGGCGTCCATGAGGCACTTGCCGATGACCGCTCGCATGCCCGTTTCCGCCACGGCTTCGAACACCGAATCCGTGTCGTGCACGGTCTCCATCGTGAGCGCCGTCGTGGTGCCCGTCGAGAGGAGTTCGCACGCCGCCAGCCGGGCAGCGGCGCGCAGGGACGCGGGCGTGTGCGCGGCTTCCATCGGCCACACGCGCAACCGCAGCCACTCGAGGAGCTTCAGGTCGTCGGCGAATCCGCGAAACAGCGTCTGGCACAGGTGGATGTGCGTCTGGATGAATCCGGGAAGCACGAACGCGCCCGACGCGTCGATCGTGCGATCGAACGGGCCATCGGGAGCGGCCCCGACCGACTCGATGCGGCCGTCACGCACGGCGACGTCCCCCATGACGACCTCGAACCGGTCGTTCATCGTCAGGACGGTGCCGCCGCGCAGGAGCAGGGACGCCATGGTTACCGCGTTATCGGGGCCAGGGTCATCGGGCGGCCGACCGTCGTGGGGTCGTCCGCGTTGCGCCGTACCGCGATGAGTTCCGCGACGATACTCACCGCGATTTCTTCGGGGGTCACGGCGCCAATCTGCAGGCCGATTGGCGCGTGTACCGCCCCGACCCAGTCGGCTGGCGCGCCGCCGGCGATCAGGGCGTCCGTGATCTTCACGACCTTGGCCCGGCTGCCAATCATGCCGACGTACCGCAGTGGGCGGCCTGCCAGGGCGCGCATGGCCTCGAGGTCGTGCGTGTGCCCGCGGGTGACGACGACGACGTAGGCCGACGAGGGCAGGTCCGCGCGCGTGAGCCACGAGACGATATCGTCGGCCACGACCGACGTGGCAGACGGGAGACGTTCGGCGGCGGCGAACTTCTCCCGATCGTCGAGCACGTGGACCCGGAACCCGACCCGATGCGCCGCCTCGGCCAGCAACTGGCCGACGTGGCCGGCTCCGACGATGTAGAGCGACGGCGACGAGTCGAGGGGCTCGATGAACACCTGCATCTGTCCCCCGCAGATGAGCCCGTTCTCCTGGGCGAGTTCGTCGGTCAGTTCGTACGAGGCGAGCACGGCCCGGCGGGTGCGAATGGCGTCGCGCGCCTTCCCGCACGCGTCGTTCTCGTAACAGCCCCCGCCGATGGTTCCGACGGTGCGGCCGTCTTCGAAGACGAGGATCTTCGCGCCCACGCGCTGCGGCGTCGAACCGCGCGTGCTGACGATGGTGACGAGGGCCGCCCGATCGCCTCGGGCGAGCGCCTCGACCACGGCGGAGAAGACGGATTCTTGCACGGGGAGATTATATGACGAAGGGAAGAGGGATCAGGCGATAGGGAACAGGGACAAGGCGATAGGGGAGAGGGAAAGGGAACAGGGAAGAGGCAATAGGCGAGAGGCGAGAGGCAAGGGAAGGCCGAGGGCCGAAAGCCGAAAGCCGAGAGCCGGTGTCAGAACCGGTGCAGTTGGCAGATCTCGGTGGGTTCCGTGCCGGCGAGGAACGCTTCGCGGAACGGCCGCGGGCATCCGGGCTGGACCAGTTTGCCGGTGTCGCGGTCGATGTCCGCCCACACGATGCCTTCGTTCGGGGCTTCGAACGGCAGGTTGGGTCGGCCGGCGGTGGCGCCCAGCATGAATCGGGTCCAGATGGGCAGGGCCGCGGCCGAGCCGCTCAGGCCGAGTGGCTGGTTGTCGTCGAACCCGACCCAGACGGCCGTGATGATCTCGGGCGTGAAGCCGACGAACCACGCGTCACGCAGATCGTTGGTCGTGCCCGTCTTGCCGGCGGCGTCCAGCGAGAATCCCAGTCCCCGGATCCCGGCGCCCGTGCCTTCGTTGACCACGCTCCGCATCATGTTCGTCACGAGGAAGGTCGTGTCGGGCCGCGCGATCTGCTTCTGCGGGCGGTCGGGCAGCGCGAGGTCCTGCCCGGCGTTGACGATGTGCAGGATGGACCGCAGCGGCGTGACCCGGCCGTGGTTCGGGAAGACGGTGTAGGCCTCGGCCACTTCCATGGGCGTGGCCTCGAACACGCCGAGCGTGATCGACGGGTACGGGCGCGGGGCCGTGGCCGAGCCGAATCGTTTCCAGAAGTCCGCGACGGTATCGAAGCCGACCATCTCGGCGAGCTTGATCGTGGCGACGTTGCGCGACTGGGCCAGCGCGCGCCGAAGCGGGATGATGCCGTCGTACTCGTCTTCGTAGTTGCCCGGCGTCCACTGCTTGTCTTCGAAGGTGAACGTGGTTTGTTCGTCCAGCACCATGGTGGCCGGCGTGATGTCGGTGCGGCCGTCCGCCGCGGCGCGTTCGAAGGCCGCGAGATAGACGAATGGCTTGAAGACCGACCCCGGCTGACGGCGTCCGCGCAGCGCGCGGTTGTACTGCGACTGGTTGTAGGATCGCCCGCCGACGAACGCCAGCACGTCGCCGGTGCGGGCCGAGATGGCGATGAGCGCCACCTGGGGCTTGCCCTTGATGCGTCTCTTCGCCAGCTGGTCGTCGATGACCGTGATGCCCGCTGACACGGCTTCCTGGGCCATACGTTGCAGGCCGATGTCGAGCGACGTGTAGATGTCGACGGGCTGCGCGCTGTTCAGCAGGCCGGGGAACTGGTCCGTCAGCGTCTGGCCGATCAGGTCGACGAAGTACGGCGCGGCCGTGTCCAGGGCCTGGCGCGCGACGTCCATGGGTTCGCGCCCGGCCTTCTCGGCGTCGGCCTGCTTCACGTAGCCGCCGTCGACCATCGCCTGCAGCACGACGTTGCGCCGGTCGCGGGCATTCGTGGTCGAGGTGAACGGCGAATGCGTGTATGGCGCCTGGATGACGCCCGCGATCGTGGCGGCTTCGGCCAGCGAGAGGTTCGTGACGTCCTTGCCGAAGAACAGGCGGGCGGCTTCGGCCACCCCGTGAATCGCGAACGACCCGCGCTGGCCGAGGTAGACGTCGTTGAGGTACAGCTCGAGGATGTCGTCTTTCGTGGCCCGCGTCTCGAGCACGACGGCGAGGAACTGCTCCTGCAGCTTGCGGCGGTAGGACTTCTCCGGTGTCAGGAAGAAGTTCTTCACGAGTTGCTGGGTAATCGTGCTCGCGCCGACGAGGTACGGTTTCGTGCCCCGCACGTTCGTGACGATGGCGCCGAAGATGCGGATCGGGTCGATGCCCGGGTGCGCGTAGAA
>CAZJRM010000115.1:4920-16240 GCA_964547975.1 uncultured Vicinamibacterales bacterium | reverse complement strand
CGCGGCACCTGCCGCACCGGCTGCCCCGCCGCGCTGACCGAACCCGGCCGCGCCCTGCGCCATGGCGGCCGGCATTCCGCCGGGGGCGCCGCCCCCCATCGCGGGAGCGCCCGCGGCGCCTCCGCCCATCGCCGCCCGTCCACCACCTGCGCCGGGGGCACCTGCGGGCAGGCCCCATCCGGGGGTCGAGAACGAGGGCACGCCGAACTGGTAGTACCCGTACTCGTAGAACGCGCCGGCCGGCGTACGATTGACGCCCGCCGCGCGGAGCCCGGTCAGTTCGCGATATTTGTCTGCGATCGCGCGGAAGTACTCCGTGTCGCCGGCATTGACCGTGGTCGCCGGGTTACGCGCCGGCATCGCGCCACGGCCGCCTTGCTGCGCGCCAGCCGCGCCGCGGCCGCCGCCCATGACGAACTCGTCACCCATCATCATCATGCCGCCGCCCCGGCCGCCGAAGCCGGCGGCCATGTCGGCGAACATGCCGACCCTGCGGGCGTCGGCCGTGCTCTGTCCGGCGAAGTCGAGCAGGCTGATAGCCACCGCGCGCGGCGTGGCCGAGATGAGATTGTCACTTTCGCCGAAGGTGAGGATCGCGGCGATGTTCCGGTGCGTGAGCACGTAGTCGAGGACCGCGCGGGTTTCGAGTTCGCTGACCATGTGCCGGCCCGCGTCGACCGCGTAGTACGGATACTGGTGCATGAAGTTGCGGTTGATGTCGACGCCGCCGGGGCCGTCTTCGTTGATGAAGCCGTCGCCGTCGTTGTCGATGCCCTCGGTGTAGAGCGCCCAGCCGCCTTTCTCGCCCTTGACGCCGTCCGCGCGCTTCATCAGCCGTGGGTCGTCGGGGCTGATCATGTAGCGGCCGGCGGGGTCCTTCACGCGCATGACGGTGATGACGCCGTCCCTGTTGAGATCTTCGGGGCCGTCTTCGTCCATCCGCGCGTCGTTGTCGGCATCGAACGGCGTCAGGTTCGTGCGCGCGCCGGTCTTGACGGGGGCGAACATGAGTTCGGCGCCGTCGGCGTTCACGCGCGGGAGCACGTAAATGACGTGGTTGTCGAGGCGCTGTTTGATGGTCGCGTCGGCCGGATAGCCGTTGAGCAGCGATTCCACGATGACGAGGGCGAGTTCGCTGCCGATGAGGTGATCGCCTTCGAAGTTGGCGGCGACGAGGAGCGCGGGACGCTGGTCGACGGGTACGCCCGAGGCCTTCGCGATTTCGACGGCCCAGATGTCGCGCCCGCCGCGGGTCTTGCCGATCGAGACGAGCTTCGCCAGGTCGGGATGCGCCTTGACCGCGGCCTGCAGCGCGGCCGTGAGTTCGGCGAGCGTGTGGTATTTAGATTTGTCGGTGGCGGCTCCTGTGGGCGCGACGACGAGCGAGGCGGTGAGGAGCGCCATCGCTGCGGCGCGGACGAGGGCGCCTGGGGTTCTGGTGGGCACCGTATTCCTCCGGGAAGACCGAGCCATCGGATCCGGCGACGGCCGGACGGTCGGGATCCCGCAGAGGCTACCACAGGCTTACGCCAGGGAAGAGGGATTAGGCGAGAGGCGAGAGGAAACGACAGTTCGGCAGGTGTGGGACAGGGCTTCAGCCCTGTCTGTGGTGACGTAGTGCTGGCCAGAGGGCGCGGGCTTTGGTATACTCAGTGTTCCTGCCTGGCTCTTCTTAGTGCGGAAGTGGCGGAATTGGCAGACGCGCAAGCCTCAGGAGCTTGTGGCCGCAAGGTCGTGGAGGTTCGAGTCCTCTCTTCCGCACCAATCGACTCGGTCGATTCCATTCCCCACTCCCTCGCTCATGGCAGGCCAGCGGTGTACCGACCGAGGCGAATGGTGCCCTTTGCCCCTCGGCCAAACTCGGGGCTCCCTGAGCGCAGTCGAAGGGAGCGAGCGGAGCGGGTCGAAGGGCAACCGCCGCCCAGTCACGCGAAGGCTGTCCCGCCGCAACGGCTACCCTTCCCTCTCGAGATCCTCGAGGTCGGCTAGGTCCTTCAGCCGTCCGGACGCGCGTTTGTTCAAGACGAACTCACGTCGCCCGATGAAGGGGATATCGCGCGAACCGCAACGCACCAGCAGCCGCCCGCTCCACACAGCGTCCCAGTCCACGCCGCTGATGGCGCTCATGACGTGTATCTGGACCGGCTCGATCCCGAGTTGGATCATGCGGCCCGGGTCCGTGACGGACTCGGGTGTCAGTGGCGGTGCCGGGAAACCAAAGGCCTCCAGTGCCGCCAGCAGGCGTTCAGCGTTGTCGGCGCTCGGCCGCACCAGCACGTCCAGGTCGCCGGTGTAACGCGGCCGGCCGTGGACGGCCAACGCGTACGCGCCGACAACAACGAACTCAACGCGGTGCGCGATCAACGACGCGAAGAACTCGTCGAAGTCGGGCGCCAGTTCCAGCATGCTGCCTCCGCAGGAATTCCACCGCAGCCAGACGTTCTTCCGGCGGACGAGACCGCCAGTACTCGCGTGCGTCGCCGCCGGTCCCGTGCTCGGCCGCCGTCATCACGCGCACGACTCGCTGCAGCTTGAACGCCATCGCCGCCAGTATAGCCGCTCCCTACCGCAGCGGCCGCACCGTGAATTGGAGCGGGTGGCCCGCAGTCAGGCGCACCTTCAGCCCCTGACGCAGTTCCTCGCCCGACACGTCTCCCGCAGCCACGTCGGCCGTGCCGTCGGGCGACGGTTGCACGTGATACGTCGCGCCTGCCGCCACGGTGAACCACTCCGGAAACTGGTTGATCCGCGGCCAGTCGACGGGCAGGTGCAGGTAGTCCGCGTGACGCGCGCGGTCGAACACCAGCGTGCCGTCCCACGGTCGGTCGGCCGTCACCGTCAGGGCCACGCCGTCGCCCGAACGCACCGCACCCAGCCGCAGGTCTTCGCGCCAGGGCAACGCCGTCACGCCCTGCGTCTTCCACAGGCAGTACATGATCGTGGTCCGGGCAAAGTTGCCGTCGCCATGCCACGCTTCGATGATGCCGTCGGGGCGCTGACGTGACCACAACTCGCGCATCTCGCTGTCGATCCAGGCCGCGGCCCGCTCGCCGCGCGGGTCGTCCGGCGGCAGGCGGTTCATCAGGTTGAGCGCGCTCTCGATCGCATCCGCATACCCATCCTGGCTGCCGCGGGGATTCCCGCCCGCACCGCCGCTGGGTTCCCACGCGAAGCCTCGGTACTTGTCCCACAATGCGCCGAGCGGCTTGAACGCCGCGTCGCGGTACGCGGCGGTACCGTCCACCATCCACACGGCGTAGAACGCGTCGAAGACGTAGCCCCAGGAATCGGACACGGCGCTGTCGATGACTCTGCCGGTCTGCGGATCCACGGAGTTGTACAGCAAACCGTCCGCGTTGCGGCCGACCGTCAGGATGCGGTCGAGCATCTCGTGTACGTGCGGCACGTAGGCGGCCTTCTTCGCCGCCCACTTCTCCCCTCCCGGCTTCTTCCCGGCGTGATGGAGCGTGACGTAGAACTCGCACAACCCGCTGACGATCTCGCACCCGTGATCGCGCAGGCGAAGCTCGGAGAAATCGCGCGTCGGATGGTGCCGGTGTTCAGGCAAGAGGTAGAGGTCCGCCAGTCGCGCGCCCCAGTCGAGATACTTCTCCTGTCCGCCGCTCAGCCAGTAGAGCCGCGCGAGCGCCTGGAGATAATCGCCGCTCACCTCGACGCCGGTCTCCTTGTTGCGACCGGCCATGGGTATCTTGCCCGAACCGGCGTCGACGGACGCGAGCGCAAACGAATCGTCGACGATCGCGAACATACGCTCGCTCCACGGGCTCGGGCCGATCCACTCGGTGAGCGCAAGCAGGCCGTCCTTCACGTACTCGGCAGAATTGAAGAAGATCCGCCCGGCGTCGGGTTGCGCGTCACGCAGCCCCGGCGGTGTGGCGAGGCGATAGTCGTCAGTCAGGCGACGCCACCCGGGACGCGCCGTGAGGCGTTGTTCAGAGTCGAGCATTCGCCGCATCGAGCCGTCGAACGCGGCGCGGTCGGTGAACCACGCGCTCAACACCATGAAGGGGTAGTTGTCGGCGGCGCTGTCCTTGCCGTTCCAGTACGAGCTGTCCGAGAGATTGCGCGGAATCAGCCCCGTCGTCGGCTCGGCGCGGCCCAGCCAACCGTGGAGGTACCGAAAGCACCGGGAGAGGCCTTCTTGCGTCAGGCGGCCGTTGGACGCCGCCGCCTCGAACGGGTGGGACGCCTGCGTCGCCGCCGCGACGCCGCCGTCCTGGTCCCAGGGTGCACCGCCGATCCCGGAGGCGACAGCAACGCCCAGGACGGCCGCGCCGAGTTGTTTCCTGATCATGGCGTCAGACTGTCCCACGTTTCGAACCGCGACGCAATCGAACCGCAGGATCAGTTGCCAGTCAGGCAGGCCTGAACGCCTGCCCCACATCAGGCGGACCGTGGGTGTTCCGGGAAAGGGCCCGCGTCGTCGGCGCGGGAGTGGTCCGACGCGAACTACGGGTGCACGACCTGCACCGTGTAGTTCACCTGCCACGATTCCGGCACGTTCCCCGAATCGTAGATCTTCACGCAGTACGTCCCCGTCGTCGCCGTTCCGCTCAGCGCCGTGACGTTCGCGCGCGCGTTCTCGTTGTAGGCGATCGTCGTCCCGCAGCTCGAGTTGCTCCACGTCCCGATCGCCACGCCCAGCGCCATCGTCGTCAACGGGTCGACCGACGTGAGCGAGATCGTCGTCGTCCCCGAGGCCGACACGGTGAAGGAATGCACCGACTGGCCAAGCTGGGTGAGCGTCCCGGTGAACGTCTCCGTCGACGTGACCGGCGTCGGCGTCGTGGTGGTGCTGTCCGATGCTGAATCGTCAGAGCATGCCGCCGCGCCGGCGGAGAGGAAAAGCACGAGCATGAGACCCACGAGACGATTCATGAAGACCCCCGGACGAAGCGGCGCCGGATCTGGCGCGGGCGACAGTCAGTCCCGGGTCGACTGCAAGATGCAGGCCGGAGCCACACGCCGATCGGCGTCGCAATTGGTGTGCGTCCCAGCCAGGTGTCGCCTCCAGAGCACATCTCTCGTCCTCGGGCGGTGACACGTCGATGCCGATCCGCGGCCTTCGATCACGCACGCCAGCGGAACGCGCGGTGGACCGACGTTTGCAGCCTCCAGGCTGCCCTGCAGCGGGGCGTCGTGCGTTCGTGGTCAGTCCCTCGCCCCGGGGACCGTTGCCGTGCGTCCTCGCCTGCCTGCACCAAGCTACCTCAATCGTCGGCGGAGTGAACGTATGCGGGCCGGTTTCTCCTTCTGCGCCATCATCCTGCTGCTGACGGCCGGCGTCGCCGGCGCTCAGTCACGCATCGAAGGATCTGCCGTCGCCCTCGACGGCAGCCCCCTTGCCGGGGCCACCGTGCTGCTCGAAGCGCCGGGCGTCAAGGTGCCGCTGTCAACGACCGTCGGCGATGACGGCTCGTACGTGTTCGAGAAGGTCACGCCGGGCACCCGCGTGCGCCTGACCGTCACGCGCGGCGGGCGTGTCGTCGTCTCCACGTACGCGCTGGTCACGCTCTGGGTCGAACGGGTCGACCTCAAGGAGGCCACCCAGGAGCAGTCGTTCGTCGACACGGACGGGATCTCGGCGGCCGGCGGACAGTCGGCAGACGTCGGCGGTATCGTGCGCGATCGCGCCGGACGGGTGGTCGCGTCGGCGCTCGTCGCCGTGCCGGACACGACGATCTCATCGATGACGGATGCGACCGGTCGGTTCCTGCTCCCGGCGCTGCGCCCCGGCGTCAATCTCACGATCGACGTCACCGCCGAGGGGTTTGGCAAGGAATCAACGAGCTTCGTCATCCCCAGGGGCGGCCGGCAGGACGTGGAGGTGATCCTCGAAACGCCCGAAGTGTCGAACCCGTGGCGTTCGGAGGGCAGCCTGATCTCGACCGTCGACGGAGCCAGCCGCGCCATCCTTCGCCAGCCGGATGCAGACGTAATCCCTGGCATCGCGGGCGACGACCTGCTGCGCGCAACGCAGTCGGTACCGGGAGTCACCGCAGGATTCGAAGCGCCGGACCGAATCGGAGTGCGGGGCGGCACGCCCGGCGACATCCTCACCACGTTCGACGGCATGACGCTGTACCACGTCGGCGCGGTGTTCGGCACCGTCGGCGGCCTGAACCCGGCCGCGGTGCACGACGCCCGCGTCCTCAAGGCCAGTTTCGGCGCCGCGGACGGCGGCCACCTCTCGGGCGCCGTGCATCTGTCGGGTGAGGCACCGATGGGCGGACGGCCCACGGGCTACCTCGGCGCGTCGATGCTCGGCGGGGAGGCGCTCGTGCGACTGCCGCTCGGCGAACGTGTCAGCCTGACGATGGCGGGACGGCATTCGTCACCGGAGGAACTGTACGCGGAGACGCTGGACCGGCTGTCGGCGCAGGGCACGACACCCGTGCGGACGCGCGCCGTGCGGTTTGGCGGCGGTACCTTCGACGCGGATTCGACGCCGGCCTTCCGGGACATCAACGCCCGCCTCGACCTCGCGCCGTCACGTCAGGATCGACTGTCGGTCAGCGTCTTCGACGGCCGCGGCGTCTCCAACCACTCGCACGACGTCAGCGTCCCGGGAACGTCGGCCTTCTTCGCGTCGGGGGCGTTCGTCGCGCCAGCCGACGCATTCGTCGAAGTGGGTGACGTGTCGGGGTGGGAGGCGAAGGGGATCGGCGCGTCGTGGACCCGCCAGTGGGCGCCGGCCGTCTCGACGAAGTTCTCGTTCGGCCGGACCAGCTCCACGTCGAGCTCCGCACGGGCGTCCCTGCTCACGAGTCCGACAACCGGTCTGGACTATTCGTACGACGCCGGGCGGGGCGGGACTCAGGCGTGGAGCGATGAGAATCACGTCACGGATACGTCTGCCCGCCTCGACACGACGCTCGCATTCGGCTACGGCCACGTGGTCTCGTTTGGCGGCGAGGTCAAACGTGTCGATGCCGACTACCAGCTGGCGCGCGAACGATTTCGCTACACACCGGCCACTCGGACGATGGCGCCGGAGATGGCCAGCCTGCTCGACCGCACGGACGCTGGGCGGCTGCTGACCTTCTACGCCCAGGACGCATGGCGACCGACGCCACGGCTTTCCTTGACCCCGGGTTTCCGGGTCACGCACTTCGACGTGACCGGTGACGTCTACGTGGAGCCCAAGGTCGAGGCGGCACTGCAGCTGTCGAGAAACGTCCGGCTGCGAAGCGGGTACGCGCTCGATCACCAGATGGTCGGCCGCATCACCCACGAAGATCGCCTGCAGGGCGACCGGTCCTTCTGGGCCATGGCCGACGGCGCCACGGTTCCGGTCGCCCGGTCTCAGCAGGTGGCGCTCGGAGCGCTCGTGACGGGACGCGGGCTTTCCATCGACATCGAGGGGTACTACAAGACACTCGACGACGTGGCGCTCTTCGCGCCGCGACTCTACCCGGGCGTCGCGCCGGCCGCGACGGACCGGCTGTTCCACGTGGGCACGGGCCGGGCGTTCGGCGCCGAAGTCCTGCTGCAGCACTCCTTCAAGTGGAACACGTTCAGGGCCAGCTACACGGCGCAGCGGGCGGAATACGACTACCCGACACTCGAGGCCGCCACGTTCCTCTCCTCGGCCGCCCCGGTCTCCGAGGTTGTCATCGCCGATTCCCTCCGCGCCACCCGGTGGCTCACGCTGACCGCGGCGTGGTACGGCCACACCGGCCGCGCCTACACACCCGCCACGGGCATCGCGCCGGTCTGGCTGCCCTCGGGCACCGCGGTCTACGACGTCGTCTTTGGTGCGAAGAACTCCGAAGACCTCCCGGTCTACCATCGCCTCGACGTCTCGGCCCACGCCGACGTGACCGTGGGCGGGGTGAAGGCCCGCGTCGGGGCGACGGTGTTCAACGTGTACAACCAGCGGAACACCTGGTACTCCGAGTACCACACGGCCGGCCAGACCATCGCGAGCGACGAGATCGTACTGATGGGGCGTGCGCTGAACGTGTTCCTGAAAATTGGGTTCTAGCAGGCTCACGACTTACGGCTCGCCGCTCGCGGCTCACGGCTCACGGCGCGCGACTCACGGCCTCAGCCGGACGTGCCCGGACGCGCTACAATGTCGGTCCTCCAGGATCGGATACGCTGCCGCTGCGTGCGGCGATTCGAAGGGACCGTCACCGTGAAGAGAGCGTTCATCGCCACTGCCCTGCTGCTGGCCGCCGCCCCGGCCGCTTTCGCCCAGGCGCCCGCCTACGCGCTGAAAGCGCCCATCGCCCAGAAGCCCGCGATCATCACCACGGCCGGCCAGAGCGCGGACATCGAGATGGTGAAGACCGTCTTCGAACGCGCGGCCATCCCCTTCAAGGCCGACGCCCAGCTCAAGGCCGCGGCCCTGGCTGCGGCCGGCGCGAAGACGCTCGTCATCGTGCTGGGCGGCAGCACCAAGGGCATGGGCGCCGCCGGCATCTCGACCGACGCGGAACTGGCGCGGACGTCGGCGCTGCTCGCCGAAGCCCGGAAGCTCGGGCTGACGGTGATCGGCCTCCACGTCGGCGGAGAAGCGCGCCGCGGCCAGTTGTCGGACGTGTTCATCCAGGCGGCCGTACCGGCCTGCCACTACGTGATCGTCGTCGCGGACGGGGACAAGGACGGTTTCATCACGAAGCTCTGCGGCACGAAGGTCCCGATCGACAAGGTGGAACGGACGTCGAAGACCGTCGAACCGATTCAGAAAGCCTTCAAGTAACATGGCCGGCTTCGACGTCCTGCTGCTGCTGCTGACGGCCGGCTGCTTCATCGCGCTCGTCGTCGCCGCGCGACTGCCGGTGTCGCTCAGTCTGGCGGCGACGGCCGTCGTGCTGGCGCTGGCTGCCGGCCGGGGCGTGCCCCTCGCCCACCTCGTCGAGGGCATGTTCAGCTACCTCGACGTCGCGCTGGTGCTCATCACCGCGATGATCTTCATGAAGGTCATCGAAGCCAACGGGCTGCTCGGCGAACTGACCCAGGGCACGATCGTCGGTCTCGGCCGGTCGCCGTGGCTGCTGCTGACGGCGCTGACGCTGGTCATCATGTTCCCCGGCATGATCACGGGATCGTGTACGGCCTCAGTGCTCGGCACCGGCGCCATCGTCGCGCCGGCCCTGCTGCGCATGGGCGTCCCCCGCACCGACGTCGGCGCCATCGTGTCCAGCGCAGCCGTCTACGGCATGATCGCGCCGCCGGTCAACGTGCCGGTCATGATCATCGGCGGCGGGATCGACATGCCGTACATCGGATTCGGTCTCATCCTGTCCATCTTCACCATCGGTCCCGCCATCCTGACGACGCTGTGGCTGGCCCGGGGGCGGGTCGATCGGCGTCGCCTCGCGGACGTCGTGGCCGAGGGCCGGACGCTGCTGGCCTCGAGCCCCTTCAGAGGTGCCCGACGGGCGTGGCTGTACGCGCCGCTCCTCGTCGTGGTGGCGCTGATGGTCGGGCCGAAGTTCTTTCCGCGGTGGGTGCCCGACCCGCGCCTGCCGCTGACGTTTCTCGCCGGGAGCGCGCTGGGCCTCGTCACGGGCCGGCGGTTCGCGGCAGTCCCGGCCGTGCGGGCCGGCGTCAGCGAGATCCTCCCGGTCGTCGGCATCCTGATGGGCGTCGGCATGCTGATCGAGATGCTGACGCTGACCGGGCTTCGCGGCGCGATTGTCGTCGGCGCGCTGTCGATTCCCAGCGTGTTTCTCTTCGCCAGCATCGCCGTCATCCTGCCGCTGTTCGGAGGCATCTCGGTGTACGGGGGCGCCAGCGTGCTCGGCGTACCCTTCGCGCTCGCGCTGCTGGGACGCCATCAGGTGGTGGTGCTGTCCGCGCTATCGCTCATCGGCGCCATGGGCAGTTACGTGCCGCCGGTGGCCTTCACGCCCGTCGTCACCGCGGGCCTGATTGGCGAACCGTACATGCCGATCGTCAGGCGATGCGTCGTCCCGGCGCTCGCGGCCGTCGTCCTCGGCACCGCCATCCTGGTCTTCGCGAATCCCATCGCCCGGCTCCTGGGAGTCTGAACATGCTGACGCTGGTCTACCGGATCATCGTGGCCCTGGTCGCCATCCTGGTGGTGGCCGAAGTGTTCACGCAACCGAAACTCAAGCTCAAGATCAACGCGGGACTCGTCCTCATCCCGCTGATTCTCCGGGCGCTGATGATCGCGTGACGGGTGACCGATGATGGCGCGTCGCAACCTGTACAGCTCCCTCGCCGTCCTGGCGGCCAGTCTCGCGATCACGGCCGCCGTCGCGCCGGGCTACGGATCCTCGGCGGACGAGGACGTCATCAGGAAGGGCCCGGGCGTGACTGCCGTGCGCCGGCTCTCGGAGTGGTTCCCGGGCATCCGCGGGACGAACGGCGACACCGACGTCTACGTCCTGGCGTCGGGCACTCCGGGAGGCGTGGCCCTCGTCCTCGGTGGAACGCACGGGAACGAGCCCGCGGGTTACCTGGCGGCCATCCTGCTGGTCGAACACGCCGTGCCGTCTGCCGGAACGCTGCTCGTGATCCCGCACGCGAATCGTTCGGCCATCACGCACACGGACTACCAGGAGGCGTCGCCCCGGCGCCTCGAGTTCAAGGGCGCATCAGGGCCGCGGGCCTTTCGATACGGGAGCCGTGCGACCAACCCCGTCGACCAGTGGCCCGACCCGGACATCTACATGCACGCCTCGTCCGGGCAGCAGTTGTCAGGCGCGGAAACCCGCAACCTGAACCGGGCGTACCCCGGCAGACCGGACGGCACGTTGACCGAGCGGATCGCCTTTGCCATCACGACGCTCATCCGCCGCGAGCACGTCGATCTCGTCGTGGACCTGCACGAAGCGTCCCCGGAATATCCGGTGGTCAACGCCATCGTCGCGCACGAACGCGCGATGCCGGTGGCCTCGGCCGCCGTCCTGAACCTCGAGTTCGACGACATCACGATTGGTCTCGAGCCGTCGCCAACGAACCTGCGCGGGTTGTCCCATCGAGAACTCGGCGACGCGACGCCGGCGCTGGCGCTGCTGTGCGAAACCTCCAACGTGTCGCAAGGCCGGCTGCGCGGCGCAACGGACGCACGCCAGGTGATCGAAGGCACGGATGACAAGTACCTGCGCGCGGCGGGACTCGGCCGGCTCGCGGTCCCGTTCGATGCGAAGGGATGGCCGATGAAGCAGCGCGTCGGGCGCCACGCGGCCACCGTGGGCGCGATCCTGTCCGCGTTCACTTCGAAATACCCTGAGAAGCCGGTGTCGCTCGACGGCGTGCCGTCGTACGCCGACCTGATGGCGAAGGGCCTGGATCCCTTCTTCTAGCTGCGGCCCGCGAGCCG
>CAZJRM010000115.1:0-4820 GCA_964547975.1 uncultured Vicinamibacterales bacterium | reverse complement strand
CCGCGAGCCGAAAGCCGCAGGCCGGGTGATAGTATGTGTCCAGCGTAACCCCAAGCCGGGGAGGACTGGCCATGAAACGCAACTACCACTGCCCGAAGTGTTACGGGATCCTCAATCCGAACGTCAAGATCATCCTCAAGACGGAGTGTGGCGGGCGAACGGCCCTGCTGTTGTTCAGTCCGCAGCCGGGCAACTACCACGTCATCGCGCCCGAGTCGTTCCACCTGAAGAAGAACGACGAAGTGCGGTTCTCGTGCCCGCTGTGTTCGCGAGACCTGACGTCGAAGCGCGACAAGAACATGGCGGAGATCAACTTCTCGACGCCGGGCGGGCAAGGCGGCCGCGTGGTGTTTTCGCGCATCTTCGGCCACCACGAAACCTACTTCGTGACACAGGAAGAAGTCCGCAGCTTCGGGAAACATGCGGATCGGGCCAGCGTCAACTACTGGGGCGCCGGCCCGAAAGACTAACCCGACCGCGCGCCACCAGGGCGCGCGGGCTTACCGCGGCCGGGGGCTGGCGGACCCGACTCCGCTGGCCCTCGACGCCAGTTCTTTCGCCACCTTCCGTTCGGTCCGAACTGCGGTCAACGTCTCGTATCCCGGCGCGTCCCCGCCCCGCCAGCCGACTCGCGTGAAGTACTGCCCCAGCCGTTCCTGGTCCGTCACCCACTTCGTGTGCGACATGTCGACGGCATGCTGGAGTTCGTGCGCCACGAGCGCGATCTGCCGATCCTCGGGCAGAGCGCTGTTCACCATGATCACCATGAAACGCTGGGCCTTCGATCGGCCGAGGAACTGGATGGAAGAATCGCGACCCGCGAAGGCATGGGGCTCGGCGACGACGTAGGCCACGACGTCGCTGGCCTTGAGTTGTTCCGCGAGGCTGCTCACCGTGAGCGACCGTTCGAGAGACGAAGCGACGAGGTCCCGGCTCGCCGGGCTGGCCGGACGAAGGTGAGGGTCGATGGCCTGCGGCCCGCGCGCATCCGCGGCCGCACCCAGCGCGAGGGCTGCGATCATCGACAGGACCGTGACGTGTGCTTTCATTACCGCCTCCTGGAAGAACGGGAACCGGGTGGCTCCCGCGTTCACTGGTGTTGACGGGGGCAGGCGGCCGGGAGTTGTTCGGGTTTCATTCGATCGAGGCGAACGGCGCTTCGATTCCGCTTCGGGGGGCGGGAACAGGCTAGTTTCTTCGGGATTCTCTGACACGCCGGGCGGGAACGCCGGCCCAGACTTCGCCCGGGCCGACCACGGTGCCCCGCTCCAGGACCGAGTTCGGCGCGATCACGGCACCGTCACCAATCGTCACACCCGGGAAGATGGCGGACATCAGGCCGACGGTCACACGGCTGCCGATGCGGACCCGCGCGGTCGAGAACGCGCCGTCGGCCGCCATGTGGCCGACGAGGGTCACATCACCCCCGATGACCGTGTCGTCGCCGATCTCGATCAGGTTCGAATCACCGATGATGGCCGTGTTGATCTGGACCCGGCGGCCGACCTTCATCCCCATCATTCGGTGGAACCACACGAGGAACGGCGTCACCCGGACGAAGTCGATGCACGTGTAGCGCACCAGGAGGATGAGCGCGTTGTAGTGCGCCCACCGCGCGGCCCTGGCCGAGTAGAACCGGAACCGCCCGAGCGGTGTGCCGGCGCCGACGAGTCGGCGAAACCCGCCGACCACGAACAGCACGCACACGGTGTAAGAGAAGTACGCCGCCCAGGCGAGCACGCAGGCCAGCAGGATCCTGGGGACGGGCGGCCACCCCGCCGTCGCCTCCCACGCGCGCCACGCGCCGTACACGCCGGGGGCCGTGGCGATCCCGGCCAGCACGGACAACTCGACGTAGAGCGCGAGCGTCACGACCGTCTGCACGCCGGTCGCGTGGCGATGCAGGAACGAACGCGGCTGGTGGGTCGGTCGACTCATCGTCGGACTCCGGCGAATGGTGCGATCGGCCGGGGGGCCATCGCCGCCTACTTCCGCAGGTGGGTCTCGAACAACTGCAGGATCCGCTTGTATTCGTCCACCCAGCTCGTCTCCTCCGTGAACGCGTGGTTCTCGACCGGGTACGGTGCGATCGACCAGTGGTCCTTGCGCAGCTCGATCAGGCGCTGGACCAGCCGGACGCTGTCCTGGAAGAACACGTTGCTGTCGACCATCCCGTGGCAGATGAGGAGTTGTCCTTTGAGACCGCCGGCGAAGTAGATGGGCGAACTGCGTCGGTACGCCTCGATGTTCGTCTGCGGCAGGCCCAGGATCGGGGCGGTGTACCCGTGGTTGTAGTGCGCCCAGTCGGTGACCGGCCGGAGGGCCGCCCCCGCCGCAAAGACATCGGGCGTCGTGAACATCGCCATCAGCGTGATGAAGCCGCCGTAGCTGCCGCCGTACACGCCAATCCGCTTCGCGTTCACCTTCTCGGTCGTCACGAGGAACTTCGCCGCATCGACGACGTCGTCCAGATCCTTGCCGCCCATGTGCTGGTGGATGCCGGTGCGCCAGTCACGGCCGTAGCCGGCCGACGCGCGGTAGTCGGGGCAGAGCACGACGTAGCCGCGCGCCGCGAGCAGGTGATGGAACAGGTGTTCGCGATAGTAGTTCGTCGACCAGGACTTCGTCGCAAACTGGAGGTAGCCGGCGCCGTGCACGAACACGACCGCGGGGTGCTTCGGGTCGCGCTTTGCGCCCACCATCTCGGGAGTGTAGAGGCGCGCGTAGACCGTCTGGCCGTCGCGGGCCTTGTAGCTCATGATCTTCGGGTCGACCCACTTGAAGGCCAGCCACTCGGGCGTCGGGGTTGTCGTCACCTGCAAGGGTTTTGCGCCGGCGGCGAACGGCATCACGAACAGTTCGGCGGGTTTCGTCGTGTAGGAAAAGAGTACCGCAAGCGTCTTCTCGTCGGGGGAGACCGTGACGTCGTGCGCTCCCGTGGCCGTCGTGATACGCGTCGGCGTCCCGCCGTCGACGGGCATCGCATAGAAGTGGCGCTCGCCGGGATGGACTTCGCTCGACGCGAAGTACACCTTCGTGCGGTCGTGCGACAGTCTGGCGCTCGACACCTCCCACTTCCCTGCCGTCAGCGGCTTCGCCGATGCCCCCGGCTGGCTCGCGTCGAGCGAGTAGAGGTGCATCCAGCCGTCCTTCTCGGCCGCAAAGAGGAACCGTTTGTTGTCGGGCAACCAGGCGATGCTGCCGCCACCGAAGCCGCCCCCGCCACTCGAGATGACGCTGCCGTCACGAATCCACGCGTCGTCGTGGACTGTGTCGATGGCGGTCGCCTTGCCCGTGGACGCGTCGATCGTGACGAGCCAGCGGTCGTGGTAGTCCTGCGACCGCACCGACGTCACGCAACGCGAGCCGTCATCCGAGCACTCCGGGATCCCCCAGTCGAGGATTCGCGCCTGGGCCGCGTCGGTCGGCTTCGCCGCCCGTTCCTTGCCCGCGAACGCGGAGCCGTCGGCCCAGGTGACCTTGTTCTGCTTGAGGTCGAGGATGGCCAGGAGACGGCGCGCCTGCGAGTCGCCGACGTTGCTGCGGCCGTTGGCCATCTCCGTGTAAGTCGACTCGGTCACGTACTGCGGCACGTCCTGCGTGCGGGCCGAGACTTCGGGGCGCTCGGCGACGTTGATGTAGATGTACTGCTCGTCGGCGGACAGAACCATGTCGGTGACCGCCTGCCGAGGTGCCGGGACGAACCGCGCGATGGGCGGGTCGACGGGGCCGGAGTCGCCGCCGCCAAAACCGCCGCGGCCACCCGCGCCGCCGCGGCCACCCTGCTGGCGCTGTTCGGCCTGACGGCGGACGTATTCGATCAACGTCTTCTCTTCCTCGCGGAGCACCCGCTGCGACTCGGTGAGTGACGAGTCCGCTCCCCGGCCCGTGCCCTGCGTGGCGCCGGACTGGGCCGTGGCTGCGCCGCCGCCGAAGGCACCGCGTCCGCCGAATGCGGTCGGGGCGGGGGCCGAACCGCCGCCCGCCGACGGCACGTCAGTCAGCTGGAGTTCGGTGGGATCGTCGCCGGCCGCGTTCAGCGACAGGAGGAACAGGTTGCCGTCGCGCATGAACGTCACGGCGCTGCCCTTCCGCGCCCAGCGTGGGCTCGACTCGGTCGCGGACGTTCTGACCAGCACCCGTCGCGTGCCGGTCGCGAGCTCGTAGATGACGACGTTGCCTGCTTCGACGGTCAGGAGCCGCCGGCGATCGGGATCCGGGCGTCCCGAGAGACCGGCCACGATCTTCCGGACGTCTCCCTGGGGCACCTGGGCCAGGCCCGAACCGTCACGGCTCACCACCCAGGTACTGGCGCGTTCTTCGCCGGGCTTCTGCCACGAGAAGTAGACCTTCGAGGAGTCGGGGGACCAGCGAAGGGCAGAGGGAGCGCTCCCAACGAGTTTGGGCCCGCGCATGATGCTGTCGATGGTGAGCGCGACCGGCTCGGGTTTCGCTGCCGCCGGCACGGCCGGTTTGGGGACTGGCGCCGCGGGCGGCTGCTGGGCATGGCCAAGCCAGGTGGCGGTCAAGGCGAACAACACGAGGGCGCAGGCGAATCGGCGCATCGCTGTCTCCGTCGAAAAGGGGGCCTGTCCCCCTTTTCCGAAGTGGGAAAGGGGGCCTGTCCCCCTTTTGCCGCTCGCGGGATCATACGCGGAGAAACGTGCGGATTTCCGGCGGAATCGCACGTTCGGGGCGGAGGGCCCGCGAAAAGGGGGCCTGGCCCCCTTCTCAGCGGCCGAGGGCGGCGAGGCCGGCCCAGAACCTCGGGTGGCGGGTGGCGGGCTCAGTGAGGCGGCCCTTTGCCGCCCGCTGCAGGG
>CAZJRM010000114.1:0-16295 GCA_964547975.1 uncultured Vicinamibacterales bacterium | reverse complement strand
CCCGGCGGGGCGGGCGGCGGCGGGCGGTCCGCGGTTATCCGCGCAGCAGGGAGAGCACGGCCGAGGTGGAGCTGTTGGCCTGGGCGAGGGCGGCAATGCCGCTCTGGGTCAGGATGTTGTAGCGGGTCATGTTGGCCGACTCTTCGGCGACGTTGGCGTCGCGGATCCGGCTTTCGGCGGCCTGGGTGTTGACCAGCTGGGACTGGGCGAGGCTGATGGCAAACTGCAGGCGGTTCTGCAGGGCGCCAATCTTGGCCTGGGAGATGCCCAGGGTTTCGACGGCGGCGGAGATGGCGACGACGGCGAGCTGCGCGCCGGCCTGGGTCGCGACGGTCTGACCGGAGATGCCGAGGTCGCCGGTGGTCACGGCGTCGATGGTGCCCGAGACGACGCCATCGGTGCCGTTGGCGCTGATGAAGGTGGAGAACCCGGCGCTGGTCGCCAGCTGGGCGACGGAGACTTCCCGGTCCATCTCGTTGAGGATGTCCGCAAACTCGGACTGGAGGGTCACGCGGCTGGCGGCGCTGGTGGTGCCGGAGGCTGACTGGGTGGCCAGGGTCGCGAGGCGGTCGAGCAGGGTGGCGACGTTGTTGAGGGCGCCGTCCTTGATCTGGAGGTCGGACAACCCGTCGTTGGCATTGCGGATGCCCTGGGTCAGGATGGCGATCTCCTGGCGGAAGGCATTGGCGGTCACGAGGCCGGCGGCATCGTCGCCGGAGGCGTTGATGCGGAAGCCGCTCGAGAGGCGGTTCAGGGCTTTCTGCAGGCCGAGCTGGGTGGTACGCAGGTTGGACTGGGCGTTGGCCGAGGCGATGTTGGAAACGACTGAGAACGAAGCCATGGAAATCCTCCTTGAAAGTGGAGCCGGAGTCCTTTTCCGGCTGACGGGTTGTCAACCCCGTCTCGTTGCTGACAAGGAGGTAATCGACAAGGCACACAAATCCTTGAACCGCACCCGGCGGCCCAAGGCAAGCTTCGCGTATGCGGGTGCCCTCAGGCACCCGAACCGATTCCGACAGAACGACTTACACGCCGCGTGCTCGCGGTTGGCGCATTCTCCTGAGAAGAGTCGGCGGCCCCTCTCCCCGAGGAGAGGAGCCGCGACCGGTCAAACGTACGGGCCCGGCCCGCCTGGCGCTACCGGAGCAGCGACAGTACGGCGGAGCTGGAGTTGTTGGCCTGGGCGAGGGCGGCGATGCCGCTCTGCGTCAGGATGTTGTAGCGCGTCATGTTGGCGGATTCCTCGGCCACGTTGGCGTCGCGGATCCGGCTTTCGGCGGCCTTGTTGTTGACGTACTGGGACTGGGCCAGGCCGATGGCAAACTGCAGGCGATTCTGCAGGGCGCCGATCTTGGCCTGGGAGGAGCCCAAGGTACTGACGGCGGTCGCCAGGGTGGAGACGGCGGTTTCCGCGCCCGCTTGTGTCGCCACCGACAGCCCCGAGATCCCGAGGTCCGACGCCATGACGGCGTCGATGGTGCCGGTGATCTGGCCGTTCGCGCCGTCATTGCTGACGAACACGGAGAAACCGGCGTCGGTGCCGAGGCCGGCGACCGTGACTTCGCGGTCGATTTCGGCGAGCACGTCGGCGAACTCGGCCTGCAGGGTGGTGCGGCTTTCCGCGGTGGTGGTGCCGGAGGCCGACTGGGTGGCCAGGGTCGAAAGGCGGTCGATCAGGGTCGCGACGTTGCTGAGGGCGCCGTCCTTGATCTGAAGGTCCGACAAGCCGTCGTTGGCGTTGCGGATGCCCTGGGTGATGACGGCGATGTCCTGCCGGTAGGCGTTGGCCGTCACGAGGCCGGCGGCGTCGTCGCCGGAGGTGTTGATGCGGAAGCCGCTCGACAGGCGGTTGAGGGCTTTCTGCAGGCCGATCTGCGTCGTCTGCAGGTTCGCCTGGGCGTTGGCCGAGGCGATGTTGTTGATCACCGAAAACGAAGCCATGTCACTATCCTCCTTGACCGGTGCTGGAGTCCATTTCCAGCCCACTGGCGGCCGAGTCGGGCCGCCGGTCGCACTGGCGTAATCGGAATTCCGACGGGAGACTTGAGCAGACGGACGGCTGCCAGAGGAGTTGGCAGGGGTTTCGCAGTGGCTCGGTCCAGGCATGGAGGCCACTGGTGACGCTTTACATCAACGGCGTGGAGACGCCGCTCGAATCGGCCCATTCCTGCTGGGGAGATCTGGTCGCCGCGCTCGATCGCGACCTCGCGCCCAGCAACTCCGTCGTGACGGCCGTCCGGATTGACGGAGTCGACGAACCGGCCTTTCGCGAGCCAGACGTCTGCGCGCGGCCCCTCGGCGGCATCAGCAACATCGCCATTGAAACGGGGCGGCCAGAGGCGCTGGCACGCCTGTGCCTCGGAGACGCCGTCGACGGACTCGTCGGGCTCAGGGCGCTGACCGACCGGGCCGCCAGGAGTTTCCAGGCCGGTGACGTCGCGTCCGGCCAGTCCGACCTCGAGCAACTCAGCCAGGGCCTCGTCACGATCCTCCAAATCGTTGCCGCGGCGGGCATTGCCCTGCGAGGGGAACTCGACCGGGTCGACGAAGCCGGCCGCAGCGTCGCCACGCTGTCAAAGTCCATGGACCGCGTGATCACCGTGCTCGTGGAGGAACAGCAGAACCAGGACTGGGTCCAGGTCGCCGACCTCCTGCTATTCGAACTCGACCCGCTCCTCTCCGATTGGCAGAGTTTCCTGTCCCGGACCGCAGCCGCAGCCTAGTTCTCCGTCCCTTCCGCCTCGACCCGCCTGGTACTCCACTTGCAATCCATCGCTGCAGACAACGGGTTCCAAGCGGGACAGGCCCTCATAACTCGTTGTCAAATAAGTGGTTGATACCTAGCCGCGTCCGCAGCGGCGACCAGAGTGTCGGCAGGCCGACACCCGGAGAACAGCGAGGAAGGCCATGAACAACATCGTGTGGGGCGACGGACTTCCAAGAACTGCCCGAGGCTAGCGCACCATGGCAGCCGCTCCAGAACCCTTCGTGGCACAGCCGGTTCCGTTCTCGCGGCCGGCCATCGGCGTTCCTGAAATCCGGGAAGTTCTCGCGACGCTCGAATCCGGGTGGTTGACGACCGGTCCCCGGGTCAAGTTGTTCGAACAGCGTTTCGCGGAATACACCGGGGCTCCGCACGCCATTGCCCTGAACTCGTGCACGGCCGCGCTTCACCTCGCCCTGCTGGCCGCCGACCTGGGACCCGGCGATGAAGTCATCACCACGCCGCTGACCTTCTGCGCGACCGCCAACACGATCGTGCACGTCGGTGCGACGCCTGTGTTTGCCGACATCGACCCGGTGACGTGGAACCTCAGTCCCGAAGCGACCTACGCCGCCATGACGCCCCGGACCCGCGCGCTCCTGCCGGTGCACTACGCGGGGCGGCCGGCCGACGTGCGGGCGTTTCGGTCGCTGGCCGCGCGGTTCGATCAGGTGCTGATCGAAGACGCCGCCCACTGCGCCGAAGGCATCGCGCAGGGAGCCCGCGTCGGGACCACGGCGGACTTCACCTGTTTCAGCTTCTACGCCACCAAGAACCTGACGACCGGCGAAGGCGGCATGCTCACGACGACCGCCGGCGCGGAAGCGGTGGAGCGGATCCGGATGAACGCCCTGCACGGTATGAGCCGTGACGCCTGGGCGCGGTACTCGGGACGGGGTACGGCCGACTACGACGTGGTCGCGCCCGGCTTCAAGTACAACATGATGGATCTACAGGCGGCAATTGGCCTGCACCAGTTGGCGCGGCTCGAGGCCAACCTGCTGCGGCGAGACGCCATCTGCGCTGCCTACGACCAGGCCTTTGCCCGGTTGCCGCTGGTACGCCCGGCGCCCATCGACAGCGACTCCCGGCACGCCCGTCACCTCTACACGGTGCTGGTGGATCCGCGGCTCTGCGGGTTCGACCGATCGGCGCTGGCCGCGGCGCTGGGCGATCGGGGCGTGGCGACGAGCCATCACTTCACGGCGTTGCACCTGCACACGTTCTACGCACGGCGCTATGGATTCCGGCGCGGGCAGTTCCCCAACGCCGAATACGTGTCGGACACGACGCTGTCGCTGCCGTTGTCGGCCGGGATGAGCGATGAGGATGTCACGCGCGTCATCGAATCGGTCTTCGATGCCTACCGCGCGCTCGGCGGAGACCTGTGATGGTTGCGCCCCGCGCGTCCATTGTCTTCCGGACGGCGGCGGGTGCCCGCATCGGGTACGGCCACCTCGTCCGGACGACGGTCCTTGGCCGCGCGCTGGGGATGACGCCGGTCGTGTCGGTGCGGGGGACGGACGCGGCGCGACGGGCGGCGACGGCGATGGGTTGCAGACTGGCCGACGGGGCGGCGGCTCGCGTGTTGGCTGGCACGGGCGCATCGCTCGTCGTGATCGACGACCCGTCCTCCCGGGCATCGCAGCCATGGGCGCGGGCGGCCATGCGCCAGGGGGTTCGGGTCGCGACGATTCACGATCTCGGCCTCGCGCCGTGTGACACCCACCTGGCGGTCGATGGCAGCATCGTCCGCACGCGGCCACGGCCTGTGCCGTCCTTGCTCGGACCGCGTTACCTGATTCTCGCGGCCGGATCGGCCGTGTGGCGTGAGCCCGCCCGGCCGTGCGTGCTCATCGCGCTGGGCGGCGGACCGCGCCGCCGGGCCGCGTTGACGCTGGCTCGGGCGATTCGCGCCCAACGCCCCGATGTGGTTGTTCGCATCGCCGGCGGCCTTGACACGCGCGCACCCGGGCGCCTGCCCGAGGGCGTGACCTGGCTGGGACCGCAACCGGGCCTCGGCGCCGAACTCGCGGCCGCGTCGGCCGCGGTCGTCGGCGGCGGCGTGTCCCTCTACGAAGCCTGTCGCGTGGGTACGCCGGCGGTCGGCGTGGCGGTGGTGGCCGGGCAACGCCCGACGATCGCGGGACTCGCATCCCGCCGCGCCGTGGTGGACGGCGGAACGATTCGCGATCTCGAGACGACGGCACGACGGGTCGTGCGTCTGCTCGGCGACGCCGGGCGGCGGGCGCGTTTGTCGCGCGCCGGACGATCGGTGGTCGACGGTCGTGGGGCCGTTCGCGTGGCCGGCCGCCTGCAGCATCTGGCGCGGCTGGGCCGCGTTCGCCACTTCACGGGAGCAAGTCGATGACGCGCGGTCTGATCTTCGATCTCGACGGCACGCTCTATCCGGAACGCCAGTTCATCCGCAGCGGCTTCCGCGCCGTGGCGTCCGAGGTCCACCGGCGTTACGGCGTGCCGGAACGGGCCGCGTTCGCATTTCTCCTGGCGACGCTGCGCCAGGGCGGACGCAGCGCCTCGCTGCAGTCCCTCTGCCTCCACTTCGACCTGCCGCCCACCGTGGTGCCGGACCTGGTCCAGGTGATTCGTGCGCACACGCCGATCCTGCACCTCTCGCCGGGGGCCTCGGAGGTGCTCGTCCGCGCACGCGACCACGGCTGGCGTCTCGGCGTGCTCACGAACGGGCTGCCGGACGTCCAGCAGCGCAAGGTCCGTGCCCTCGGTCTCGACGCGCTCGTCGACGCGGTCGTCTACGCGCAGGACTGGGGAAGCGGCCGCGGCAAGCCCGATCTGGAACCGTTCGATGTGGTTCGCGAGCGGCTCGGTACCGCACCGTCGGCGACGGTGTACGTGGGTGACGATCCCTGGTGCGACATGTACGGCGCGCGCGCGGCGGGGATGCGTACCGTCTTGCTGCGACGGGGAGGACCGCTCGTCCGCGCGAGCGGCGCCGAACGCGTCGTGGCCGCGATCGATGACGTGCCGCGCAACGCGTTTGCGTTGACATACGACGAGGTGGCGCATGCCGCTTGATATTGGTCCGTGCCGGGTCGGCTACGGTCAGCCGCTGTTCACGGTGGCGGAGATCGGCCTCAATCACGGGGGCTCGCTCGTCGACGCACTCGCGATGGTGGCGGCCGCCGCCGACGCGGGCGCGTCCGCGGTCAAACTGCAGTCGCTGCGGGCGTCGACACTCGTGGCGGCGTCCTGTCCTCCGCCGGCGCACGTGTCGGCCCGGTCGCTGGTCGACTTCTTCCGGCCGTTCGAACTCGACGAAGAAGCGCATGCGGCGATTGCCCGCGACGCGCGTCGGCGGGGCCTCGCCTTCCTGTCGACGCCGTTCGACCTCGAGGCCGTCGACATGCTCGAACGGGTCGGATGCGATGCCTTCAAGATCGCGAGCGGCGACATCACGTGCGCGCCGTTGCTCGCGAGGGTTGCCCGGACCGGGAAACCCGTCGTGTTGTCGACGGGCATGAGCGATACCGAAGACGTGGCCGCGGCGCTCGGGGTGATCCGGCAGCACGGGGGCGGCCCGGTCATCGTGCTGCACTGCGTGTCGTCGTACCCGGTCCCGGACGACAGCCAGAACCTGCGCGCCATCAGCGCGCTCGCCCACCGGTTCGGTGTGCTGACCGGCCTGTCCGATCACGGGACCGACACGCAGGCCATCGCGATCGCCGTCGCGCTCGGCGCGTGTGTCTACGAACGGCATTTCATGCTGCCCGGCCAGTCCGCGATCGACGCCGCCGTTTCCTCCGATCCGGCCCAGTTCGCCCGGCTGGTTCAGTCGGCGGAACGAGCCCGACAGGCCCTCGGTCACGGCCGCAAGGAATGCCTCGCCGCCGAGGCCCCGAACCTCATCGCCAGCCGACGAAGCGTGTATGCCGCCCGCGATCTGCGGGCCGGCCAGACCATCACGCCCTCCGACCTCGCCCTGCTCAGGCCGGCCGCCGGCCTCGACCCCCGCTTCGCTTCCGACCTGGTCGGACGGCCGGCGCCACGGGACATCCGCGCCGGCACGCCCTTCTATCCCGCCGACCTCGAGGTCGAGGGCGAGAGGAGCCGTTCGCATGTTGCTTAATATCCTCGTGACCGCGGCCTCGCGGCGCGTCGGCCTCGTGCGGGCCTTCCGCACGGCGCTCGATGCGATGCGCGTGCGCGGGTCCGTCATCGGGACCGATATCAGCCCGCTGTCTCCGGCGGTGCATTTCTGCGACCGGGCGTACCGCGTGCCCCTGTCGAGCGACCCGGGCTATCTCGAGACGATTGCGGCGCTCTGCGACGGGGAGAACATCGGGCTCGTCGTGCCGACCATCGACGAAGAGCTGCCGCTGTTCGGCGCGGCGGTGCCGCGGTTCGCCGCGCGAGGCGTCCGGGTGGCGGTGTCACCAGAAGAGACGTCGCGAATCTGCAACGACAAGTACGAGACGTGCCAGCGTCTGCGTCAGCACGGCATCCCGGCTGCCGCGTCCTACCTCCCGGGCACGCTGCCGCCGGTACCGACGCTTCCCATGTTCGTGAAGCCGCGCGGGGGGCGCGGCAGTATCGGCGCCTTCGTGGCGAGGACACCCGACGAACTCGCGTTCTTCACCCGGTACGTCGAGGACCCCGTGATCCAGGACTACCTGGTGGGACCGGAGTTCACGATCGACCTGATGTGCGACTTCGACGGGCGGCCGCTGTCGGTCGTGCCCCGCGAACGTGTGGTGATTCGTGCCGGCGTCATCGACCGCGGGCGCACGGTGCTCGACCCGGCCCTCATCGACACGGCGCTCGAATGCGCGCGCGCATTCCGTTTTCACGGGCCCGTCAACGTGCAGTGTCGCGTGGTGGACGGGGAGCCGACGGTCTTCGAGATCAACCCGCGTTTCTCCGGCGGCATTCCCCTGACGATTGCCGCGGGCGCCGACTTCCCCCGGATGACCGTCGATCTCGCGCTCGGGCGCCGCGTCGACCCGGCCATCGGGATGTTCCGGCACGACTTGTGGATGACCAGCTACGAATCGTCTCTCTTCCTGGGCCCGGCCCACATGAACCGGTTGCTGCCCGCCGAACTGGCGCGGGCGCTCGACATCGAGGCTGTCGCGTGACCTCACTCGTGATCGCACTCCAGGCCCGCATGGGCTCCACCCGCCTGCCGGGCAAAGTGCTGGCGCCTCTGGGCCGCCACACCCTGCTCGCGCACTGCATCCGCCGCCTGCAGGCGGCGGACATCGGCCCTGTCATCGTGGCCACCACCTGCGACTCCGCTGACGATGCCGTCGAACGCGAGGCCCGGCGTTACGGCGCGCTGGTCCACCGCGGGTCGGTCGACGACGTGCTTGCGCGTTACGTCGGCGTCCTCGACGAGTTCGGCGGACGGTTCGTCATTCGCGCCACCGCGGACAACCCGGCGGTCGACAGCGATTCACCGCGCCGGTTGCTCGAGGCCGCGCTCCGCCACAACGCCGAGTACGCTGTCGATCACGGATTGCCCTGCGGGTCCGCCACCGAACTCGTGGCCGGCGATACCCTGCGACGGCTGGCCGCCCTGACGACGGACCCTGGCGACCGCGAACACGTCACGCTGCACATCAAGCGGCACGCGGCGCACTTCCGTACAAGCGTCGTGCAGGTGCCCGCCGACCTCCGTCGTTCCGACCTCCGCTTCACTGTCGACACGCCCGACGATCTGGCGTTCATGCGCCGGGTGCTCGAGAAGGTCGACGACGGCCCGAGCCCGGCGCCGCTGACGGCCATCATCGCGGCGGCTGACGCCGTCATCCGGCGCTCGCGCGCCGCGTAGGGAGGGGCCGGTTCGAGTTCGGCCGACACGATGATCGACTTCACCAGCCCCGCCGTTCAGCAGGCCCTGCTCGGCCGGTCGTCCTGCCAGGAACTGACGCGCGCCGAACGGCGCCTGTACGCGGGCCGGCGCCTGCTCGTCACCGGCGCGGGCGGCTCGGTCGGATCGGAACTCGTTCGCCAGCTGGCCCGCTGTGAACCCGAACAGCTGACGCTGGTCGACCAGTCGGAATACCACCTGTTCCACATCGAGCGGGAAATCGCCGCACGCTGGCCGCACGTGCGACTCCAGACGGTCCTCGGAGACATCACGCGGCCGCGTCTCATCCGCACCGCGTGCGACGCCTCCCTGCCGCACACCGTCTTTCACGCCGCCGCTTACAAGCACGTCACCATGCTCGAGCGGGACGTCTGCGCCGGCGTCCAGGCGAACGTCCTGGGTACCATCGCCACGCTTGGTGCCGCGCGCGATGCGGGCGCGCGGTTCGTGCTCATCTCGTCCGACAAGGCCGTCAACCCCCGCAGCGTGATGGGCGCGACCAAGCGCCTGGCCGAACTGGTCACGCTGGCCCACGGTGACGACGAGTTCCGACCCGCCATCGTGCGGTTCGGCAACGTGCTCGGCAGCAGCGGCAGCGTGGTCGAGTTGATGGCCCGGTCGCTGCAGCGCGGTGAACCCATCCCGATCACGCACCCGGACGCCACGCGGTACTTCATGACAGTCGCCGAAGCCGCAGCGCTCGTCCTGCGGGTCGACGTGCTGCGCCTGGGCGGCGAGATCTGCTGGCTCGACATGGGACGGCCCGTTCGTATCCTCGACCTGGCCCGGCGCATGCTCGCGCTGGCTGCGGAGCAGGGATTCCCGACGGTCCCGATCGCGTATATCGGCCTGCGGCCCGGCGAAAAGCTCGATGAAGAACTCACCGTGCGAGGCATGGACCTCTCGCGTACGGACCACGCCCGCATCTGGATCGCCCGCCAGGGCCCGGTCGACACGGGGGCCCTTCGGCGGATCATCCGCTCGCTGCGCGCCGACGTCGGCCGCGGGGACGGGCTCGCCGCGCTGCTGGACCTGTCGGCCGCCGTGCCCGAGTACGAACCCAGCGACGATGCCCGGCGTGCCGCCGGCATGCTGACCTTGAACGCGATTCCTGCCGCCGTGAGTTCGCGGGACCGCCTCGTCGCCTAGCCGCCCGTGGCTGGACGGGGCGCCCGCCCGTCTTTCCTACCCGCACCTTTCCGCTGAAGGATTACCCCCCGCTGCCGATTCTCAAGGGGACGGGGGACCCGTCCAACCCGACGGGTCCCGGTGTCGAGATCAGTGCACCGGAGGTGTCGCTACCCGCACGGCGGCTGGTGTCCTTCCGGTTCGACCAAAGGAGTGGTCAATGACCGGGCACGTCCTGGCCTTGGACGACGAACCCGACGTTCGAGAAATGCTGAGTGTGTGGCTGGAGTCCGCCGGCCTGCGGTGCACTCCCGTGTCGTCGTCCGCGGAAGCGATTGCGGCGTTCGACCGCGACCCGGCGGACGTCGCACTGATCGACCTGCGTCTCGGCCTCGACTCGGGCCTGACGGCGGCGCGCGGACTCCGCGAACGTCGTGACGATCTGGCGATCGTGCTGGTCACGGGCGTCGCGAGTTTCGACGCGGCGGTCGAAGGCATGCGCCTCGGCGTCATGGACTACCTGCTCAAGCCGTTCACGTGCCCGGAACTGCTCGACATGGTCGGCCGCGCGCTCGACTGGCACGCCGGCCAGTCGCGCCATCGCGCGGAACGAGAGCGGTTCACGCGGGAAATCGCCCGCCGCAGCCACGACCTGGCGGACGCCTTCATGCGACTGGAGGTCGCATCGACCGCGACGCTCGACGCGTTGCTGACGACCCTCGATCGCTGCAGTCCCGAGACGTTCCACCACGCCAAGCGCGTGGCGCGCATGGCGGTCATGCTGGCCCAGCGCCTGGGCCTCGACGCCGATGCGGTGAGCGACGTCGAACGGGGCGCGCTGCTCCACGACATCGGCAAGGTGGCGATGCCCGATTCGATCATCCACAAGCCCGGACCGCTGTCCGAGCCGGAAATGGCCGTCGTGGCGTCTCACCCGCAGGTGGGCCACGACATCGTGTCGGTGGTGCCCACCTTGCAGCCGGTGGCCGACATCATCCTGGCGTCGCACGAGCGGTTCGACGGCCAGGGGTACCCGCGGGGCCTGACCGGTGACGCGATCCCCATCGGCGCGCGCATCACATCCGTGGCCGATGTCTTCGACGTCCTGACCTCGGCGAGGACGTACCGCGAACCCGTGTCGCGCGAGCAGGCGTGCGCCGAACTGGCGCGATGCGCAGGCTCACAGTTCGATCCCGAGGTCGTTCGGGCGTGGGTCGCGCTCGTCGGGGCCACCGAACTCGCGCCCGGCGCGTGCCGCGCGGAGCGGACGGCACGCGCGTATCCCGTGAGGATGGCGTCATGAGGACCTCCGTCCGCACCAGGCCGTCGAAGGCGCTGACGAACGAGCTCGACCGGCTCAAGCCCCTCTTTGCCTCGCGGACGGACTACGTGTTCGCGAAAGACCTCTCGGGCCGCTACGTGTCGGCGAACGCCGCGTACCTCGCGGCGCTCAACCGCGAGGCGTCCGAGCTGGTCGGTGCGACGGACGCGGCAATCTTCCCGCCGGCGGATGTCGACGAACTGCAGGCGCGCGAACGGCTCGTGCACCTCTGCGGGCACACGCTCGAGAACGAGATGAGCCTGCCGTTCAACGGCCAGGCGCGCAGCGTGCTGATCCGTCGCTCGGCCTGGCGCGATGCGGCGGGACAGGTCATCGGGACCATCGGGATCGCCACCGACATCACGCAAACCCGGGAGGGACGCCTCGCCGACGGCCGGCACGGGCTGCAGACGCGCGGTTCGAACGCGCGGCTCCAGCAGATGCTCGCCGACCAGCGCCGGTTCTCGCGGCGCATGGTGCTGATGCTCGATGCCGGCCGCGAACTCGTCGCGACGCTCGACAGCGGCCGGATTCGCCGCGTCGCCGTCGACGTGGTCGAACAGTCCATCGAATCAGCGGCGAGCGCGTTCGCGCTCTTCAACCCGTCGACGCACTCCTGGACGTTCCAGACCTTTGGCGCCAGGGGGCGCACGCTCGGCGAGGTGGGCGACACCTACGGTTCGGACGCCGCGCCGTTCTCCGAGGACGTCCTTCGCGGCCGGGTCTTCAGACGCCCGCGGCTCCGCGCGGGACGCGGCGGGTTCGACGCGGCCGTGATGGCCGGCGGACTGACCGGCTACGTGGCGCTGCCCGTGACCTGCGAACGCGACTTGCGTGCCGTCCTGCTGGCGGTCTGGTCCGACGACGGATTCCCGTTGCCCGAAGATCTGTGGCTGCTCGAATCCCTCGCGACCCAGGTGTCGCTGGCCCTGCACAACGCCTCGCTGTACGAACAACTGGGCGCCTCGCTCGTGGCGCTCAAGCGGGTGCAGGAACAGGCGCGCCGCGCCGAGCACCTCAAAGCTCTCGGCCAGGTGGCGTCGGGCGTGGCTCACGATTTCAACAACTCGCTCACCACGATTCTCGGATTGAGTGACTGGCTGCTCCACGAACTGCCGGCGGATACGCCGTTTTACGCGGATCTCGAGACCATCCGCACCGCGGCCGTCGACGCGGCCGCCATGGTCAAGCGGCTCCAGGTGTTCGGGCGGTTGCGCACCGACGTCCGCGGCGGATTCTCGGACACCGTCGACCTGGCGGACGTGGCGCGGGCCGTTGTCGAACTGACTCGACCACGCTGCGTCGAGCTGTCCTCGGTCACCGGGCACGCCTTCGGCGTCCGCGTCGAGGCGGACAGCAGCGGGCCGCTCGTGCCAGGGTCGCCCGGTGAACTGCGCGAGTTGCTCGTCAACCTCGTGTTCAACGGGCTCGACGCGATGCCGGACGGCGGTGTCGTGCGCGTGACCACCGGGTTGAAGGACGGCCGGGCGACGGTGTGCGTGATCGATACCGGCGTCGGGATGACCGACGAGGTGAAGAGCCGCCTCTTCGAACCGTTCTTCTCGACAAAGGGGCACAAGGGCAACGGGCTCGGACTCAGCATGTGCGCTGGCATCGCCGCGCGCCACGACGCCCGTTTGGGCGTCGAGTCCAGGCCGGGGGCCGGCACGACGTTCGTGCTGACCTTCGACACCGCCGCGGTCGGCGCACCGCCCCGCGCGGCCGTGTCGGGCGGGGATGGAGGAGTCAGGCCTGGTCCGGCCGGGCGTGGCGGCCTGCGGCTGGTGCATTCTTCGGAGGCCGAGTCATGACGGTCGCCATTGGTTTCGTCGTCGTCCTCGGATGTGTCATCGCGGGGTACGTGATGCACGGCGGTCATCTGGGCATCCTGATCCAACCGACCGAACTCCTCATCATCGGCGGTGCGGCCGCCGGCGGGATGGTCGTGGCGACACCCGCCACCGCGCTCAAGGCGCTGGTGGGCCAGTTGGCCGCGCTCTCCAAGGGCGGGTCGACCAAGAAGGACTACCTCGACCTGCTGACGATGCTCTACAACCTCTTCCGGCAGGCGCAGCAGTCGGGCGTGATGGCGCTCGAGACTCACGCCGAGAACCCGAAGGCGAGCCCCATCTTCTCCGCGTACCCGAAGTTCCTGGCCCGCCACGGCGCGCCGGAGTTCCTGTGCGACTCGCTGAAGGTGATGATCATGGGCGGCGTCTCGCCGCACGACTTCGAGGCGCTCATGGAGCAGGACGTCGAGACGCACCACCACGACGTGCTCCGGCCCTCGCAGGCCATCGCCCGCGTTGCCGACGCGCTGCCGGGCCTGGGCATCGTCGCGGCGGTCCTGGGGATCGTCATCACGATGGGCAAGATCGACGGCGAGCCGGCGGAAATCGGCCACAGCGTGGCCGTCGCGCTGGTCGGCACCTTCCTCGGCGTCTTCCTGGCGTACGGATTCGTCAGCCCGTTGTCGTCAGCCCTCGAAACGGGATCCAATGACTCGACGAAGTATCTCGAGTGCATCAAGACGGCGCTGCTCGCCGCCCACAAGGGGATGCCGCCGGCGATTTCCGTCGAATTCGCCCGGCGCGTGCTGCCGGATGAAGTGCGGCCCTCGTTCGAGGAAACCGAGAAGGCCTGCCGCGGCGCGCGCCAGGCGCCGGCGGCCGCGGCCTAACGCGGGAGCGGGGCGGACATGAGCGGCAATCAGAACATCATCATCATCAAGAAGAAGAAGGGCGGCCACGCCGGCCACCACGGCGGCGCGTGGAAGGTCGCGTTCGCCGACTTCATGACCGCGATGATGGCGTTCTTCATGGTCATGTGGCTCATCGCCATGAAGCAGGACGTGAAGGCGGCCATTGCCGCCTACTTCCGTGACCCGGGCGTCTTCGAAACCACCAAGGGCGCCCTGGTCGGCGGCGGCGCCGGCACGCTGAACGGCACGCCCAACCCCACGACCGCCGCCATCACGGAAGACGCCGCGCGCCGCGTGCTCGAACAGGCCGGCAAACGGATCCGCGACAAGCTGGCAGCGGACATGTCCCTGAAGGGGCTCGGCAAGCAGGTTGAGATCCAGATGACGAAAGAAGGCCTGCGTATCGAGCTGGTCGACACGGCGGAGGCCATGTTCTTCGACTCGGGCAGCAGTCACGTGAAGGGCGAGACCGAGCGCATGCTCGCTGTCATCGCGCACGAACTCGGTGACCTCAACAAGCCCGTCATCGTTGAAGGTCATACCGATTCGTTGCCCTACTCGAACACCAACGAGTACACGAACTGGGACCTCTCCGCCGACCGCGCCAACGCCGCCCGCCGGATCATGCAGGCGTCTGGACTGCGGCCCGAACAAGTGCAGCTGGTGCGAGGCTTCGCCGACCGGCAGCTGCGAATCGGCGGCGCGCCTCTGGACCCGCGCAACCGGCGCGTGTCGATCGTCGTGCCGTTCGAACCCGACGCGAAGCCCAAGTCCTGACCGCCGCTGGCGACCGATGGGACCACGGCCCGGACGACGGGCGTGATCGGCTATCATGTGGCCGTCTCTGGGAGGCTGCCGACCCGTGGGCAAGACGATCCTGCTCGTCGACGACCAGGCCGATGTGCGCCGGATTCTCGAACGAATGCTCCATTCGCTCGGCTACAGCGTGCTCTCGGTGGAAAGTGGTGAAGACGCGCTCGCCAGCCACCGCGGCCACGACGGCCCCATCGACCTCCTCATCACCGACCTCGAAATGCCGGGCATGGACGGCCGTCGGCTTGCCGAGGAACTCCGCCACCATCGTCCCGGCATGGCCGTACTGTTCCTCTCCGGACACCTCGACGACGTTCCGGCCGACGACGAAGAGCCCGTGGACACCGGACACTACCTTCAGAAGCCCTGCACGATGAGGGAGCTGTCCGAGTGCGTCACCCGGCTGCTCGAGCCCGGCCCGGAGTTCTGACCGGTTCTCACTCCCAAGCAGTACCGTTCCTGTCCGGATTCAAGACATATCCGCGTCCGCCGATTACGCGTGTGGCGCAGTCCCGTCGAGCGATCCCGGCATGCGCCCCTTGCCTGAGGAGTGCACGCGATGACTTCGAAATGGACCGTGGGCCGCAAGTTGGCCGTGTCGTTCGGCGTGATGGGAGTGTTGCTGGCCGCAGCGTCCGTGACCGGCGTGTTCGACAGTGTCCGCTCGAAGCGGGCCCTCGAGTCGACGGCGTCCATCGCCGCGGCCGCGCGCGCGGCCGCCGAGGTGGAGGCGTCCGTCCGCAGCCTCGACGGCAGCCAGAAGCTCATCCTGGTGGCCGGCCTGACCGGCGTCGTCGAGCGCTCCGAAGCCGGTCTCAAGGGGATCAGGACGGCGTCCGATGCCCTCGTCTCGCGTCTCGACCAGCTCAAGAGTACGTCGATGAGCGACGAAGGCCAGGCGCTGGTCCGTGACATCGCGGCGAAGGTGCAGGACTGGAAGACCCTTCACGAACGCGTGCTCGCGCTCATCGAGAAACAGGATTTCGATACGGCGCTCACGGTCGACCTCACCGAGAGTTTCGCGGTGCAGGCGAGAATCGTCGAAGACGCCGAGGCGCTGCAGCGAGTCCTGACCCAGGCCGCCGAGGCCAACGCCGCAGCCGCTCGCGCCGCGTTCGTGACGTCGGTGACGCTGGCCCTCGTCGTGCTGGTTCTGGCAACCGTCGTCGGAGCCGTCGTCGCCTTGATGATCCGCCAGATTACCAGGGCCCTGGCCGGCGCCGCGTCCGAACTGCGAACGGCGGCCCAGGAAGTGACGACGACCTCCGGCCAGGTGGCGTCGTCGTCCCAGTTGCTGTCCCAGGGCGCGACGTCGCAGGCCGCCTCGCTCGAAGAGACGTCGGCTTCCATGGAAGAAATGGCGTCCATGACGCGCCGCAACGCGGAGAACTCCCAGGCGGCCGCCGGCCAGGTGGCCGAGACCGAACGGCTCGTCGCCGGCGCCAACCAGGCGCTCACGGACCTCGTGGCGTCGATGTCGACCATTCGCGACTCGAGCAGCCAGGTCACGAAGATCATCAAGACGATCGACGAGATCGCGTTCCAGACCAACATCCTGGCGCTCAATGCCGCCGTCGAGGCCGCGAGGGCGGGCGAGGCGGGCATGGGCTTCGCCGTCGTCGCCGACGAAGTCCGCAATCTCGCCCAGCGCTCGGCGCAGGCGGCCAAGGACACCGCGTCGCTCATCGAAGCGTCCGCGTCGAACGCGACGGCTGGCGGT
>CAZJRM010000113.1:0-16400 GCA_964547975.1 uncultured Vicinamibacterales bacterium | reverse complement strand
TCCGGAAACCTCGCGACACAATGAGTGTGGGAATTGGCGGGGTTGACGGGACTCGTTGCCCGAGCCACGGCGAGGCCACCCGCAGGCACGTCAAGCCCGGCAAGAACGAACAACTGTGAGGAATTGGCGGGGTTGACGGGACTCGAACCCGCGACCTCCGACGTGACAGGCCGGCGTTCTAACCAACTGAACTACAACCCCGCTCGAGGCGGAACCTGAAGGCCCCGTGTGCGCCGCATCCGCTGTCACCGCGATGCGCAAGCCCTTCAAGCCGTGAATCCCGCGCGCCCGTCTGTGGTGGGCGGTACAGGATTCGAACCTGTGACAGCCGGCGTGTAAAGCCGGTGCTCTACCACTGAGCTAACCGCCCCAACACGTGTCTCCGGCCACCCGGCAAAGAACTGATTCTAGCACCGGACGGCCGTCTTCGACAAGCCTCAGTTCTGCGACACGATCAGGATCCCGAGCGCGATGAGGACGAGCAGCACCACGAACGCGATCTTCCACGGGCTCTTCGGATACTGCCCCGCGAGCACGCCCGTGTAGCCGTTGGCCACCACCTGGAACGTCTTCGCGCCGAACGTATAGGTGAGCAGCCAGATCGGCACGAGGATGTGCTTGAAGGTCTCGCCCGAATACGTCGGCTGAATGCGCAGGTTCCGGTACGTGTCTCCAGGCACCCGTTGCCCGCAGAGCCCCATCAGTTGCTGATACATCGAATCGCGCGACTGCTTCGCCGCGTCGACCAGCACGACCTGGTAGTGCTCGACGACGTGCCCCGACAGAAACGCCGTGTCGTAAGGCACGAGATCGGCCGTGGGGAAGGGCTCGACGCCCTTCAGCAGGCCGAGGTGCACGCCGTGTGTGCCCGGCACGGGTTCGTCATCGAAGAAATGGTCGACCACGCCTGCGGCGTACTCCCACCGCGTGCGCTGCACCTGGCGTGTCTGCGAACGCCCCTGGTTATCGCGGTACTCTTCGGTGACGTAATAGTGGTAGCCGGCTTCGGCCTGCCACGGACAATGCACCTGCGCGTCGAACGTCCAGTACGGGATGTAGAGGCCCTTCAGTTGATCGACGAGGGCTTTCTTCTTCAGCGCGCCTGGCGCGAACCACTTGCTCGCGTACCAGCGCTTGATGTTGTCGCGAACGTCGCTCTGCGACACCTTGAACGGCAGCAGGCTCTGCGGCCGGATCGGTGATTTGATCTCCTGGTAGTCCACGAGCGCGGGCGATCCGCAGAACTCGCAGTTCTGTCCGACCCGTGTCGGGTCGTAGACCATCACCGCCTTGCAGCTCTGGCACTGGATACTGCGGCGTTCGGTCTGCCAGCCGCGTTGCTCGTCCGGCAGTTCGCGCAGCGCGGTCACGAGGTCGAGTTCCTCGATCCGGCCGGTTTCGGAGTCGTACTTGTAGGGCGACTCCGTCCCGCAGAACGGGCACACCAGCTTCTGCTTCGACGGGCTCCACTCGGCCTGGGCGCCGCACGCGGGACAGGCATGTTTCGACAGCGCACTGATGCTGGACGACGGATCGGTGCTCATCGTGAGAGTCCCCGGATGGAGGCGGCGGGCCCGGCCGTGTGCCGGCCGGACCCGCGCGAACGGTTACTGCGCCAGGTACGCGTCGAGCGCCGCCTTCGTGACGCGGTAACTCGCACCGATCTTCTTCGCCTTCAGCTCACCGGACGTGATGATGGCCATCACGTCGGTTTCGGGCACGCCGAGCACCTTCGCGACGTCCGCGGGACCCAGCAGCTCCGGCGCTGCGGAGACCGGAGCCGCCGCTGCCCCCGCCTGCGGCGCCGGCACGCCGGTCAGGCCGCCCTGCTGCTGCATCATCTGCTGCGCGATGCCGAAGCCGACCGCCAGCTCCGCGGCCATGCCGCCGCCGCCCTGGCCCGACTCCATGCCCTTGGCCATCTGGTACTTCACGAAGTCGTTCAGGTTGCCCACGGCGGCCATGCTCGATCGTTTGTCGATCGCCTGTTCGACTTCCGGCGGCACCGACACGTTCTCGACGATGAAGCTCGTGATCTCGAGGCCGTACTTCTCCGTCACCGCCGGGTTGATGAGCGGCAGCAGCGCGTCGCCAAGTTCCGTGTACCGCATCGCGACGTCGAGCACCGGGATCTTCGACGATGCCAGCGCGACGCTGAAGATGCTCACGATACGCGAGCGCATCGTCTCGGCGAATTCGTCGAGACGGAAGTTCTGGTCCGACCCGGCCACTTCACGCAGGAAGAGGGGAATGTCGACGATCCGGAAATCGAACGTCCCGTACGCCCGCAGCCGCACGACCCCGAAATCGTCGTCGCGCGCCATGATAGGGTTGCCCGTGCCCCACTTGTTGCCCGTGAACAGGCGCGTGTTGACGTAGTAGACGTCGGCTTTGAACGGCGAGTTGAAGCCGTACTTCCACGACTTCAGCTTCGTCAGCACCGGGATGTTGTCCGTCGTCAGCGTGTGCTTGCCCGGGCCGAAGGTGTCGCCAAACTGCCCCAGGTACATGAACTGCACGACCTGCGACTCGCGGACGATGAGCTGGGCCCCGTTCTTGATGGCCTTGTCTTCGTCCGGATAACGGAAGGAGAGCGTGTCTCGCGAGTCATCGGTCCATTCGATGACGTCGATCAGCTCGCCCTTGATGAAGTCCATGATGCCCATCGCTCGTTCTCCTGCGTGTGTGAGTGGTGGCGCGAGTGAGTATTCTAGCGCGGTCGGCCGGCGGAGTGGCCGACGCTGGCCGAGCCCGGGCTGCCGTCTACCGGGAGGTCGCCGGGACCGGGGTCGGTGAATCGCCGTCGGCCGCCCGGGGCAGCCGGATGATGAACTCGACGCCGCCCCCGGGCGCGTTCTCGACGTCGATCCGCCCGGCGCTCTGCGTGATGATGCCGTGCACGGCCGCCAGTCCCAGGCCCGCGCCGCGCCCCTTGTCGGCCGTCGGAGAGAACGGCTCGAAGAGGTGCGCCCGCGCCTCCTCGGCGATCGCGGCGCCCGTGTCCCGCACCCGAAGTTCCACGTACCCGCCCACCGGGCGTGTCGGGTCGATCGGGTGACTCTCGCGCGTGAGGCGCACGTTGGCCGTGGAGATGACGACCAGGCCGCCCCTGGGCATGGCATCGCGGGCGTTCGCCGCCAGGGTCAGCACCGCCGATCGAATTTGCGACGGGTCGACGATGACGTCCTTCAGATCCGGGGCCAGGTGCTGCACCAGTTGCACGTCCTCGCCGATGACCCGGGCGAGTGTCGGCGCGAACTCGCCGATGATGGCCGACAGGTTGACACGTTCGGGCTTCAGGATCTGGCGCCGGCTCAGCGCCAGCAGTTGATGCGTCAACTCCGACGCGCGTCCTGCCGCCTGCGCGATCTGTTCCAGGGACGCTCGATTGGGGTCGTGCTCGGCCAGCGCATCCAGCGCCATGTCGTTGTAGCCCACGATGCTCGTCAACATGTTGTTGAAGTCGTGGGCGATGCCCCCCGCGAGCCGGCCCACAGCCTCGAGGCGCTGCGATTCGCGCAGGCGCACCAGCAGCCCGCGGCGTACCCGTTCGAGTTCCGCGTGGCGGCGGCCGAGGATGCCGTAGGCGACGACCGCGATACCTGCGAACAGGACGAGCATCACCAGGACGAGGAATCCCTGCGCCCGTTCCAGATCCACGCTGACCGGCTGCACGTCGCGGAGCCAGAGGTGGACCAGGGGGAACGAGAAACCGCCGGCCAGAACGAACGCCCCGCTGCGAGCCCGCTCCTCGAGGCTGTAACCCGTCGTCCCGGAGCCGGTGGCGGTGGCGTCTGGAAGCGGTGCCTGCCGAAGCCGGATGGCGATCACGAAGACGAATGACGGCAGGCACCACCACAGGTCGGTGACCCGCCCGGCCTGCCAGTCGAGCAGGCGCGCGTCGTTCAGGAGGTCGAGCAGGTCGGCAACGGTGGTCGCGAACGCCGCGGCGCCCACGGCCCAGTAGATGGTCCTCCAGCGCGGGACCAGGCAGCGGCGGCCGACAAACAGGTACAGGGCGACGAGCAGCGTGTCGAGGACGAGGAACAGCAGCAGCGCGGGGATGGTCGACCCGTAGAACGACTCGTCGAACCAGGCCGGGAGGCCCACGAAGTAGACGTACCAGCCTCCGGCCAGCAGGGCCGAGGTGATGACGTGCGCCCAGCGGTCGGGTTCCCACGGGATGAGTGGCACGCCATCGTGCGGACGCCACTCGACCGCCATCAGGAGCGGCAGGTAACTCATCAGGTACGCCGTGTCGACGGCGACATCGAAGACCACGGAGGTCTGCCGGCTCACCTGGACGACGTGCAGCAGTACGCCCGCCAGCGACGCCGCGCCGCTGATGCCGATGGCCCTCCAGAAGCGCCGCTCTTCCCGATCGAGGACCTGCCGCAGGCCCGAAAAGGCCGCCAGCACCATCATGGCCACGAATGGCGTCAGATACGCGGCCCGCCCGTACCACGCCAGGAAGTTGCCGGGCAGGCCCGGTGCCAGGTACACCACCAGCGTGGCGGTGAAGACCGCCGCGTACGCCAGGACGAACCGGTCCCGCAGGAGAACGCCCCACACGGGATGACTCCACCATCGCCGGCTCATCGGTGTCCTCCCGGCCGCAGACCGGGCTCCGCGGTGCCGTCGAGAACCTGCCGGACCGCGTCGAGCAGGCCTCGACGGGTGAACGGCTTCGGCAGCAGGGTCACGACCCCGTCGAGTACGCCGTGCCGGACGACCGTGTCATCCGTGTAGCCCGTCATGAACAACACGGCGACACCCGGCCGCTCCCGCTGGAGACGCTCCGCGAGCACACGGCCGTTGATCCCGGGCATTACCACGTCCGTCAGGAGCAGGTCGATCGAACCCTGATGGCGCGAGGCCACGGCCAGCGCTTCCTCCCCGCTGCCCGCGACCAGCACCGAGTACCCGCCGGTCGTCAACATGGACCGGACGAGTTCGCGCACCGCCTGCTCGTCTTCCGCGAGCAGGATCGTCTCGGTGCCCCCCAACTCCGTACCGAGCAACGTCGGCGCGGCAAGCGGGATGGCTTCGGACGCCGGCACGTCGATCGTGAACGCCGTGCCGCGCCCGACGGCGCTCTCGACCGCGACGCGCCCGCCCGTCTGCCCGACGATGCCGTAGACCTGGGCGAGGCCGAGGCCGGTGCCGCGACCGGGAGGCTTCGTCGTGAAGAACGGTTCGAAGATCTGGGGTAGCAGGTCCGGAGCAATCCCCACTCCGGTATCCGCGACGATGAGGCGCAGGTAGCGGCCAGGTTTCGACTCGGGCCAGCCCGAGGCGCGACCGTCTCCGTGCACGATATCGGTGGTCGACACCGTGATGATGCCACCGTCCGGCATCGCATCCCGGCTGTTGACGAGGAGGTTCAGCACGACCTGCTCGAACTGAACCGGATCGACCCACGCGGGAGGCGCATCGTCGGAGAGATCGAGGTGCAACTCGATCCGCTCCCCGAGGAGGTGACGGTACCGGGCCGGCACGTCACGCAGCAGGTCATTGACGTCGAGCGTTTCGGCGTGCAGGACCTGGCGTCGGCTGAATACGAGGAGTTGACGCGTCAATCCGGTGGCCTGTTCGACACCGGTGCGCACGTGCTTCATGGCCCGCGCGGTGCTGTCCGAGTCCGGCAGGCTCTCGATCACCATGTCAGCGTAGCCGCCGATGGCGGTGAGGAGGTTGTTGAAGTCGTGCGCGATGCCGCCGCTCAGGCGGCCGATGGCCTCCATCCGCTGCGTCTGGAGAAGCGCCCGCTCGAGGTCCCGACGTTCCCTGGCCAGGCGGCTGCGGTCGAGTTCCGTGACGTGATAGAGCGCCGCGCCCAGCACGAACGAGAGCAGCGTCGACCAGGCGACCGTCGAGTCCTGGGCGGACGCGATGCGGGGATCCACCAGCCCGAACACCGTGGCCGCCGTGTGGACGACCGGCAGGCTGAACGCGGCCAGCACGAGGACGAACGTCGCCGGTGACGAAGGCAGCCTGACGGACTCGATCTCGGCGGCGGGCAGGTGATCCGGCAGGCAGTGACGCAGCCGGATGGCCGGGATGAGTGCCAGGAAGGGGAGGTTCCACAGGAACGCCACCCCGGTGCCGTGCGGAGGCTTGTCGGGCGCCCGCGCGAGGATGGCGTCCATGGCGCCAACGGCCGCGACCAGCAGGAACGCCACGCTCAGGGCCGCCAGGAGTGTGCGCTGCCGGCGGTCACGGCTCTGACTGGCCAGGACCGCGACCGAGAGCAGCACGACCAGGTCGAGGATGATGAACGCCAGCCAACGTGAATCGACGAGCGTGGTCGAGAGGGAGGCCGGCAGCAGCACGGCGTACGTGATCCACCCGATGATCGACGCGGCGAAGAACGTCGGTTGAATCCAGCGGGCGAGGCTTCCGCGTTCGACCGACGTCGCCGGCGAACCGAGCGTCACGAGCGCGGCGAGGAATGGCACGAAGTGCAGCAGGTACAACGCGTCGAGGGCGACGCGGATTCCCATCGTCCGGGAGAAGGGCGGGATGAGGGCACTGGTGAGCGCGGCCACGCACCAGACGCCCAGACCGGTCGCGAGCAACGCCCAGAGCCGGCGTTCCCGGAGCGACGGGATACGCCCGAGTCCGAAGAGGCAGGCGGCAAACGGACCCGCGACGAAGACGGGGTAGGCCCAGAGATCGAGCCAGGCGAATCCGCCGCGAGGCACGAGCAGGTAGGCGGCGACGAAGGCGGCGGCCACGAGGAGCCACGCACGGACGAACCAGTCCGAGGCCAGGCAGGAGGCCGTGGAGGGGGTGCCGCCGCGGGCGGTCGTCATCGTGGTACTCGGCCGTCAGAGGTCAGTCGAGGCCGAGTGCCGCCCGGCGCGAAGCGGAGGACTGGACCAGGCTGTCGAGGGAAGCGGCGGCCAGCACGGCCCGGAGCTTCTGTTGGGCTTCTATCCAGACGAGGTGCACGCCGCACCAGGTCTTCCGGTGGCACGCGTCATCCGTCTTGAGGCAGTCGTTGAGCGGCGGCAGGCCGTCGAGGGCGGTGATGATCTCGAGCAACGTCGGCGACGGTGTCCGGGACACCAGGCTGAATCCACCGTGTTTGCCCCGGTGTGAGGTGACCATGCCGCTCTTGACGAGTTGCTGGAGGATCTTCGACAGGAAGGAGGGAGAGGCCTCCGCCGCCTCGGCCAGGTCCGCGAGACTCACGCGAGCGCCCTGGGGGCAACTCGCGAGGTGGACCATGACGCGTACGCCGTAATCTGCCGCGCGGGTGAGTTGCATGGTGTGGCCCTCGTGCCGACAAACCGGAGCTTCGGGGTCTGGTTCACCCCCTGGAGCAATCCGCGGGCCATTCGGCACGAGCGTTCGAACCCGCGAACCGGCAACGAGATACCGGCCATTGTAGTGTGGAACGGCGGCTGCGGGCGGGTGTTCTCGCCGGGAACTCGGCAACCGGGTCGTCGCGGTGGGGGCGGCCCTTGTGGTTTGACCACTTCTGGATTAAGGTGTCCACACCTCGCCGAGGCCAAAGGGGCCGGGCGCGATGGGGAAGGATTCATCTGTCATGAACGAACAGACTCATCCGTTGGGCCGGGTGCGGTGGGTCATCTGCGCCTTGCTCTTCTTCGCGACCACGATCAACTACATCGATCGGCAGATCCTGTCGCTTCTCAAGCCGATGCTCGATGAGCAGCTCGGCTGGACGAACGCGCAGTTCGGCATGGTCAACTCGGTGTTCCAGATCTTCTATGCCTTCGGCATGTTGATCTTCGGGTGGTTCATCGACAAGTACGGCACGAAGATCGGCTACGCGGTGTCCATCGCCGCGTGGAGTGTCGCGGCGATCGGTCACGCATTCGTGTCGACGGCATTCGGGTTCGGCGTGGCGCGAGCGTCGCTCGGCCTCGGCGAAGGCGGCAACTTCCCGTCGGCCATCAAGGCCGTCGCGCTCTGGTTCCCCAAGAAGGAGCGGGCGCTGGCCACGAGCATCTTCAATTCGGGCACCAACGTCGGTGCCATCATCGCGCCGGCGCTCGTGCCGTGGATCGCGTTCACGTGGGGCTGGCAGGCGGCATTCGTGGCCGCGGGCGTTGCCGGCTTCGTGTGGCTGTTCGCGTGGTGGCCGCTCTATCACCTGCCGGAAGCGCACAAGGGGCTCAGCGCCGCCGAGTTGGCCCATATCGAAAGCGATCGGGACGAACCGGCTTCCGCGGCCAAGATCCCGTGGGCGAAGCTGCTCGGGTACCGGCAGACGTGGTCGTTCATCATGGCGAAGTTCCTGACGGACCCGGTCTGGTGGTTCTTCCTCATCTGGCTGCCCGACTTCTTCAAGCAGACACGCGGGCTCGACCTCAAGAAGAGCTGGCTCCACCTGGTGGTGATCTACACCATCATCACGGTCTTGAGCATTGCCGGCGGCTGGCTGACCGGCTACTTCAACCGGCGCGGCTGGAGCATCACGCGGTCGCGAAAGACCGCGATGTTCCTGTTCGCGCTGTGCGTCATGCCGATCTACTTCACGACGGCGGTCGGCGAGTGGGCGGCGGTGCTGCTGATCGGGCTCGCCGGGGCGGCCCACCAGGCCTGGTCCGCCAATCTCTTCACGACGGCGTCCGACATGTTCCCCAAACGCGCGGTCGCGTCGGTGACCGGCATCGGCGGGATGGCCGGCGCGCTCGGCGGGGCCATGTTCCCCACCATCACCGGGCAGTTGCTCGACTCGTTCAAGGCGGCGGGGAACGTCACGGCCGGCTACGGGGTGCTCTTCGCGTTCTGCGCGTTCATCTACCTCGTCGCGTTCGCCGTCAATCACGCCCTGGCGCCGAAGTTCGAGCCGTTCGAGATGAAGTAGTCCCCGGAAGGGGATCAGGGATTGGGGATTGGGGATTGGGGATTGGCCCGATCCCCATTCCTCCCCCGCCTGTTGTCTTTCCCTCTTCCCTTTCCCTGTTCTCTCTCGCCTATTCCCTATTCCCTGGTCTCCGCAGTATCCTCCCGGGCATGCGACTCGCGAGGCTGCTCACGGCCGTCGACCTCCACGCGTGCGGTGAGCCCGGTCGCGTCATCACGGGCGGCGTGCTCGACGTGCCCGGCCGCACGATGTTCGAGAAGATGAAGTACTTCGAGCAGCATGCCGACGACCTGCGGCGCCGAATGCTGTTCGAGCCGCGGGGGTACCCCGCGATGTGCTGCAACGTGCTGCTGCCGCCGACGGTCCCCGGCGCGGATGCCGGCTTTGTCATCATGGAGCCGGTGGAGTACCCGCCCATGTCGGGTACCAACACGATCTGCGTGGCGACGGCCCTGCTCGAGACCGGCATGGTGCCCATGCGGGAGCCGGAGACCGATCTCGTGCTCGAGGCGCCGGCCGGACTCATCCGTGTCCGTGCGACCTGCGCGAACGGCAAGGTGACCGGTGTGGCGTTCCGGAACGTCCCGGCATTTGCCGTCCATCTCGATGCGCCGGTCGAGGTCCCGCATCTCGGCACGGTACCGGTCGATGTCGCCTGGGGCGGGATGTTCTACGTGATTGCCGACGCGACGCGGTTCGGATTGCGTCTGACGCCGGACGAGGGCCGCGATATCGTCCGTATCGGCGAGATGATCAAGGCGGCAACTCGGGAACAGTTGCCGGTGGAACATCCCGGGAATCCGGCAATCCGGGACGTCACGATTGCCCAACTGAGCGGGCCACCGGCCAGCCCCGACAACGACTGGCGCAACTCGGTAATCGTGTCGACCGGAGTCCTCGACTGGGAGAAGCCATCGACGTGGACCGGCGTGCTCGATCGGTCGCCCTGCGGGACCGGGACGAGCGCGAAGATGGCCACGCTGCACGCGCGGGGACGGCTGCGCGTGGGCGACTCGTTTCGTCATGAAGGCGTGCTCGGCACGGTGTTCACCGGCCGCGTCCTCGAAGAGACCGCGGTCGGGCCGCACCGCGCGATCGTACCGGAGATCTCGGGGCGCGCCTGGATCACCGGGCTGGCGCAGTACGTCGTGGATGCCGAGGATCCGTTCCCGGACGGGTTCAAGGTGGGCGACCTCTGGGGGTAGTGGATGGCCGGACACGAATTGTTGTACCTGTCGCGGGCGGATGTTGAAGCAGCCGGTGTCGACATGGCGACCGTGATCGCCCTGGTCGAGCAGGGCTTTCGTGAGAAGGCGGCCGGCCACGTCGAGATGCCGCCCAAACCCGGGCTTCACCCCCAGCCGGAGGCGTTCATCCACGCCATGCCCGCGTTCATCTCCGGGATGCGCGTGGCCGGCGTGAAGTGGGTGGGAGGCAACCCGGACAATGCCTCGCGCGGCCTGCCCTACATCTCCGGGCTCATCGTGCTGAACGACGTGGCCACGTGCCTGCCGTATGCCGTGATGGATTGCACGTGGGTGACGGCCTATCGGACGGGCGCGGCCACCGCGGTCGCCGCGAAGTACCTGGCGCGCCGCGACAGCCGCACCGTCGGTATCCTGGCCTGCGGAGTCCAGGGGCGGACGAATCTCATGGCGCTCGCCCAGGTCTTCACGCTCACGAAGGTGTTCGCCTTCGACATCAACCTGCAGGCCCGCGACCGGTTCGTCGCGGAGATGTCCGCTTCCCTCGGCCTCGAGGTCGTGCCGGTGAGCGAGCCACGGGCCGCGGTCGTCCACAGTGACATCGTCGTGACGTCGGGGCCGCTGCTGAAACAGCCCGCGCCGACGATCCCGGCCGGATGGCTCGCGCCCGGCGCGTTCGCATCGGCCGTGGACTTCGACAGTTACTGGAAGCCCGAGGCGCTGGCGCAGTTCGACCGGATCTCCACCGACGACCACGCGCAGTTCCAGTACTACCGGAAGGTCGGGTACTTCCGGCAGACCCCGGATCCGTACGCCGACCTCGGCGAACTCGTCGGCGGCACCAAGCCGGGGCGCCAGCACGCCAGCGAGCGGACGATGGCGATGAATCTGGGCCTGGCGCTGGAGGACGTGGCGGTGGCGCCCGAGGTGTATCGCCGCGCCAGGGCCCTCGGCCTCGGCACGTTGCTCGCGCTCTGATCCGCGCCGACCGGAGTTACCCGATGGCGTCCCGAAATCGGGCCACCTTCCGTTTTCCGCTCGTCCGGTTCCGACACTGGGCCACCTTCCGTTTCGTCGCCCGCTGCGCTGCCGTCTGCGTGACACCGTTGGTCTTGGGCGTCTCGCCGTCGTCGACCGCATGGCAGGACGGCGCAACGGTGGTTGACGGCGGAATCGTCCGCGGCCCGACGAACGCAAGACGAATCGCGCTCGAGTTCACGGGGCACGAGTTCGCCGAAGGCGCCGCGACCATTCTCGACACACTGAAGCAGCGTAGGGCCCTTGCGTCGTTCTTTCTGACCGGCGACTTCCTCCGGCGGCCGGACTTCCGCGGAGTGGTACTTCGCATCAGGGATGAGGGCCACTACCTGGGCCCGCACTCCGATCGGCACTTGCTCTACTGCGACTGGTCGAGCGCGAAGACGCTGCTCGTGCGTCGGGACGAGTTCGACCGTGACCTCAGGGAGAACATCGCGGAGTTGTCGAAGTTCGGTGTCGACGTCACACGCGTCGGTTTCTGGGTGCCGCCGTACGAGCAGTACAACGCCGAAATCAGCCGCTGGAGTCTCGAGAACGGGCTGCAGATCGTGAACTACACCCCGGGCACTCGATCCAACGCCGACTACACCGGGGAGGCGGAGACGAACTTCGTGTCGTCGGCCGAAATCGTCCGTCGCGTCCTGGCGTTCGAACGTGACTCCCCGGAGGGGTTGCGCGGGTTCCTCCTGCTCATGCACATTGGGGCGGGTCCGGCTCGCCAGGACAAGATGCACGAACTGCTCGGCGGGCTGATGGACGAACTGATCGCGCGAGGCTATTCATTCGTCCGGGTGGATGAACTCCTGCGCGGCGTCCGCCGGTAACTGGCGGGGGCTGGGCTGAGCGGCCTCACGCCGGGGAACGCACACCGGGAAACGGAAGGTGTCCCCGTTTCCGGGGGCGGCGCCGGAAAGTGAAGGTGGCCCCGTTTTCGTGGCGCGAGGCGGGGAAACGGAAGGTGGCCCAGTTTCGGGGGGGTGGCGAATGCGGCGGGTGGCAGCGTGGGTGGCGGCCGGATTGACGGCCATGGCGGTTCTGGGGCCGGCGGTCCCTTCGACGCCCGGGCCGGCGCCCTTCTTCCCGGTCGCTGTCTGGTACAGCGGCGGCACCGCGCGGGCGCCGATGCTGTCACCGATCGGGCCCGACTCCGAACGTCAATGGCGCGCCGACCTCGATCGGATCAGGCGGCTGGGATTCAACGCCGTCCGCACCTGGGTCGAGTGGAGTGCCGGCGAGCCGGCGGAAGGCCGCTACCGCCTCGACAACCTCGACCTGCTGCTCCGGCTCGCCCAGGACGCCGGGCTGCGGGTTCTCGTCCAGGTCTACGTGGATTCGGCCCCCGAATGGGTCGGCCGGAAGTTCCCCGACGGGCGCTTCACGGCTCAGAGCGGCGTCTCGCTGCCATCGCAGGCGGCACCCGGCTTCTGCGTGGATCACCCGGGCGTCGGCGCCGCCGTCACGGCGTTTTTCGAGGAGGTCGCCCGCCACGCATCGAAGAGCCCGGCGTTCTACGCCTATGACGTCTGGAGCGAACCGGCCGTCATGAACTGGGCGCTGCCCGCGTACCTGCCGAACGCCCAGTTCTGCTATTGTCCACACAGCCTCGCGCGATTCCGCCTCTGGTTGCAGTCCAGGTATGCCGACCTGCCCGCGCTCAACCGCGCGTGGTATCGCACCTTCACGGACTGGGCGCAGGTCGAGCCTCCGCGTTTCGGCACCATCCTGACCTACACGGACTTCACCGACTGGCGCGTGTACATCGGCGACAAGATTGCCGCCGACCTCAAGACGCGGGCGGACGCCGTGAGACACGTGGACCGTGTCCACCTGGTCACGAGCCATGCGCCGAATCCGTCGCCGGTGTTTCGGACGCTCGCCGACGCCATGGACGCGTCGGACGACTACCTGATGAAGGATGCCGTCGACTACTTCGGCACGAGTTTCTATCCGCGGCTGACATCCCCCGACCGCGATTTTCCGCTCGAGCGCCGCGCGCTCGTCATGGACGCCGTCCACAGCGTGACCGGCGGGCGGGGGTTCTACGTCGGGGAACTCCAGGCCGGCTACGGCGTCCACGGAATCATCGCCGGCAACCCGGTGACCCCCGCCGACCTCGAGCTGCAGACGTGGGGCCTCGTGGCCCGCGGCGCCCGCGCCATCAACTACTACGCCTACTATCCGATGAGCACGGGTTACGAAGCCGGCGGCTACGGCCTCGTCAATCTCGACGGCACGGAGACGGAACGCAGCCGGCGTGCCGGCGCCGTGGCGCGGACGCTCGCGGCCAACGCCGACCTGCTGCTCTCTTCCACACCCGTACCTGCCGAGGTCGCCATCGTCTTCAACCCGCTCGTGCCCCTGCTGGGCGGCGAGCAGGCGTACGGAGACCGCCGCGGCATCCACCGGTCGGTCGCCGGCTACCACCGGATGTTCTTCGAGCGGAACATCCCCGTCGACATTCCCAGCGCCCGCGAGATCACGGCCGCGAATCTCCGCCCCTACCGGCTCGTGATCGTTCCATACCCGCTGCTGCTGACGAGGGCGATGGCTGACGCCGTCGAAGGGTACGTCAAGGCCGGCGGACACGCGTTCATCGAAGCGCGCGCGGGATGGCAGGACGAACGAGGTCATGCGGAACCCGTCCTGCCGGGATTCGGCTGGCACACGATGCTCGGCATCCGCGAGACCGAAGTGCTGCCCGTTCGCCAGGCGACGGTTACGTGGAACGGCCGTGCGTTCGCCGGCACGGGCTTCGTCGAACGTTTCGCGCGTTCGGGGACCGGCGAACACGTGGCTGCGACATTCGACGATGGGGCGCCCGCCGCCATCGAACGCGCTCACGGCCTCGGCCGGGCGATGATGCTCGGCACCTTCGCCGGCGAACGTAACGCCACCGACCCGGTCGCCAACCACCCGCTCGGAGATCTGCTCGCCGACTGGGCGAACGTGCCGCGCCCACCGCTGCGGTCGTCGGGGTTCGTGGAACTGCGCCGGCTGTCCGCGCCCCGTGGCGAATGGGTGCTGCTGTTCAACCATGGCGCGACGCCCGCGCGTGCGGACTACGTGCTCGACCTCGCCCGCGAGGCCAGCCGGATGTCGGAACTGACCGTCGGCGGGTCGCAGGCGGTGTCGGGACGCCGACTCGAGATTGGCGTGGATCTGCCGGCGGAGTCGGTCCGCGTCTACCGTGTCGATTTCGTCAGGTAGTCGGCTCCGATGTCGCGGTGGAGCCCTCGTCTTCGAAGAGCAGAACGAAGGGTGGTGCCACTGCTCAGCCAGCGTCCGCACGTACGCGACGACGCCGGTCGCGACTGACCTCGCAACCGGCGTCGTCGATGGTGTCCCGCCGACGGGCTACCAGGTGAATCGTTCGCTCCGGACGGTCGCGTCGCCCCAGACGATACGTTCTCCGGAGGTCGTGTCGAGGCGCAGGAACGCGTCGCCCCAGACGATGCGGTTGGCCCACGACGAGGGGTCGGACCACACGAGACTGTCGCCCCACACGATGCGGTCGCCCAGCACGGTGACATCGCCCCAGACGATGCGCTGCGTCCAGGCCACGTCCGACTGGTAGATCGTGTCGCCCCAGACGATCCGGTCGCCCCACACGATGCGGGACGACCACGCGTAGGATTCCCCGGCGATCGTCGACACGCCGGTGGCCAGGCTCGTTGTCAGCCAGGACGAACCGGCCGGCGCCTGGGTGTCGATGGCGGCGGCGAGGGCCACGACTCCGTCGCCGTTGAGGGCTCCGGCGCCCTGCGAAAACACATCAATCCCCGCGACGTCGATGGCCGTGACCTGGAGGATGGCCTTCACCGCGTTCGGTGTCAGCGGAGCGCCCGCCGGCCACGTCGTCCGGTGCGCCTCCACCGCGAGGGCGACCACGCCCGACACCACGGCGGCGGCCATGCTGGTCCCGCTGAAACGAATCATGTCGGCCGAGGCGGCCGCCTGGGACGGCGTCAGCGAAACGCCCTCGGTCGAGACCAGCGACGAAGCGCACTGCCTCGTCAGCAGGGCGTCGTCGCCGGCGTTCGAAACAAGGCGCATGCCCGGGGCCACGACATCGGGTTTGACGAATCCGTCGTACCAGCTTGGACCACGGGAACTGAACGGCGCCACGACGTCGTCGTTCCGCGTGACGGTTCCGCGCGTGTCGAGGGCTCCGACCGTGATGGCGGAGGGGGCGTTGCCCGGTGACGTGATGCCAGCGTAACCGGGTTCTCCGGTCGTCGGATCGATGCCGATGTTCCCGGCCGAGGCGACCACGACGATGCCGGCGGCCACCGCGCGTTCCACCGCCTGGACGAGGGGATCCGAGGCGGCGGGCTCGTAGATCGGATGCCCGAGCGAGAGATTGATGACGTCGATGCCGAGGCGCCTGCGGTTCGCCACGGCGAAGTCGATGGCGCGGATGACGTTGCTCGTGAGACCGGCGCCGGTGCCATCGAGCACCTTCAGCGCGATCAACCGGACGCCGGGCGCGATCCCGCGGTAGAGGCCGGCCGACGACCTGCCGTTGCTGGCAATCAGGCCCGCCACGTGCGTGCCGTGCCCGTAGTCGTCATAGGTGCGGCTCGCGACCGGAGCGAGTGACGCTCCCGTTCTGCCGACTCGCGTGAAATCGAAGAAGACGATGCCTCCAGTGAAGTCCACCGACGCGTCGATTCCAGAGTCGACGACCGCCACCCCAACGCCGCGACCCGTCAAGTCGCTCCCGCCAAGACCCAGGGTTCCCAGCAACTGGCTGGCGGTTGTCGTGACCGATTCGACCGCGGCGTGGGCGCGGACCCCGACGTTGGCGGACACGCGCTCGACCATCGGGTGCTCGACGAGGGCCTCGACGGCTGCAGCGTCGCCTCGCGTTTCGAACAGGTGTCCGGACGCGCCGATGGGATGGAGCCTGACACCGAGCGCTGAGGCGGCTGCCTTAACGGCCTGACCGCCGCCGGGCACCGTCCGGACGATGACGCTCAGGGCCCGCGTACTCGGCGGATTGGCCAGGAAGGACTCGACGCAGCGGTCGGCCTTCGGGCCAGGGGCACCGCTGTTGGGCCCCGCTGCGGTCGCCGCGTGCGACACCAGCAGGACCATGACTGCGGCCGAAAGGACAGTCGGAATCCACCGCTGTCTTCGGCACGCACGATGATGGGCAACAACTACCGGGAACATGTTCCGATCCTCAACTGGGGCTTGAGCCACGTCCAAAGGTGCCGGGAGTGTGCCGCGCTACTGTTTCGAAATCTCGACCGTGTCGCCCCAGACGATGTTGTCGCCCCAGACGATGTTGTCACCCCAGACGATGTTGTCGC
>CAZJRM010000112.1:0-16412 GCA_964547975.1 uncultured Vicinamibacterales bacterium | reverse complement strand
TGTTCGACGATGGCGACGAGGGTTCGAGGTGTCCGCCGCGAAATCGCCAGCCCGATTCGGCCGAGGTCTCCCGTGGGCAGCCCCCGGGTCAGTCGCCGCCAGGTCCTGCCGGCGTCCGTCGACTTGAACAGCCCGCTCGCCGGTCCGCCTGAGTCGAACCGGTACGGTCGCCTGATCCGCTGGTAGAAGGCCGCGTACAACGTGTCCGGATCCGTCGGATCCATGACGATGTCGGTCGCCCCGGCCTGGGGGCCGGATGGCAGCCCGCGTTCGAGCTTCTGCCAGGTCGCCCCGCCGTCCACCGTCTTGAAGAGGCCCCGGTCTCCGCTGCCGCCCCAGAGATCGCCCACCGCCGCGACGTAGGCAATCCGGGGGTCGGTGGGGTGCAGGACGATCCGCGCAATCTGGAACGTCCTCGTGAGGCCCACGTTCGCGAAGGTCGCCCCGCCGTCCATGGACTTGTAGACGCCGTCCCCCCACCCGACGTCGTTCCGGTTGTTCGCTTCTCCGGTCCCGACCCAGATGATCTGGGGGTTCTTCTGGAAGACCGCCACGTCGCCGATCGAGCCGGTCGCGTAGGTGTCGAAGATCGGCGTGAACGTGGTGCCGGCATTCACGCTTTTCCAGACGCCTCCCGACGCGGACGCCACCAGGATGAACCGCGGGTCTGTGTCCAGGCTTTCGACATCGACGATCCTGCCGGCAGCGCTCCCCGGCCCGATGTTCCGCCAGACGAAGTCCGTCAGCAGGCCGTCGGGCGCCGGCGGCGCCGGCGAGGCCAGTCCAAGCCCCGCGGCGCACACCACGGTCGCCGACACCAACCACGTGCGCAGGTGCTTCATGGCCGCCCCCTAGAACGAGAAGGTCGCCCCGAGCTTCGCGACCAGAGGGGGGACGATACTGGTGATCTTGTTGAAATTCGCGCCGGATCGCGCCGTGACGCCCAGTTCGACGTTCGTGTTCGTGACGTTGAAGACATCGAGCTGGAACGCCGCGGTCCCGAACCGGATCTTCTGCCGCTTCTCGAGTCGGAGGTTCAGAATGTTCTGCGTCGGCAGCCGCCGCGCGGCCGGGTCTTCCATGAGCAGAATCACCTCGGACAGCCGAGCCAGGCCGGCGGTGAATCTCGCCTCGCGGGCCCACACCGATCCGCTCTGGCTCGTGAACATCGCCGCGGCCTGCATGCGCCACGGCAGCTCGTAGCTGCCTGACGCCTTGAATCCCCATTCCCAGTACTTCGACTTGGGGAAGAAGCCCGCCGCATTCGGGTCCTGCGGGACGCCGTTGCGCCACGTGTCGACGTGGGTCGCCAGGAAGGACGTCACCAGCTGCCAGCGGTTGGACAGGCGTTTCTGGGCGGCGATCTCGATGTTGTGGAAGGTGTTCGTGTAACCCGACGTGTTGATGTCCTTCAACTGCACGAACGCGGATCCCGCGTAGGCCGCGGTGTAGTCGTAGTACGTGACGGGTTTGCCGTCATCGGCGCTGCCCACGACGCCATCAGGTCCAGGGTCGGTGGCCGTCAGGGGAATGGTGAACGCCGCGTAGGGTCGCAGCACGTTGACGTTCTGGTACCGGTCGACTTCCCGTCGGAAGACGTAGCTGACCCGGCTCGAGAAGTCCGCGGCGATCTGGCGCTCCAGCGAGGCGGTGACCTCGTGCGTCTTGGGTTGCTTCAGTTCCGGATTCGTCACGGAAGACGAGGCCCCGGTGGAACTCACGAATGTGCCGAATTCGCCGTCGTCATAGTCGCGGTTGCCGTTCAGGTCGTTCCAGCGGTAAGTGGTCGTGTTCGCCGCGTTGCGGTTGTACGTATCGCCGTAGTTGGCCTGGGTCGCGAAGTTGTACCAGCCGTACGTCGCTTTGAACACCGTCCGGTTGGTCTTGTCCAAGGGAAGCGACAACCCCGCCCGCGGTGCCCAGTTCTTCCAGGTGAGAACCTCCGTCTCCGGGAAGTCGCCGGCCGGGTAGAAACGGCCGACGGGTTTCGACTGCTGGGGCAGGTAGATGTGGTAGCGCTCGAAGCGGGCACCGACGTTGAGCGTGGCCCGCCCTCCCAGCCGCCACGCGTCACGCGCGAAGAAGGACTGCGTCGTCATCTTGTTGAGGGTGTAGTACGGGTAGTTGTAGACGACCACCTGGAATGGCACGCCGTTCTGGAACCGAAGCTGGTAATCGGCCCCGTTCGACCGGGCGTCCGCGTCGTACGTTCGATTCTCGTCGGTGAGTTCCATCCCGGCCTTCAGGTCGTGGCTGCCGCCCCAGCCGCTCGGGATGTAGCGTGACACCGCGGCGTTGTACTGCCAGCGGCCACGGCCCCCGACGTACGGAGCGGTGTTGAAACGGCCCCAGTAACGCAGCGTCGCCGTGTCGTAGGCGGCGGGCGCTTCCGTGTAGTTCAGCGCGTCGGTCACGTATTGCCACCGCCCCACGAACGCGTTCACCAGCGTGCGGTCGGAGACCATCCACGTCCACTCGCCCTTGGCCGCGAGGGGTTTGAAGATCTGATGCCACGTCGATTCCCGATACCGGAACGCGTCCGCGTTCCGCTCGGGGTAGTCCTTCTTCTGCGCCTGCACGAAACCACTGAAGCGGTGAGCCGGGCTCAACTGCCCGGTGAGCTTGCCGGTGGCGTTCGTGATGAGGACGTTGTACTCACCGGCCTTGCCCGGCTCCGTGTAGTAGCCGAGAACGCCTTGCCGAACACGCTGGTGCCGATACGACCCGTAGAACCAGAGCCGACGCTTGAGCACCGGTCCGCCCAGGTCGACGTTGCTGTCGTGATAGGACTTGAGCGGATTGCCGTCGCTGACCCCCCGGGCACGCAGGTCGTCGGTCACGTTGTCCGCCTGGAGCTTGGGCGTTTCCCACGAGAACATCCCGGACCCGTGAAACGTGTCACCACCCGACTTGAGGATGCCCATGAACTGCGTGCCTGGCACCGCCATCTCGGCATCGGCACCCATCGCCCGGATCTGGACTTCCTGGAATGCGCCGTAGTCGTAGTAGAACCCCGCACCGCCGGCATCCTCACGCGTGTCCACGCCGTCGATCGTCGGCTTGTTCCCGCCGGTCGACGTGCCGTAGTTCGAGTAGTTCTGCTGGGTGCCCGCCGCCGTACCGCCGACATCGGCTCCCGACACACGGAGACCAGGGGCAAGGTTCATCACCTGCCACATGCTCCGGGAGGTCGGAAGGCTTTCGAGCGCCTCTCTGCCGAGGTTCGTGCTGACGGCCGTCGTCCGGATGTCGACGACCGTCGATACCGCCGTCACGGTCACGGATTCCTGGACGGTCCCGACACCCATTGTTTCGTTCAGGGTCGCCACGAACCCCGTGTCGAGCCTGACATCACGCTTGATGGCGGCGAAACCCGCGAGTTCGTAGGTCACCTGGTAGGCTCCGGCCGGCAGGGCAGCGAAGCGGTATCGCCCCTCGGCGTCAGTCACCGTCGAACGGGACCCTCCCTGAAGCGCAGGGCTGGCAATGGCGACGGTGACCCCCGGCAGCACGCCGCCACCCTGGTCGGCCACCTTGCCTTCGATTCCGGCTCTGTCCGTCGTCTGTGCAGACGCGGCCCGCGGGGTCAGGAGCACCGCCGCCAGGGTCGCGAGGACGATCCAAGTCCGCATGCGCATGGCATCCCTCCATCAGTCGCGTCGGGTCATCGGGCTGTGGCGCCGTCACCCACGGAATGGGCGGAGCGTGCGCCTCCGGCGGTCAGACAGCAAGCGGCATTACGCGACATGGCCGGAACGCCGTGAGATGTCGCGGTGGCTGAGGACGGCCGGGTGCTCCGGCGTGAGGGAACCGTTGGGGTTAGAATGGGCTCCACCATGGCAGACGACCTCGAGCCAGCAGACGGCACCGATGCCGCTGGCGGCCGTCCGGACCCCCCGCCAGGGGAGCGCCTCGACGGCTGGAAGACCATTGCTGGCTATCTGGCGCGGGATATCCGCACGGTCCAGCGGTGGGAGTTGAACGAAGGACTCCCGATCCATCGCATCGAGCACAAGCAGCGGGCAACCGCGTACGCGTTCACGTCGGAACTGGACGCGTGGCTGTCCAGGCGAGCGCCCCACGACGCGGCTCCGGAGGCGGCCGCCGGCGGGCCGGTGGCCGCAGTACCCCGCAAGTGGGTGCTCGCGGCCGTCCTGGTGCTTCTGGCGGCCACCGCCATGGCCCTGGCCACGTTCCGACCCTGGGCCCGGTGGACGGCGGGCGAGTCCGGTGACACGAAGGACCCGCAGGCGTACGCCGCGTTTGCCGAAGGCAGCGCGCTGTACGGTGCCCGCCAGTACCGGGACGCGGCCATTGCACTGGAGCGGGCGGTCTCTCGGGACCCGTCGTACGGCGCTGCCTGGGCGATCTTGGGCAAGACCTACGGTCGGCTGTCGCAGCCTATGTGGGCGGGCGGAAAGGCCGCGAGCGACCGGTCCACAGACGCCGCCCGCCGCGCCGCGCAGCTTCTGCCAGGTCATCCCGAGACGCACATCGCCCTTTCTCTGGCGGCGCGGTCGAGAAGTGACGTCCTGACGTGGCGCGCGGAAGCCCGGCTGGCGCTCGAACTCGATCCTCGAGCGGCCGAGGCGATGGCCCTGCTGGGTGACTCGTACTCCGCCTACGTCTACGCCTGCAATCGGGACCAGGACCCCGAACTCGCGGAACAGTTCTACCGGCAGGCGCTCGAGCTCAAGCCAAACCTGTCCACGGCCGTCAGCAACCGCGCCCACAACCTGAGGAGGATGGGCCAGTACGCCGACTGCGTCGACCTGATGAACCGGACGATCCGGGCGTTTCCCGACGCGATTCCCATGATGGCCGAGCGCGGGGCCTGTCGCCTGTTGGCGGGGGACTCGGCAGGGGCGGCAGAGGACATCCTTCCCCTCAGGAACAACCCCAAGATCGCCCCGGCCGGCGCGCTCGTTTACCTGGGATTGCTCGAGCTGAAGACCGGGCAGACCGTGGACGGCATTCGCGATCTCGAAGCCGTGCTGCAGCTGGACCAAAGTGCCCGGGCGGAACTGATCGTGGCGGAGACCTACGGCATCTCGGGCCACCTCGCTCGCGCGGTGACACACCTGCAGCGCGCGTTTGACCTCGATCGATCGTGTGCCGGCATGGTGGCAACCTCGGTCGCGTTCAGACCGATTCGGCAGGCCGATGAGGTGAAGGCGCTGCTCGCCAGATTCAACATCCCCTGATCCTGCCCGACGCGTCGGTTATCGCATCCACGCCGCCATGCCCAGCGCCACCGCGATGAGCGTGTTCGTCGAGAGATTCCAGATGACGTTCCCGGCCATGGCCGGAATCGGCACGGGCTCTGCTGGTCGCGTCAGCGACCACTGAACCGCGGGGCGCACGAACCACGCGCCAACCAGCGACGCCGCCAGGGCCCAGGCCGGCAGGACGCCGGCCACCACTGCGGCGAGCACGGACAGCGGCGTCGCGATCGCCGCCAGGGCGAAGACGAGCGCCGCGCCCTTCCGGCCGAGCATCAGCACGAGGTTCTTCCGTCCGCCCGCGCGATCCGCCTCCTCGTCCGGAAACTCGTTCAACAGCAGCAGGTTGAACGTCATGAGGAAGGCCGGGATTCCCGCGGCCCACGCCGCGGGCCCGATGACGCCGTCCTGCACGAGGGCGCTGCCGACGACCGGGAGCAGGCCCAGCCCGAGCCCGGCGAAGATCTCGCCGACGCCGCTGCGGGCGAACACCTGCGTGTAGCACACAACCGAGACGGCCCCGAGCGCCATGACGAGCGCGAAGGGCCACCAGCCGATCCGCCAGATGAAGTACCCACCGATCGCGAGTCCGACGACCGACCCGGCGGTACCAACCAGGTTGGCCCCGGCGGGCGTCATGGCACCGGCCGGCAACGTTCCGCTGCCGCCGCTGAAGGGCGTGCGCGTCGTGTGCAGGTCGATGCCCGTCTGCATGTCGCTCGCTTCGTTGAACGCGTTCACGGCGGCATGCAGGGCGGTGAGACCGACGACGGCCAGCACGCTCGCGACGAGTGACACCCGGCCATCGTACGCGGCCGCCGAGGCGCCAGCGGCAACGAGCGTCACTGGAAGGAGGAGAAAGGGGGCCCTGGCGACGCCGGCAATCGCAGACAAGGTCGGCATGGCGCGCATTCTAGCGTAACGCTGCTACGATTCGAACGGATTCCAGCCCATGGCGTAGACGAGCGTCACGGCCCAGTTTCCCAGCGCTGTCGCCACGCCGAAGATCAGCATGCCCACGCTCATCAACGCCCAGCCCGAGAGGATGTTCCCCACGACGCACCCCGTCCCGAACGCTGCGCCGATACCCACGAGGACACCGCCGAAGAAGGCGATGAGGGTCTGTTCCGGCGGTCTGGCCCGGAGTTTCACCGGGCCGGACAGTCTCGCCGACACCCAGGATCCGAACGGCAACGCGAGAACCACTGCCACGAGCCACCAGTTGATGACCGTTGCGGGCGGTGCGGATGCCGGCGGAGGCGCTGGAACCAGTGGCTGAGGCCCCGACGGCGTGGCCGTCGTCGGGGCCTGAGAAGCCGGCGCCTTCTGCCACACATGCTTGAGGTGGGGCTCGGTGAGCACCTCGTAGGCCTGCAGCACGCCGTGCGTCACTCCCAGCGGGTAGTTGCGTCCGGTGGCCGCCGACGACAGGTACGCCGGCCCCGCCAGAAGCCCGATGGCCAGTCCCGCCTGCCAAGGCTTCCACGACCGCGCGAGGAAGGGCCTCGGCGTTGCGTCGGGCTTCAGGCGGCTTGGGGTCCGCCGGCTGCGTAACCACAGCACCACGCCCACCGTCACCGCGGAGATGATCAGTGCCAGCACCCAGTACGGCAGGCCCGTCACACTCGGGAGCGTCACCGGCTTGCCCGCCGCGGACTTGATGACCCGTGCCGCCATGGCCACCTGCAGGCCGTGAAGCGGACCGGTCTCGACCATGGCAACACCGAGCGCGATGCCGCCGATGGCCACCATGGAGTTGATGTTGCCCTCGGCCGCCTTGAACAGGCAGCCGCTGACACACCCCCCGGCCAGCACGGTGCCGGCGCCGAAGATCAGGCCGCCGACTGTGGCACTGAGCCAGATCAGCGGCTTCGGCGCCAGCTGGACCCACCCGGCCGCCCCGATCACGGCGAAGCCCAGCATCGAGACGACGATGGCCACCCACAGGCCCCCGACCTTCGACCGATCCTTGAACATGACGACTTCGCTCAGCGCGGCGGCACCGCAGAGCGCCCCCTTCTGGAGGAAGAAGCCGAACAGGAACCCGACAGGAATGGCGGTCAGCACCCACACCCGGGTGGCAACAGCGACGACGGTCAAGGCCGTCAGGGCGAAGAGCGGGGCAACCACGAGCGCCCGGCCGGAGAAGGGCGTGCCAGATGAGGTCATCGACAGACTCCTGCAGCAATCGGGGGCGTTTCCGGGAGAGGCACGGCGGACCAACCGAAGGGGCGGTGGGGAGCTTACCCGAAACCGTCGTGGTCGGCCAGCCGCGTCACGACGGCCCGCCGCCACGCACGTCACGGCCGGTCACTGCACGAACGACCGCGCAAACCCGATAAGCGCTTCCACATCGTGGAATGTCGTCGCCGTGCCAAGGGACACGCGCACGGCGCCGGTACTCTTCCCGTCGATGCAGCGACGGAATTCGTCATACGTAATCCGATCGGCCGCCCGCGCGAAACACGTCCGCATTTCGTCGGCGGAGATGCCCATGGCCAGCTCGCCAGCGCCCGGATTGCAGAAACACCCGGCACGAATGGACAACCGCCGTCTGCCGGCCCGTTCCTCAATCTCCTGGTGATCGATGAACCGGCCCGCCGCATCGTTCATGTTGAACGTGACCGTGCCGCCGCGGGCGTCCATGGAAACCGGGCCGTAGAGTGTCACGAGGGGACGCCCCGAGGCGTGGCGCAGCTCCACCAGGCGCTCGAGAAGCCAGCTGGTCAACGCCTGCACGCGAGCATGAATGTTGTCGATCCCGACCCGCTCCAGGAACTCGAGCCCCACGTCGATGGCCGGCAGACTCGTGAAGTTCACCGTGCCGTCCTCGAATCCCGCCGCACCCTCGGCCGGGTGAAACCGGTCGGCCCCAACGGACGCGACCGTGATCGTCCCCCCGGCGAACCAGGGGCGCCTGAGCTTGGAGAGGGCCGGCCAGCGCGCCAGGAGCGCACCGACGCCCGTCGGGTAGCCGAACATCTTGTAGAACGACATCACGACGTAGTCGGGGTGCCACCGACCGAGATCGAGGCGGTTGGTCGGGACGAAGGCCGCAGCGTCGAGGAGCACATCCCAGCCGTGGGCCTGCGCTTCGGCAATCCAGTCGAGATCGTGCTGCACGCCCGAAAAGTTGGATTGGGCGGGATAGGCAAAGAGGCCGGTATTCTCCCCGACGGCCAGGCCGAGCTGTTCCCTGACCGCCCCGGCATCAACCCGAAGATCCGGCGGCACCACCGGAACGTACGTCGTCTCGGCGCCACGAGCCCGCGCGTACTCACGAATCCCGTTCACCGAGTTGTGGTTGTCGAAGGTCAGCAGGAAGCGGCTTCCGGGGCCGAACGGATACGATTCGCCGACGAGCTTGAGCGCCTGGCTCGCGTTGCCGGTGAAGACGACACAGTAGTCCTCAGCCGAGGCCCCGAAGAACTCCAGGACGTGCCGGCGCGCGTGTTCAGCGAGAACACTCGCGGCTTGCGACGTGGGGTTCTCCGAATGTGGATTGCCGAGGACGACCTCGCTCAGCAGCTCGAAATGCTGCCGCAGTTGAGAGGCGCCATAGAGCCCCGCCCCGGTGTAGTCGAGGTACACCTGTCCCGCGCGGTCGAGCCGGCTGAACTCCGACCCTCGCAACGCGGCAATGTCGCCGGCGGTCAGGTACTCCGGATGGCGGACGACGAAGGCCTCGTAGTCGGCACTGGACATGTGTCGCTGCTCCTGTCGCCACCATCGACGATGGCGATGGCAGGATGTCGGCGTCCTCGTCGGATGACAAGCGACATTACGCGGCATGGAGCCCATGTCGCGTGATGTCGGGGGACACGGCCAGGTACGGAGCCTGGAGCCCGGCACGACGGACAGCTACGCCGGCGTGATCCTGGCGTACAGTGCCGGCAATGTTGTCCGGTAGGCCTCGTCCACCGTCGGCTGGATGGCCTCGAGCGGGCGAACCGGAATGAGATCCATAACGTCCGCGGGAGCCAGCCCGCTCGTCAGCAGCGTCTCGCGGGCGCCGTCGAGCATATGCGTGAGTGCATGGTCGGTCGCCTCGGGAGTCAGGCCGAACTGGCCTGCCAGGTCCCGCAACGCCTGCCACTGGTACCAGTAATAGGTCGGCCCCATCCCGGTCAGGATGGCGTACGCTTCGAGATTCGTCTCCGGCACCTCGGGCCACGCGCCCCACGGCGTGAACAGGGGTTCGACGACGGCGCGGCAGTCCGCGTCGAAGCCGGCGCCGAACGCCACGGGATTGTAGCCGCGGCCGATGATCGACGGCGCGTTCGGAATCATCCGGACGACACGTGTCGTGCCAAGGCCCGTCCCGAGCGCCGCCAGCGTCACCTTCGGCGCCAGCGAGACCACGACCGCGTTCGGCAACAAGATCGGTCGGAGCGCGGCGAGCGTCGCCGCGAACAGCGGCGGATGGAGCGCTACGAACACGACGTCGGCGGCCCCGGCCTCTTCCAGGGGCGCGCGGCGCGTCCGCGGGTAGGCCCCCGTCAACTTCGCGAACGCCGCGTCGTCGGGTTCGGTGACAATGAGTTCGAGGTGGGAGATGCCTGCCTGCTGCCAACGCGCGGCCAGCAAACGCGTGACGCGTCCGCCGCCGATGAATCCAACCCGCTGTAGTGTCTGTGCCATGTTCTTCGCATCCTCGGGGGGCTGGGTAACGTCTGGTCGGCACCTCTGGTGCCGACAACTTCTTCAGCGACCGAAGACCACCGTCAGCCGGCGGAGCAGTTCGTCTCTCGTGTCCCGGAATGCGGCCGCGCGATCGGAGTCAGAACTCGTGACGCTGGCCGGATCCGGCAGTCCCCAATGCACCCGCGTCGCCTGGCCCAGGAAGACGGGACACTCTTCTTCGCCGCACAGCGTGATGACGACGTCGACGTCCTTTGCCGGGATGTCCGCGACGTGCTTGGAGTGATGGTGGGAGATATCAATCCCGATTTCGGCGAGAGCCGCAATGGCCTCGGGCCTGACACGCGTCGGCGCCGATCCGGCCGACCAGACCATCACTCCGGGCGGCGCCAGCGATCGCGCGATTCCCTCCGCGAGCTGGCTGCGAGCGGAGTTCGCGACGCACAGAAACAAGACGCCGCGGGGCGCCATCTGTCGCAGTGCGTTCGCGTCGGCAAGCCAGTCAGCCGGCATTTCCGGACTCACCGGGAACTTCTCTTCGTTCGCCACGCACACCTCCCGATCCGCCGCTCCTGGGCGCGGATCTATGCCGTGTATACCAGATACAGACCGCCTGCCAGCACCAGCCCACCGGACGCGTACCTGAGGTACGCCGCGCCGCGAGACGCGTTTGTCCACTCGAGATACCGGCCCACCCAGCTCGTCGAGGCACCAGCCAGAACGATCATGAAACAATGACCGATTCCATAGGCGGCGATGAGCATCGAGCCGAACAACGCCCGCGTGCCCGCCACGGCGAAGGTCACGCCGAGCATGGGCGCCATGAACGCGAACGTGCACGGGCCCAGCGCGATGCCGAAGACCAGGCCGAGCGCGAAGGCCGCAGGTAGCCCTCGTCCACGAAGGAGGGTCGCGCTCGGCGTGCGCCAGCCCAACGGGAGTACGTCGAGCATCGAGAGTCCCACCACGAAGAAGACGGTGGCCACCACGTAGTTGGGCCAGGCACCGACGTCTCCCATGAGTCGACCCGCGGCGGCCGTGCTCGCGCCGATAATCCCGATGGTCGTGAACAGTCCGAGCGAAAACCAAGCCGCGATGGCCGCTCCCCGCCCAGGTGTCGTCTGGCCCTGGCCGTGCACGAACCCGACCACCAGGGGGATCGAAGCCAGGTGGCACGGGCTGAGCAGCAGGCTGGCCACCCCCCACACGAATGCGGCCGCGATCGCGATCGCCGGTTGGCCCTCGACTGCGCGCGACAGCGCGGTGAACACGGTATCCACCTGCGGCCTCAGTTCCTCGATGTCGCCGTCCCGGCGGGACTGAACTCATAACCCAGCCGCTTCCACGTGGCGAGGATATCGGCCTTCGAGATGAACCCTTGGTGACGGGCCAGTTCCCGACCCTCGCCGTCGAAGAAGATCTGGGTTGGGATCGCGTAGATCTGGTACGGATCGCCGGCGCCGGGGTTCTTCCAGACATCGATGAAGTCGACTTGCATGCGTCCGGCGTATTCCGCCCGCAGTTCGACGAGGATCGGGGCCATGGCCTTGCACGGAATGCACGTGTCCGCGCCGAGATCGACGAGGCGCGGCGTGCCGCCGCCCCGGGGCGCAGCGTTCCCGTGGCTCGGCACCGGGGTCGGCTCCCCTGCCTGGGACACAGGGTTGCGGTCCGGCTTTCCCGCGAGCACGGCAGCCACGGCGGCGATCAGCAGGCACAGGACGCCGATGCGCCACGACCGCCAGAACGCCGGACGAACGGCGGTGCTCACCTTCGCGCCCTCATGACCTGCGTGGCGCAGGTGAAGAAGTTGCAGACACATGGCGTGAGCAGCTTGTAGTAGACAGTGCTTCCGTCACGCCGGTCATCGACGATCCCGTTGGCGCGCAGCACCGAGAGGTGTTTCGACACGGTCGACATATCGCTGCCCACCAGGTCGGTGAGCTGACCGACGGACGCTTCTCCACGACTCAGCCGGTCGACGATCCTGAGCCGCGATTCGTTGGCAAGGGCCTTGAGCACCCGCGCCTGCTGTTTGAAGACGTCATCGTGAGACATCGCGCGATAGTATTTGGTGATTTTGCCAACTTGTCAAGCCATAGCCGACGCGCGACTCCACGCGTGGCAGGTCGGGCGTCCGGGACGCGCCGGCGGTCGAGGTTGACAAGCACTCGACGCGCGACATATCGTCAATCGTCGATTGCCTATGAGATGCAGGAAACACCCCGCTCAACCTGCCGGCGCCGCCCCCGTGTACTGTCCCCCCGAGGAGCCCGTCCCGTCCCGCGCTGCGCCGGCCGGACCGCCCGCCGATGACGCAGCCGCCAACGAGGAACTCGCGACGTTCGCGAAGGCGCTGGGGCACCCGGCGCGCGTGCGCATCCTCCGCATGCTCGCCAGGAAGGAAGCCCGCACCTGCAGCCTCATCGTCGACGAGTTGCCGCTCGCCCAGTCGAGCGTATCCGAGCACCTACGCATCCTGAAGGCCGCCGGGCTCATCCGAGGCCGGGAAGACGGCCCTCGTGTGGCGTACTGCATCGAACTGGCGGCGCTCCGGCGACTCAAGGCGCTCCTGGAGGCGTTGTGATGGTCACCCCTCCGGCGAAGTCCGCCGGCGATCTCGACTGGCTGACGGCGCAGGGCGTCACGGTCGAACGGTTCAACCTGGCTCAGCGGCCACAGCCGTTCGTCGGCAACGACCTTGTCCGCGTGGCGCTCGAGCTGGACGGTGATGCCGGGAGGGCATCGGCGCGCGTGGCCGTGACTCCCTGGGTTCCCGTCCGCCCGGTCGGCCAGACCGGGCTTCGCGCGTCAATCGAGGCATCGGTGTCGTCAACACCAACCACCGGCTCTTCACACTGAGGCAAAACATGGCTCACGTCGATTCCAGCGAGAAGCCCCCGTCCGCAGCCGCGGGCGTCCCCACGGAGGCCAAACGCCTCAACCCCTTCGAACGATACCTGAGCATCTGGGTGGTCCTCTGCATGGTCGTCGGCCTGATCCTGGGACGCGCCCTGCCGACGGGCATCGACGCGCTCCGCCGGATGGAGTTCGGCGCCGGCAGCCAAATCAACGTGCCGATCGCCGTCCTCATCTGGCTCATGATCATCCCGATGATGATGAAGGTGGACTTCGGAGCGATCCGCGAGGTGGGCCGCCGCCCGCGGGGGCTCCTGGTCACGCTCTTCGTGAACTGGCTCGTCAAGCCCTTCTCGATGGCGATGTTCGCCTGGATCTTCTTCCGCTACGTCTTCTCCCCCTGGATACCGGCCGCGGACGCCGAGCAGTACATCGCGGGCACCATCATCCTCGCCGCCGCGCCCTGCACCGCCATGGTGTTCGTGTGGAGCTACCTCTCGGACGGTGATCCGGCGTACACCCTGGTGCAGGTCTCGGTGAACGACCTCATCATGCTCGTGCTCTTCGCGCCGATCGTCCGGTTCCTCGTCAGCGGGGCGTCGTCGCTCGACGTGCCGTTCACGGTCCTGCTGTACTCCGTCGGCGTGTTCATCGTGATTCCCCTGGTGGCAGGCGTGGCGCTGCGGCACTGGTTCATCACGCGACGAGGCGTGGCCTGGTTCGAACAGGAGCTGCTGCCCCGGTTCGCCCCGATCAGCATGGGAGCGCTCCTGCTGACGCTGGTTTTCATCTTCGCCTTCCAGGCGGACAACATCACGGGCAAGACGCTGCACGTGGTGCTGATCGCGGTGCCCATCCTCATCCAGGTCTACTTCAACTCGTCGCTGACCTACGGCTTGATGCGCCTGTTCCGCGTGGAGTACGCGGTGGCGGCGCCGGGGGCCCTCATCGGCGCGAGCAATTTCTTCGAGCTCGCGGTGGCCACCGCGATCGCCCTGTTCGGACCCGAGTCGGGTGCCGCGCTGGCGACCGTGGTGGGAGTGTTGATCGAGGTTCCCGTCATGTTGTCGGTCTGCGCGGCGTGCAACCGCACACGTCATTGGTTCCCGGCCGCGGCGCGGACGTCCTGAACCGATCCTCGTTGTTGCGGAATGCGCACGTGCGGCTGAGCCGCGTACAGACGTCGGCCCCGTCCCGGCGGCACGCCAATGCGCCGGGACGGGGCCGAGCCGACAGCCGACGAAGGCCGGCGATCGCCTAGAACAGCCAGTTCACGCCGGCCGAGAAGCCGACGCGCTTGCCCGTCGTGTCGTACAGGAAGGGCTGCGAGTCCTTCAGGTCACTGATCGAGAACATCGTGTTCAGCGTCACGTTGCCGGCCACACGCACGTTCAGACCGACGGTCTGCGTCACGCTCCGGTAATCCAGGTTCGAGAAACCGGCGAACGACGCCGACATCAGGGGGAAGTCCAGGGCGCCAGCCGGCAACGCCGTGCTCGGCACGATGTTCGACGAGTCGTACACGAAGTCGCGGATGCTCGCCGTTCCCTTGTTGTACATCGTCGTGGCGAAGACCTCGGCCCGCGGGCCGAGGAGGAACTGCAGGTTGACGAACGCGTTCTGGTTCTCGCTCTTGTAGCCGGCCTGATCAAGCACGGACCCCAACTGGGTCCCGGTGACTCCGGCCGCTCAACCACCAAAGTTGAGGGTACTGAAGACCGTATCGAGCGTGTCCTTCTGGTAGCCCCAGCCCGCCGCCAGCGTGACGCGGTCGTTCGGGGCCACGTAGACCTCGACGCCAGGCATGTGGATCGCGTGGCTCCAGTCGGAAAAGTTCAACTGGTCGTTCTTCATGTCACGGAACCGGTAGTGCCCGGAGACCGTGAACTTCTGCGTTGGCGACCAGGTGAGGCCGGTGTCGACCAGCAGGCTGTCCGTCGGATTGGCCGACAGGTTGGCCATACGCGAGTTGTACATCTCGAAGTACTGCAGCGACTGCGGGCCGAACGGCAACCCACCGGGCGTCGGGACGGTCTGGAGGATGGCCGGCTTGGCCGCGTGCACGTTCGTGTACGGGTCTTCGGTCATCGCGTACTCGGCGCGGGCGCGCAGGCTGAGCGTCTTGCCCGGCCGGAAGTACGCCGACCCCTTGAACGTGCTCGTCGTCGTCTTCTCGACGTGGAAGAATTCTCGGTCGACCGCTTCGTATTCGTACCCGAGGTTGATCGACGACTTCTTCGTGGGACGGTAGGCAAGTTCGATGGCCATCTCCGTCGGCGTTCGCGACGATGTCGGCTCAGTCGTGTAGTCGAGCGGCAGCATGCCCGGGTACTGCTGGGCGTAGGTGAGCCCGGCGGCAGGACCGGCCGGGGCGATCGGCTCGGCCACGTCCACGAACACGCTGTCGGTCTCGATCTCGTACCGGCGGAAGAACGCCTTGACGTAGGCCTTCTTGCCGAGCGGGATCGTCAGCCGGCCGTTCACGCCGAGGAACTCGGCGCCGAAGTCGCCGGTCTCGTTCTTCGAGGTGGACTGCGTCAGCCCCGCCGAGAGACCGCCCGCACCGGGGAACGCGTACGCGGCCCGGACGGTGTTGGTCTGCTTGGTCTGCTTCGGCAGCAGGTCGAACGGCAGCGCGCCGTTGTTGTCGTCGTACTGGACACGACTCACGAACACGTCCAGCAGCGTGACCGGGTGTACGGCGTTGTCGTAGGTGTGGGTCAGCGTCGCGCTCTTCTCTTCGAAGGTGCGGTGCTCGAAGGTGTAGTCCGCCGAGAAGCGGCCTGCGCTCACCCTCGCGCCGGCGGCCAGCGTCTGGGTCGTCTGGTCGAGCTTCCGGCTGTACGAATCCACGTGGCAGTTGGCGCAGTGCGACATCGTCATCGACTGCCGGTGCCCGTCGGCCATCTGCATGGAGTGGCTGGCGAAGAAGCGGATGTGCTCCGTGGCCGCCACCTCGATGTCGGCCTTCCAGAAGCCGTTGGCCGAGGCGTAGGTATCGGTCGGGTTGTGATCCGTGGCCCTGACGACGAAGTTGCCGATCCCGGCATCCATGTAGTCGAGCGGATCGTGATCCAGCCGGTGCAGGAAGCGGTCGAACGTGGCTGAGACCTTCACCCGGCCGTTCGCCGTCGTGAGGAATGCGCCGTACTTCTGGTCGCGGTTGTCACCGCCGTGCGAGGCGAACAACTCGTACTTCGCCTTCTCGGAGCCACCCCACAGCTGGGCGTTGATGGCGGGCAACGTCCCGTCCTTGGCGACGTCAAACTCGGCCACGCGGTTCAGGTTCCCGGTGTTGTTGCCGATGGTGGCTCCCACGAAGATGGAGCCTTCAGGTTTCTGCTGTGGCGCTTGTGCGCGGACGCTGCCCGACAGGGCGGCGACCACGACGAGGCCCAGCGTCAGTTTCAGACAGAGACGCATGCTCATGAGGTCACCTCGTTATCGGGAAATGGCCTTGCCCTTGCCGGACACGCCCTGCGACGGCAGGTCGCTGCCGTGCACCTTGTAGTGGCAGTTGGTGCAGCGCGTGTTGTACGCCTGCATGAAGCCGGTGGTCCCGCCCTTGTTGGCGATGAGGCCAGCCGACGGGCTGAGGTACGGGGTGGCCTGTCCCGCGCGCGCCGCGTGGAAGTGCATCTCGTGGCACTGCAGGCACAGGAACGGCTCGTTCTGCTTCAGCATGTTGTT
>CAZJRM010000111.1:0-16829 GCA_964547975.1 uncultured Vicinamibacterales bacterium | reverse complement strand
TTCAGGTTGCGCTGGAGCGACATCAGGTCGAACCGGCGCCGGAACTCGACCGCGCTCGGCCCCGAGTCGGACTGACCCTTGAGGGCCAGGAAGTAGGCGATGAGCTCCTCCAGCTGGGGATCCGGGATGTCGACGTACGAGTCGCGCAGCAGCGACACCAGGTCGTAGGTATCGGGGCCCATGCGCGCGTCCTGGAAATCGATGATGAACAACTGCCCGTCGCGCAGCATCAGGTTGCGGCTGTGATAGTCGCGGTGGCACAGGACGCGGGGCTCACCGGCCAGTTCCTCCACCATCGACGCCAGCGCGCCGGTGATCGCCGCGCGATCTTCGTCGGTGAACGTCAGGCCGCGATACGCCACGCAGAAGTGTTTGACGAAGAACTCCATCTCCCACGTCAGCTTGGCGACGTCGAAAGCAATGCCGTACGGCAGATACCGGTCGGAGGCCAGTTCCTGGCCGCGGCGCTGCAGGGCGACGATGAAGCCGATGGCCTGCCGGTAGAGCGCGGCGTGCTCGGATGGGCTGGCGGCCCCCAGGTGTGCCTGCAGCGTCACGTCGCCCAGGTCCTGCTGCAGCAGGATGCCCAGGTCGCCGGCGCGATCGAGAATCTCGGGAATCGGCACCGGGACCTTCGCGAAGAGTTCCGCCACGTTGACGAAGGGCAGCGCCTCCGGATCGAACGGCTGCGCGTTCAGCGCGATGACGACGGACGGCTGGCCCCGCCGCAGCACGCGGAAGTACCGGCGGTCCGACGCGTCTCCCGTCAGCGGAACCACGACGGCCTGTCCGGCGGCCATGCCCGTTCGCGCGAGGTACGTGCCCACGGCTTCCGGCATGGGGGTATCAGGGGTCGACTTCAGTGCCGTCATCGCGATTCACCTTTCTTCCGGACGTCGTCGAGGGGCGTCACCAGAACGTCACCCATCTTGACGAGAATCTGCCGCGTGAATGTCCCTCCCGGCGGGACCACCACGTCGTCGGCCACGATACACTCGCAAAGGGTCGCGCCGCTGCCGACGACAACCCGATCCCAGAGGACGCAACGATCGATCACGGCGTCGGCCGCCAGTGTGCAGGAGGCGCCGACGAGCGCCTCCGGGCGGGCTTCCTCGGCGGCGAACCGCAGGCACGTGTCCAGGTAGTCGGCGGGCGTGCCGATGTCGCGGAACGCGGCGTCGCAGTGGTAGACCTGCACCGAACCCGGCTCGTCGGCGACGAGCGTCCGGTACCGGCCGCCGACGGATTCGGAGGGCGTATCGGGATCGACGGTCGCGAATACGTCGGACTCCACGACCTGGACGCCGACGAAGTGCCAGCCAGTGTTCTCCGGGCCGCGCGGCGCAAACCGCGTGACCACGCCCGACTCGTCGGTCTCGACGCCGCCGTAGTGCCGCGGGTCTGGATGCGGGACGACGGCCAGCGTCACGCGTGCCCGCCGTTCGACGTGCTGGCGCGCCATGGCCTGCAGGTCGAGGCGTGTCAGCGTGTCGCCGTTCACGATGAAGAATCGCGGGGCGTCGATGAGCGGCAGCGCCCGGGCCGGCCCGCCGCCGCTTCCGAGCACGTCGGGCTCCCACGAGTACCGCACGCGCACGCCGAACTCCGCCCCGTCGCCAATCGCGGCCGTCAGGGTGTCGGGCTTGTGGTGGAGGTTCAGCACGGCATCGGTGACGCCCGACTCGGCCAGCCACCGCAGGATCCGGCCCGCCAGCGGCACGCCGGCCACCGGCACGGCGGGTTTGGCCCGCACCTGCGACAGCGGACGCATCCTCGTGCCGAGCCCGGCGGTCAGCACGAGCGCCGGCCAGTGGACGCGCGGTGGGGTCGTCGGCCCGCCCATCACACGGCGCGATCGGGGTCGTCGAACACCATGTCGTGACCCCCGAAGCCCAGCCGTTCGCGGTTGGCGAGGAACAGCCGGTGGTACGAATCCAGGATGTAGTCGGCCGGCCCCTTGCCGAGGGCGTGCGCCGCAGCCGCAATGCCGGACTCGGTCCCCTCGACCTCGATGAACGTGCCGACCGGTGTCTCGTCGATGGCCACCACCACGTCGTTCAGCGCGAATTCCTCGCGGTACTTCTGGTAGCGGAACCACACGTGGAGGCCGAGCCGCTCGAGAATCTGCGCCATCAAATCGCCGTCACCGACGACCGTCTCGAGTTCCTCGCGGATCTTGACCGGGCCGGGCTGCGGGGGACCCTTGAAGGTCACCAGGCTGCGCTGGCCCTCGTTCCGCACGCGCAACACCGAGCGAAGGCGCCGGAGTGACTCGTCGTCCGCGTCGAGCAACGTATCTTCCTGCAGGCGCCGCCCCCGGAGCGGTGTGGCGCCGGTCCTCGCGACGGCCGCGCGGGCGTCGTCCGGCGTGTCGAAACGCAGCTTGATTTCCCGCTCGATGGACGCCGCCATGGATGGCCTCGTGGATGTCCGCCGTCGCCCGGCGGATGACTGTTCACTCTACGCGGTCGGGTGGCTCGTTGACAACGCGTTCGAGCGGCGCGCGAGGACGAGCACGCGGTGGGTCGTTCCCATCCCGCCCGGGACCAGGAGCGTCTTGAGGGCCAGGCGGTCGAGCAGCCGCCCCGGGGCTTCGAGCTCGACGAAGAGACCCGAGCGTTCGGCGGCCTTCAGCAGGAATCGGGTCTGGTCGGTGTCGACGGTGACGGTGAGACCGCAGCGCTCCGCTTCGCGGCGGACGGCGGTGAAATCCACGTGCGTGGTGAGATCGCGGGAGCCGGGGTCGACCAGCCAGGGCGGGAGGCTCGGGGTATCCGGCGCGGCGGCGTCCACCAGATGACGATGGAACGTCCGGAGCGTGCCGGCCGCGTCGGGCGAACCGTAGAGGCCGGCGGCGTCAAGGCCGTAGTCGATGATGACGATGGCGCCGTCCTTGAGGGCGGCGGCTGTCCGCCTCAGCCACGCGAGAGCGGGCAGCGGGACTTCCGCTCGGGCTCCCGGAGCCAGAGGCACGCCCGTGAAATCGAAGTAGCCCGCGAGCGCCGGTGTGGAGGGCGGCCCGAGCCGTTCCACGAGGCGGGTTCCGTCGAGATCGACGAAGACCTCGGCGAGGCCGTCGACGGTCATCACGACCACGTGGACGGGCATGGCGTCGAGGAGCTCGTTGCAGAAGAGCACACCACGGATACGCGGTGGCAGGTCGGCGAGCGATGCGCGCAGCCGCGCCGCGTGACGGCTCAGCGTCGTGAACTGCGCGGCCCGGGCTTCGGCGCTGCGCTCGACCAGCGTCAGGGCCACGCGGGCGTACAGACCGGGATGCCGTCGCTCCAGTGCGTCGAGCACGTCGTTCGACAGCCGGCCGTTGCCCGCGGCCACCTCGACGAGGTCGAGCCCGTCGTCGGCGGGCGAGTGGTCCAGGCGAATCGCGTGAAGCAGGTGCGCGAGATGATCGGCGAGCAGCGTGCCGAACAGGGGACCGCTGTCGACGCTGGTGACGAAATCGCCCGCGCGGCCTGAACGCTGGACCGCGCGGGCGTAGTAGCCGAGACCTGGCGCGTAGAGCGCCAGGTCCATGTAGTCAGCGACCGTCAGCGGTCCGGACTGCCGGATGCGTTCGACGATGAGCGCCCGGCAGTCCATAGGGCCCCCGGACGGTTACTCCTTGGTGATCGCGAGGAAGGTCTCCTGTCCGTCCTTCCACAGCAGCAGGAACACGTTCCCGCCCGAACGGATGGCCTGGAGCGCGCGGCTCGCGTCGGCCACGCTCTCGACAGGGCGCCGGTTGATCTGGAGAATCACGTCGCCAGGCCGCACGCCCGCACGGGCCGCCGCGCCCGCCGGATCCACGTTCGTCACGAGCACGCCCGTCGTCCCTGCCGGGACCTGCAGCCGCCGCGCGGCGTCCGCCCCGAGCGGTCCCAGCGTGATGCCGAAGCCGCCGCCGGATTCTTCGTCCTCGCTGCCCTTCGTACCGCCCGCTTCCGCCTCGAGGTCGAGCTCGACGACGCTCACCGACAGGTTCTTCGCCTGCTTGTCCTGCACGACCTTGATCGGCACGGTCGCGCCGGGCTTCGTGGCCATGACGATCTTGACGAGCTCGGTACGATTTGCCACGGGTTTGCCGTTGAACTCGACAATCACGTCGCCGGGCTTGATGCCGGCCTTGGCCGCCGGATCGCCCGCGGCCACGTTGATGACGAGGGCGCCCCGGCGCGTGCCGAGCCCGAGGTCCGCGGCCGCGTCACGCGGCACGTCCTGCACCGTCACGCCGATGCGCCCGCGTACGACCTTGCCCGCCTGGAGCTGCGGCAGGATCTCGCGAATCGCATTGATCGGGACCGCGAAGCCGATGCCGATGTTGGCCCCGCGGGCGCCGTCCGTGTAGATGGCGGTGTTGACGCCGATGACCTCGCCGCGCACGTTCAGCAGCGGGCCGCCGGAGTTGCCCGGGTTGATGGCCGCGTCGGTCTGGATGACGTCCTCGTAACGGCTCGGGGCCACCTGCAGAGGCCGCCCGAGGCCGCTGATGACGCCCACGCTCACCGTGTGATTGAAGTTGAAGGGGTTCCCGATGGCCATCGTCCAGTCGCCGGGAGCCACCTGGCTGGAGTCGCCCAGCTTCGCTTCGGGCAGCGGGGTCTTGGGCTTGTCCACCAGCTGGATCAGCGCGCTGTCGGTGAGCTGGTCGCGGCCGACCACCTTCGCGAGATACGCCTGGTCCGGCTCATCGCCGTAGAGCGCGACTTCGATCTTGGTGGCGCCCTCGACGACGTGGTTGTTCGTGATGATGTAACCGTCCTTGCTGATGATGAAGCCGGTGCCGGCCGACTGCGTGGTTTCTTCGCGCGGCTGCTGCGGGTTGCGGAAGAACCGCCCCATCGGGTCGTCCTGGCCGAAGAAATCCGAGAGCGTCTGCGCGCGACGCTTGGACGTGGTCCTGATGTTGACGACCGTCGGCGACGCGGCTTTCGCGATGTTACGGAACGTCTGCGCGTCGATGGCGCCGGTCACGGGGGCGCTGGCCCCCACCTGGGGCGTCAGCGGCTGGGCGTCCGACCGCGGTGACAGGTCGAGGCGTGACGCGAGCACCATCCCGACGGCGAGCGATGCCACCGCCACGAGGACGACGTAGAAGAGTGTGGTCTTGCGACTGGACATTACCTTCCTCCAAAACACGAGACGGGGGCCGTGCCGTTCCCGCGAGTTCCCGCGGACGCCTGCTGTCCAGTATAGCGCCCGGACGTAGCGACCCGAACGGGCTCCGGGGTAGACTGCGCGTGGCCCGTTGCTAGGTATGACGCTGGCAGGCGCCCGGAAGTTTGAACATTCAGGAGGTCGTGATGGGGGACCGTGCTCTGAACCTTCGTTCGTGGCGCGCCCGACCCGGGATGCCGGGCCTGGCGGCGATCGTCTGCCTGGCGGCAGGCACCCTCGTGCTGACGGCGCAGGAGCCCATGGGCGGTCAGGCCCGCGCCCGTGACGCCGCGTCGGCCCCCGTCGTCCACCGCGTGGGGGGCGTCCGCGACGGCGTGTCCGTCTTCCCGAAGGTGGCCTACGCGCAGATGAAGCCGCTGGTGGCCGGGCAGTACGATTCGAGCCACTATCACTCGGTCGAGGAAGTCATCGCCCTCCTCAATGCCTGGGCGGCGAAGTACCCCCATCTCGTGGAACTCTATTCGGTCGGGAAGTCGTTCGAAGGCCGGGACATCTGGCAGGTGACAGTCACCAACCGCAAGACCGGCAAGGACACCGACAAGCCGGCGTTCTTCCTCGAGGCCGGACGCCACGCGGGCGAAATCAGCGGCATCGAGACCGCGTTGTACTTCCTCAACCACGTCCTGACGAACTACGGGACCGATCCCGCCATCACCGCGCTCGTGGATACCAAGGCGCTCTACGTCCGCCCGGCGCAGAATCCCGACGGCGACATCCTCTACCAGTCGACGGCGCAGACCCTGCGGAGCACCGTCCGGCCCTACGACAGCGACGGCGACGGCCTGTTCGATGAGGACGCCGGTGAAGACCTCGACGGCGATGGGTTCCTCCGGCAGATGCGGAAGTTCGTCGGGCCGGGGAAGGGCAACGCCACGAAGGACCCGAAGGACCCCAAGGGGCGGGCGATGCGCCGAGCGAGGGAAGGGCAGGGCGACTACCTGCTGTACTCCGAGGGCGTCGACAACGATCTCGATGGCCGCTACAACGAGGACGGGATCGGCGGACTGGACTTGCACCGGAACTACCCGGAGAACTGGCGGCCGATGACGGAAGCCACGGGACGCGGGTGGACCCAGGGCGGCGCGGGCGAATTCCCGTTGTCGGAGCCCGAAACGCGCGCGGTGTTCTCGTTCCTGATGACCCACCCCAACGTGGGCCTCGCGCAGTCGCTCGACACCGCCGTCCCGATGCTGCTCCGGGGACCTTCCACCGCCACCACGGAAGAAGGCATGTTCCCGGCGGACGCGGCACTGGCCCAGAAGTTCGACCAGAAGGGCCTCGAGATCACGGGCTACCCGTGGGCCGGCGACGTCTACCACGTGTATGCCACCCGCACGGGCAGCAATCCGATGACGGGGGAGCCGGCTCGCGACAATCCGCTCTTCGGCCACGGCCCGGACTTCGGCTACTCCTACTACGGTGTTATCTGGTACGGGAACGAGATCTGGAACGGCGGGCGGTTCGTCGACTACGACAAGGACGGCCGCATCGACGAGATCGAGGTGCTGCGCTGGAATGACGAGAACCGCGCCGGCAAGGGCGACTTCCAGGACTGGACGCCGTTCACGCACCCGACACTCGGCGACGTCGAGATCGGCGGATTCAACCCGAAGTTCTACAATCAGAATCCGCCGCCGGACCTGATCGGCGAGTGGGCGAAGCGCGAGGCGCTCTTCAACCTCTACCTGGCCCAGCAACTGGCGCAGGTGAAGGTCGCGTCGGTGACGGTGACGCCGGCGGCCGGGGGCGTGTCGGACGTCCAGGCCACGGTCACGAACGAAGGCCTGATTCCCACGGCGCTGGAGATGGCAAAGCGGGTCAAGATCGTGAGGCCCGACGTGGTCAGCCTGCGCCTGGCGCAGGGGCAGGAACTCGTTCGGGGGGCCGACGGCAAGGCGCAACCCCTGTCGCACGAGATCGGCTGGCTCAAACCCGGCGAGACCCGGACCGTGAAATGGCAGGTCAAGGGCGCCGGGACCGCGACGGTGACCATCGGCTCGACCCGAGGAGGCGTCCACCAGAAGACATTCGACGTCAAATAGGGAGGCGCCTCCCTGCTGGGGGGCCTGGGGGGCCGGCTGAAGCCGGGCCCTGCCATTCGTTCCGGAGTGATGACGTGGCTGTGTACAAACCCCTGGCGGTTCTGAGTCTTGTCGCGTTGTGTGCCGTCTCGATGTCCGGGCAGCAGGCGCCCCGCGTCGTGCCCGATCCCCAGATGCCGCCCATCACCTTCCGCTCGGAGGTGAACTACGTCGAAGTCGACGCGGTCGTGCAGGACGGCCAGGGGCGGTTCGTCCGGGACCTGCGTCCCGACGAGATCCAGGTGTTCGAGAATGGCAAACGCCAGGAGGTCGTCAACTTCTCCATCATCGACATGCCGGTGCGCCGGTTCGACCGTCCGCTCTTCACGGAACGGGCGATCGAACCCGACGTGGCCAGCAACGTCGGCACGCTCGACGGCCGCGTCTACGTCCTGTTCCTCGACGACTACCACACGTCCACCGTGCGCTCGGTGCTGGTGCGGAAGGCGGCCGCGCAGTTCATCGAGCGCAACATGGGCGCCAACGACCTCGCGGCGGTCGTGCACGCGAGTGGCCGTCAGGATGCGGGGCAGGAATTCACCTCCAACCGCCGCCTGCTCCTGGCCGCCGTGAACAAGTTCATGGGGCGCAAGCTGCGATCGGTGACAGCCGAACGGATCGACGAGTACTGGCGGTTGCTGGCGATGGGGCGGTCCGTCGATTCGGTCGGCGACCCGACCGAGTTCGAGCGCGCGTACCACGCGCGCTCGATGCTCGAGAGCCTGGCCCACCTCTCGACCCTGCTGTCGGGCGTCTCGGGTCGACGCAAGTCCATCCTCCTCTTCAGCGAGGGGATGGAATACGACGTCACGGACTTCATGAACAACCGGTCCGCCACGACGCTTCTCAGCACGGCTCGCGACACGGTGTCCGCCGCGACCCGCGCGAACGTCTCCCTCTACGCGATCGATCCGCGCGGGCTCACCAGCTACGCGGAAGAAGGGATGGACATCAACCCGCCGTTGGACGCAGACCCGCGGCTCAATCTCGGGATGACCGGCATCTACGCCGAAGGCCGCATGGCGCAGGACAGTCTGCGCACCCTGGTCGAAGAGACGGGTGGATTCGCCTCCCTCAACAGCAACGACTTCGCCACCGCCTTCGAACGGATCGTCGACGAGAACAGTTCGTACTACGTGATGGGGTACTACCCCGCCAATGACAAACGCGACGGCAGTTTCCGGCGGATCGAGGTGCGGGTCTCGAGACCCGGCGTGACCGTCAAGTCGCGAAGGGGCTACGTCGCGCCCCGCGGCAAGGCGCCCGAACCCAAAGGGTTCCTCGTGAAGGCCGGGACGCCGCCGGCTCTGGCCGAGGCCCTGAACAGCCCGATCCAGGTTGGCGGGTTTGCGCTGTCGGTGTTCGCCGCCCCGTTCCGCGGCGAAGCCCCGAAGGCCACCATCGCGCTCGTGTCGCAGATGCTGCCGGTGAAGGATACGTGGCCCTCGGGGCCTGACGGCAAAATCCTCAACAAGCTCGATCTGTCGGTCATTGCCATCGACTCGCAGGGCAAGGTGCTCGGCGGCACCCGCGATTCGGCCAACCTCTCCCTTCGTCCCGAGACGTTCGCGCGCGTGCAGCAGTACGGCTTCCGCCTGCAATCGCGGTTCGACCTGGAGCCTGGGCGCTATCAGTTGCGCGTGGGACTGAAAGACGCCGCGGGGAAGGTCGGCAGCGTCCACTACGACCTGGTCGTCCCGGACTTCTCGAAGGAGCCGATCTCGTTGAGCGGTGTCGTCATCGCCTCAGCGACGGGGGGCGTTGTGCCGACGGCCGGCGAAATCCCGGAACTGAAGGGGATGCTCCGGACGCCTCCAACGGTGGCGAGAGTCTTCGGTTCGCAGGATCAGCTCGAAGTGCTCGCGGAGGTCTACGACAACCAGCAGCCGTCGCACAAGGTGGACATCAGCACCACACTCCGCGCCAACGACGGCCGCGTGGCGTTCTCGACGAACGAAACCCGCGACAGTGCGGACCTCGGCGGCAAGGCCGGCGGCTACGGGTACACGGCCGTCGTGCCCCTCAGCGGGCTGACTCCCGGGCTGTATGTCCTGCGGGTCGAGGCGAAATCGACGCTGAACGGCGCGGCGGCCGTCCGCGAGACGATGGTGAGGATCGCGCAGTAGGCGGGACGGGCGGGAAATGGGAGTCCCGGGCCTGGGCGTGAGCGCCGGCCCGGGACCTCGCGAAACCGTCGGCCTAGAAGGTCTTCAGTTGTTTCGCCTTGACCTTGCCGTTCGCGTGCGAGAACAGGTACTGATCCCGGTACATCTTCGGATCCTTCGGCATCTCGATCGTCATCGTGGCGACCTCTCCGGGCATCAGCGGCTTGGCCACACGCGCCCGGCCGCCGGTCACCATGCCGCCGGCCTTGTCGTACCAGTATGCCTCCACCTTGAGACCCGCGATCGAGCCCGTGGCCGACAGGTTCTTGACCTTGATCGTCGTCACGACCATCTTGGTCTTCTCGTCGACCTTCGTCACGGTGGGAAGCACCCCGACTTCGACCTCTCCGCGAACCGGCGGCACGTACTTGCCCTGAGCCGCCGCCGTTCCGGCCACCGCCAGGACGATCACCGCAGCCACAGCTACCTTGACCAAACGAGTCATAGACCCTCCAAAGGGGCTGAATGAAAGCACGTCACGCGGACGACTACCGCGTGGATTATAGGACGCAGACGTGTCCAATCTCAAATCCCTTTTCAGACCTCTCCCGTCCAGTCTTCCGGATCCGGGTGGGCGGCATGGTACGCCTCGAGATGCCACTTGCCGCCGCCCCACGGCTCGATGACTTCCGTGACGATGACGTCGACGAGGATCTCGGCGAACGTGCGCATTTCCGTGTCGCCTTCGAGGTGATACGCGGGTTCGTCCCAGGCGAAGGCCGGCGTCATCACCAGCGTCAGGAACAGGTCGTACCCGTCATCGATGACGATGAGCTGCCCGCACGGGCGTTTCAGCGTGGAGTGGTAGACGAGGTACTTCTCGGCGGAGTGCGCGCGGATGTACCGCTTGAGCGCGAACTCCTTCGCCACGATGTCCTCGACTGCGATCTTCTTGTCCCAGCAGGCGCGGCAGTACTTCTCGTCGCCCCGGGGTTCGGTGACGTCCCGGTCTCCGCAGAGAGCGCACTTGGGCTTGTCGGCCGACTTGCGTGACATGTCGCCTAGTCTTTCTGGCGGATCAGCGCCATCGCCGGCGCGTACATCTCTTCCACGTACTGCTTGACCATCCGGCGCGCGGAAAAGGCCGGGATGACCGTGCGGATGGACTCCTTGACGACCTGCAGCCACACCCGCGGCACGCCCTGCGCGTCGTGATTGTAATACTTCGGCACGACCTCGTCTTCCAGGATCCGGTAGATCGCGTCGGCATCGGCGGCGTCGACGGCGGCGTGGTCCTGGCTGTCGGTGTTGCCCTCGATGAGCCATCCGTTCGTCTGCTGGTACCCCTCGGCCCACCAGCCGTCGCCAATCGACAGATTCGGAACGCCGTTGATGGCGGCTTTCATGCCGCTCGTGCCGCTGGCCTCGAGCGGTTTGCGCGGGTTGTTCAGCCAGACGTCACAGCCGTGCACCAGGTAGTGAGCGACGTGGAGGTCGTAGTCGTCGATGAACGCGATGCGACCGCCGAAGGACGGGTCCGCCGCTCGCTTGAAGACCTGCTGCAGGTGGTGCTTGCCGGTGTCGTCCGCGGGGTGCGCCTTGCCGGCGAACACGATCTGGACAGGGCGGCGGAGCGCCGACAGGATCCGGTTCAGGCGATCGGGATCGTGCAGGATGAGCTCCGGCCGCTTGTAGCCCGTGAAGCGCCGCGCGAACCCGATTGTGAGTGCCGTCGGATCGAGCAGCGTGCCCGATGAGACGACCTGCGCGGCGCAGACCTTGTCGTGGGTCCAGCGCGACCGCGCCCGATCCTGGATGAACGCCAGCAGCTCGCGCTTGAGTTCGAGCCGGGTCGCCCAGAGGTCGTCGTCCGGGATGTCGAGCACCCGGTCCCAGAACGCCGCCTCGTCGATCCGTTCGCGCCAGTCTCGACCAAGATGCCGGTCGAACAGCCGCGTCATCGGCGCGGCCAGCCACGTGAAGGCATGCACCCCGTTGGTCACCGCACGGATCGGCAGTTCGGCCTTCGCCGTGCCGGGCCACAGGCTCGGCCACATGTCGCGCGTCACCTCGCCGTGCAACTGGCTGACGGCGTTGATCCCTTCAGCCGTCCGCATCGCCAGTGCCGTCATGTTGAACTGCGACCCGTTGCCGCCGCCGTTGTCGTGGGCGCCAAGCGCGAGGAAACGTTCACGGTTGGCGCCCAGACTGCCCCAGGCCCCGGACAGGTGCGTCTCCACCAGGCCGAAGGGAAACGCGTCGTGCCCGGCGGGCACCGGCGTGTGTGTCGTGAACACCGTCGTCCGGCGGACATCCGCCAGGGCCGCGTCGAACGTCTTCCCCTGTTCGAGCATCGTCCAGATCCGCTGGAGCGAGACGAAAGCCGCGTGGCCTTCGTTCAGATGCCAGAGCGAGGGCGTGATGCCCATGGCCGTCAGCGCGCGGACACCGCCGAGGCCGAGGACGATCTCCTGCTGGATCCGGGTTTCCTGGTTGCCGCCGTAGAGGCGCGCGGAAAGCTCACGGTCCCACGGCGCGTTTTCGGAGACGTCGGTGTCGAGCAGGAGCAGCTTCGCGTGGCCCGCCCGGACGTACCAGACGGCGGCGTGAACCGCGCGGTCACCGAGCGGTACCTGCACCACGCAACGTTCGCCTCCGGGCGTGATGGCCGGAGCGACCGGTGCGTTATCCCAGTCGATATGTTCGTACGTCTCTTCCTGCCAGCCGTCGGCCGACACGTGCTGGTGGAAGTACCCCTGCGGGTACATGAACCCCACGCCGACGAAGGGCAGGCCCAGGTCGCTGGCTTCCTTGCAGATATCTCCCGCCAGGACGCCGAGGCCACCCGCGTAGATCGGCAGCGACTGGTGCAGGGCGAACTCGGCCGAGAAGTAGGCGATGACCTTCTGACCGTTTTCACCGAACGTCTGGGTCCACCAGGTCTCCCGGCCGGCCCGCGCAGCCTTCAGTGCCCGGACGCAGTCGTCGTACAACGCCAGGAACGTGCGGTCGGCCGCCGCGGCCACCAGCCGTTCGGCCGGGATCAGGCGCAGCATCTTGACCGGGTTGTGATCGGTGAGCCGCCAGAGGGGGTAGTCGAGCTTTCGGAACAGGTCCCTGGAGCGGTTGTGCCAGCTCCACCAGAGGTCGGAGGCGAGGTCGCCCAGGTCCTTGATACGGTCGGGAAACGGGGGGAACAGGTCAGTCATTGGGCCGCCACGGAGTTTGACAAAAGGATTATGCTATCGACCGCCGACCCCGGCGTCAAACTCGGACTGATTGTGCCCGGAGATGCGCGCCGATAGAATCGAGCCACGTTTACCGTCCCGAGGAGTGCCCATGCCCAGCACGCTGAACCGCCGCGAATTCGTCCTGACCGGCGCCGCCGCCGTCGTGGCCGCCACCGGACGCCCGGCTGCCGCCGCCGGCCAGGCGCCGACGATGATGGTCAGGAAGACCGTCTCTCCCGTCGTGGTGGCGTCCGCCAATGGCAACCGCTTCAAGAATGGCGGCGACGTTACCGGCGTCCAGAAGGCATTTGCCCTGATGACCGGGGGCTCCGATGTCCTCGACGCCCTCATCGCCTGCGTGAACCTGAACGAACTCGACCCCGAAGATACGAGCGTTGGATACGGCGGCCTGCCCAATGCCGACGGTGTGGTGCAGTTGGATTCCTGCTGCATGCACGGGCCGAAGAAGCGGGCCGGAGGCGTTGCCTGCCTCGAAGGCGTACGCACGCCGTCACTGGTGGCGAAAGCGGTCATGGAGCAGACCGACCACCACCTCATCGTCGGCAAGGGCGCGCAGGAGTTCGCGCGCAGCCTCGGATTCACGATCGAAGCCGACCTCAACACCGAACGGTCCCGCCGGCTGTGGCTCGACTGGAAACGCCGCGTCGACCCCACGCACTACCTGGACCCGGCCAAGCGGCTGGAGGCGTACAATCGCGCGGGCCTCGACATGGTGGCCGAAGGGCTCATCGATCCCGAGCACTTCTACGGGACGATCAACTGCGACGGCGTGAACGCGAAAGGCGAAATCTGCGGCGTGACCACGACGAGCGGCCTGGCGTGGAAGATCCCCGGGCGCGTCGGCGATTCGCCGATCCTCGGTGCCGGCCTCTACGTGGATGGCGACATCGGGGCTGCGGGATCCACCGGCCGCGGCGAAGCGAACCTCTACAACCTCTGCTCGTACCTCATCGTCGAGGAGATGCGCCGGGGGAAACACCCGAAAGACGCGGGGATGGAGGCGCTGAAGCGCATTCGCGCCAATACGGTCGAGAAACGGCTGCTCAACAAGGTCGGCAATCCGAACTTCGGGATCAGCTTCTACGCGCTGAACGCCAAGGGCGAGTACGCCGGCGTGTCGATGTACGCATCGAAGTACGCCGTGTGCACGGAAGCCGGACCGCAGACGCTCGATACCGAACCGCTCATTCCGGGCGTGCCGGAACCGGAATAGGGATCAGGGGTTGGGGGTTGGGCAATCCCCAATCCCCGGCCCCTATTCCCGTCTCAGCAGTTCCTTCAGTCGTTCGATGGGGATCGCGTCGACCGTGCGCCCGTGGCCGGTGACCGTGCTGGCGCGGAGCAGCGAGTTGTAGACCGCCTCTTCGGTGGCCTCGAGTGCCGCCTGGAATAAGGGAGATACCGCCTCGGTCGGCAGGGGAGTCCGGGCGCGCGCGGCGCGGTCGCCGTGGGCGACGCGCATCGAAGCCGCCGTCGAGAACGCGATGGCGTAGTCGCCGCTGCCGTTCGAGTACGACGACCCCGTCCGCGCCAGGCCGAACACCGCGCGGGCTGCGAGACGTTTGAGGTCGCGGGCGTCGAGCGGCGCGTCGGTCGCCACGACAATCATGCAGGACCCGTCGGGCGTGTCCGCGATCGTCCCCGGGGCCGGAATCGTGAACGACGTCCGTCCAAGTGCCTTGCCGATCTGGCGGCCGTCCATCGTCAGGACCCCGCCGAAGTTCGACTGCACGAGGACGCCGAGCGTGTGGCCGCCGTACCGCTCCGGCAATCGTCGAGATGACGTGCCGATGCCGCCTTTCCAGCCGAAGCACACCGTGCCCGTGCCGGCGCCAACCGTTCCCTCGTCCACCGGTCCTGGCTTCGCGCCGGCAATCGCGGCGACCACATCGTCGGCGTGGACGTGCCGGCCGCGGATGTCGTTGAGCGTGCCATCGTTGGTTTCGCCCACCAGGGCGTTGACCGATCGGACGTCTTCGTTGCCGGGTTGCGCGCTGACGTAACCCACCACCGCGTCGACGGCGGTGCCGACGCTCATCGTGCTGGTGAGCACGATGGGCGTCTCGATCGTGCCGAGTTCGTCGACCTGCGTCGACCCTGCGAGCTTGCCGAACGCGTTGCCGACGAAGACCGCGCCCGCGACCTTGTCGCGGAAGACGTTGCCCGGATGGGGGAGGATGGCGGTCACGCCGGTGCGGACCGCGTCGCCGCGAACGAGCGTCGTATGTCCCACGCGCACACCGTCGACGTCGGTGATGGCGTTGAGCGGGCCGGGTTCGAAGACGCCGGGTGCGACGCCCAGATCCCGCGCCCTCGGGCGGGGTGCCTGGGCGGGAGTCAGCGCCGTCGTGGCGAGGACGGTCGCGCCGATCAGCAGGACCGAAGCCCTGCTCCACATCATGTCGCGCATGCAGCACCCCACACCCGCGGCTCCAGGCTCCACCCCTCGACCAAGCCCCAGGCTCCAGGCCTGTTCCCTCTTCCCTTTCCCTATCCCCTATCGCCTCTTCCCTGACCCCTGCTCTTAAGGGGCCCGCCAGATCCCCAGCAGCCCGATCAGCGTGCCGACAAGCCCGATGATGAGGGCGACCACCGGCACGAGGGCGAGGAACCACTGCTTCACGACCCACACCCGTTCTTCGGTCAGGCGGTGGCGGAGATGACGTCGCCCGTCGGGCGTGAGATACCAGAGGTCGTGCGTCTCGTCGTGTTCCCACCACTCGCGAGGCATCTCGATGCCGAAACCTTCGGCCTTGCGGCGCAGGACCCGGCTCCGGAGCGTCTCAAGGCGCAGATCCGGCAGCCGGCATTCGGCCAGGTAAGCCGTCATCACGGTGTCGATGTCGTGGCCTTCTTTCGCGTGCTTGAACTTGGCCTCGTACGCCAGCTGAATCCGTTTCAAATCCGCCGCCGCCGATCGTCGATAGGCCCGTTCGAACTTGCGTTCACGCCACCAGCGAGACAGTCCCATGAAGTACCTCGCTGGCATCTTAAGCGGGCCGGGGCCGTCAATCAACGCCCCAGGCGGCTGGCGGGCGGCGGGCGCCGACGGCCCGGGCGCGACCGACGTAGAATAGGGCAGCGGGCGCCTTCGCGACCCGCGATGGAGGACTCGTGGCGACTGAAGATGCTCCCTTGACCCTGGCGCGCGTCTGGCGCGAGATGACCCTGGACCAGCGCACGGCCGTGGCCGAGGCGTTCTGGAAGGACGATGATTCGATGACGCAGCAGGTGGAAGCGATCACGCACCTCGCCAGGACGCTGCACTTCCGTCCGCAGTCGGTGCTGGGCCTGCCGGTCGAACGCAAGGTCAAGCAGATGAGCCAGCAGCCGCGCCTGCCTGACACGGTCATCGGCCGCGCGCTCGTGGCCTATCACCTCGCGGAATGCCGTCCCATGCTGACGGCGTTCCTCGACGAACTGGGCATCGCGCACGAAGATGGCCTCATCGCGGACTCGGTTGAAGAGGTGCCCGGTCCCGAACGCCTGGAGGCGGCGTCCGTAGCGCTGGCGGCGAAGTACCCCGTCGAGGGGGTCCGGTTGTACCTGCGCACGCTTGCCGTGCAGGATCCCGAGACCTGGGGCGCGCTCGGCCCCATCAGCGCCGCGCTCGGCGCGCCGTCCGCGTAGGCTGCCGGATCCGTCGTGGCCCAGCAGTCAGAGCCCCTGTCCGTGCCCCTCCTGGTGGCGGCCTATCAGGCCGGCTACTTCCCGATGGGCATGGACGACGGGCAGATTGGCTGGTTCTCGCCGGACCCGCGGGGCATCCTGCCCCTCGACGGGTTCCATGTCTCGCGGCGGCTGGCCCGCGTGCTCCGATCGCGACGTTTCGCGGTGACGATCGATCGGGACTTCCGCGGGGTGATGCGCGAGTGCGCCGCCGATCGAGACGAAGGCACGTGGATCAACGACGAGATCCTCGACGTCTACGGCCAGCTCCACGATCGGCGCCTCGCGCATTCGGTGGAGGTCTGGGCCGACGGCACGCTGGCGGGCGGGTTGTACGGCGTCTGCCTCGGCGGTGCGTTCTTCGGCGAGTCGATGTTCCACCGGGTGACGGATGCGTCGAAGGTGGCGCTGGCGTCGCTCGTCGCGCATCTGCAGGCGTGCGGCTTCCTCCTGCTCGATACGCAGTGGTCCACGCCGTTTCTCGAAACGTTCGGCGCCGTGGAGATTCCGCGCGACGAGTACCTGGCCCGCCTCGAGGCGGCGCTCGG
>CAZJRM010000110.1:0-16887 GCA_964547975.1 uncultured Vicinamibacterales bacterium | reverse complement strand
AAGGCAGTGGCGTTGTCGGAGAGCACGGCGTACGAACGGAACACCCCGGCGATCGGCGTGTTCGTGGCAGGCGATCCCCGCATCGACACGGAGAGTCGGCAACGGTGCCGGAACATCTGCGAGATGGTCGCGGGCGTGCTGGCCGACCGCGTGAAGCTGCCTGACGGGTCCCCCGCTCGCGTCGTGTGGGCGCCGACCCTGGTGGACGGTGAACCGCAGGCCGACCTGGTGGCGAAGCAGTTCCAGGACGCCGGCGTGAAGGTGCTCGTCTGCGCCCCCGACACGTGGGCCTTCCCGCAACTGAGCGTCATTTCGCTGCTCTCGCAGTTCCCGGACGATGCGCCCATCAACTTCACGTGCGGCAACAGCGGCCCGAAACCGGGCGTCGTGTTCGCGCACGCGGTCAACGGCGCCATCATGCAGTACGGCCGCCTGACGCACCTGAACGTCGGCACCTGGCCGGACACGGGTGCACACCCCGCCATGACCGCCGGCACCGCCGACGCCCTCGTGGACTGGGCCGCCGCCGCCATCACCACCCAGGCGCTCAAGGGCCGCCGCGTGGTGGTCTTCGGTCACGACTCGATGGGCATGGAGACGGCCCTCGCCCACGTCATCCCCACGCGCAGGCAGTTCGGCATGGAAGTCACGCGGCTCGATATGAAGCTGCTCGCCGACATGCTCAACAAGAAGGCCTACAAGGCCGACGAGTTGAAGGCACTGCGTGCGTTCGTGGACGGCCACCTCGGCTCGCGCCTCGAACTGCGCGACGAGGTCGATTCGGCCCGATTCGACCAGAGCCTCGCGCTGTATCTCATCGCCCGAGACCTGCTCAAGGACCTCGACGCCGTCGGCGGCGGCTTCATGAGCCAGCTCGAATGGGGCTCGGACAAACGCGGCATCCCGCTGCCGGTCGCGGACGCGATGGAGTCGTTCTTCAACTCGTCGTTCGACCACAACGGACCGAAGAAGCCGTTGCCGTTCGCGACCGAAGCGGACGTCCAGGCGCTGCTGACGATGGTGTTCTTCTCGGCGCTGACAGGCGGTCATCCACCGCTGTTCATGGACTTCCGCAAGGTGTGGGAGCCGTGGGAACTGCAGGCGCTCGCCGCGAAGATTGGCTTCGCGCTGCCCTCCGGCGCCGACTGGGTGATCAAGGGCCTCGTGGACGGAGACAATTCGGGCAGCGCCTCGTTCGACTGGGCGGCGAAGCCCGGCGCCAGCGTCGCCGAGATCATGGCGAAGGTCAGCATGCCGCTGGCCGATCCGAACTACTTCCCCGGCATGGGGAACTCCGTGCACTACGTGTCGCCGGGCGGCCTCACCGGCATCGCCGGCCGCCTGATGTACAGCTCGCTCTCGGGCATGTTCAGCATGAGCTGGGACGAAGCGGCGACGGCCGACGTGCCGGAGCCAATGGCGACCGCGCTGTGCCAGACGACCACCGCCGAATGGCCGCACACCTTCGTCGTCCCGAAGTACGCGACGATGTACGAATACAAGCACTACCCGCCGGCCAACCACTTCCACATGATCCAGGGCCTCGGCCCGGCGCGGCTCGAATACTGGATGGACCTGAACAACGTCTTGTCGGTGAACGACTGGGCCGCGCGACCGCGGTTCATCGAGGGCGTCGATCGGCCGACGCCGCTGCTCTACCTGGCGAACGGCGGCGAGAACGCCGCGAAACTGCTGCTCGCGAAGAAGTAGCCGAGGCCGGCCCATGACCACCGAGACCCGCGCCGCGGCCACGCCCGGCATGTTCACGACGACGGACGGGCGCAACCACCTGTTCACGTTCATCCTCGTGTCGTCGCTGTTCCTCCTGTGGGGGTTCTGCAACGGCATGATCGACGTGATGGACAAACACTTCCAGGACGAACTGCACCTGACGCTGGCGCAGTCGGCCTGGGTGCAGTTCGCCCACTACCTCGGGTACTTCCTGATGGCGCTGCCGGCCGGGTGGCTCGCCATGCGCCTGGGTTACAAGGGCGGCATCATCGCCGGCCTGCTGATGGTGGCCGTGGGCGGGTTCTGGTTCATCCCCGCGACGCAGATCTCCCAGTTCTGGGCGTTCCTGCTCGGCGTGTGCGTGATCGCAGCGGGCCTGACGTTCCTCGAAACGATCGCGAATCCGTACACGACGGTACTCGGGCCGCAGCAGTACGCAGCGACGCGTATCAACCTGGCGCAGTCGTGCAACGGCATCGGCTGGATCTTCGGCCCGATTGCCGGGCGCCTCTTCTTCTATTCGACGAACGCCGCCGGCGAAAAGACCGGCGCCGAGACCCTGTGGATCCCGTACGCGGCGGTGGCCGTCGTGGTCATCGTGCTCGCGCTGGTCTTCTACGTCTCGCCGGTGCCCGACATCAAGATGGAGGACGACTACCATCTCGACAACGGCGACGGCTCGACGCAGTCGATCTGGTCGCACCCGCATTTCGTGTTCGCGGTCGTCGCCCAGTTCCTCTACGTGGCGGCGCAGGCGGGCATCTTCAGCTTCTTCATCAACTACATGACGTCGCAGGTGCCGGCGATCCCGTCCACGTGGGACTCGTGGCTGGTACGCAGCCTGACCGAACCCGGCACCGGCGGCGCGTGGCGGATCAGTGACGCCGGCGCGGCCACGCTCGCCTCGCTGGGCTTCGTGTGTTTCCTGGCCGGACGGTTCAGCGGCGCGCTCATCCTGAAGAAGTTCGCCGCCCACCGCGTGCTCGGCGTCTACGGCCTCATGAACGTGATCGTCTGCGGGATCGTGTTCCTGAAGATCGGCTGGATCTCGGTGGCGGCGGTCTTCCTGAGCTACTTCTTCATGTCGATCATGTTCCCGACGATCTTCGCGCTGGGCATCCACGGCCTCGGTATGCGCGCAAAGAAGGCGTCGGCGTTCATCGTCATGGCGATCATGGGCGGGGCGATCCTGCCGAAACTGATGGGCGCCGTGGGCGATCAGTACGGCATGTCGCGGGCGTTCGTCGTACCGCTGGTGTGTTTCGCGTTCGTGGCGTTCTACGGCTTCAACTGGCCGCGGTTCAGCCGCGCGGAATCCCTCACGTCCGGGCCGTCGCTCAGCAGGCACTGAGACCAGACCTGGGGGGGGAGAGGTCTGAGCCTCCGGCTGGTGTGGGACAGGGATTCAGCCCTGTCACTTCCCGCAGGGCAAGAGCCCTGCGGGGTTGGCAGTCCTGCGCGAGGGCTGGCTGAAGCCAGCCCTCGCACCCGTTCCAGCCATCCTATTCGTATCTCAGCGCGTCGATCGGATCGAGCTGCGCCGCCCGGCGCGCCGGGAAGTACCCGAACACCACGCCGATGAGCGCCGAAAACGCGAACGAGACGACGTTGATCTGCAGGTTGAAGATGAACGGCACCTGAATCAGCTTCGCCGCGGCGACCGACACGACGTTGGCCACCACGAGGCCGATCAGCCCGCCGAACGACGCCAGCGCCACGGCTTCGATCAGGAACTGCAGCAGCACTTCGTGCTCGAGGGCACCAATCGCCAGGCGCACGCCAATCTCGCGCGTCCGCTCGGTCACCGACACCAGCATGATGTTCATGATGCCGATGCCTCCCACCAGGAGGCTGATGGCCGCCACCGCGCCCAGGAGCATCGTCATCACGCGAATCGTGCCGGACAACGTGTCAGCGATCTGCTTCGTGTCGAAGATCGAGAAGTTGTTCTCTTCGTTCTCGGCCAGATTGCGGCGCTCGCGGAGAAGCGCCGTCAACGCGGCCGTGGTGCGTTCGACCGACGCGCCGGGTTTCACGGCGACCTGCATCGCCGTCACGTCGTCATCGCCCGTCACGCGACGCTGCACCGTGCGCAGCGGCATCACAATCATGTCGTCGGGGTCGGGACCGAACCCGCCGCCTTTGGCCTTCAGCAGGCCGACGACCTCGCAGCCGAAGCGCTTCACGCGAATCTCCGACCCGACGGGGTTCTTCGTGCCGAAGAGTTCCTTGCGCACGGTCTGGCCAATCACGCACACGGCCTTGCCCGAACGCTCCTCGGCGTCGCTGAAGAACCGTCCGGAGGCGAGCGACCAGTTGCCGGTGGTGAAGTACGTCGCCGTCGCCCCCGTGATGCTGGTGGACCAGTTCTCGGCCTGGTAGACCACGGTGGCGCTGCCACCTGCCGTGGGCGCGATGCCGGCCACGGTGCCAACCTGGCTGAGGATCGCCTCGGCGTCCTGCAGTTTGAAGTTCGGAGCCCGGGCGGCGTCCCGGCCGGGACCGAGGCGCTGACCGGGGCGAATCTGCAGCAGGTTGTTGCCCAGCGCCGAGATCTGGTCTTTCACCGACTGTGTGGCGCCGTCGCCGAGCGTCATCATGATGATGACGGCGCTGACGCCGATCACCACGCCGAGGATCGTCAGGAACGAGCGCAGCACGTTGCGGCGGATCGCGCGCACGGCCAGGAGCAGGCTGTTCCAGATCATGACGGCACCTTCCCGTTCCGGTGGTCCGAATCCACGAGGCCGTCCACGAAGTGCACGACCCGTTTCGCGTAGGCGGCCATCTCCGCCTCGTGCGTGACCAGGAGCACGGTGATGCCCTGGTCGCGATTCAGCGTGCAGAGCAGTTCCATGATCTCGCGGCTCCGCTGCGTGTCGAGATTGCCCGTCGGCTCGTCGGCGAGCAGCAGTTGCGGATGACTCACCAGGGCGCGAGCGATGGCCACGCGCTGCTGCTGGCCACCCGAGAGTTCGGACGGCGTGTGCGACTCCCATCCCGTGAGGCCGACGGCGTTCAGTGCCGCCCGCGCCGCGTCGTGCCGCACCTGCCGGGGTTCCCCTCGATAGAGCAGCGGCAACTCGACGTTCTCGATCGCCGATGTCCGGGCCAGCAGGTTGAAGCCCTGGAACACGAAGCCCAGGTAGTGCCGCCGGAGCAGCGCCCGCTCCCTCCGATCGAGCTGCTCCACGTGAATCCCGCGGTACAGGTAGTTCCCGTCCGTCGGCACATCCAGACATCCGAGGATGTTCATCACCGTGGACTTCCCCGATCCGCTCGGCCCCATGATGGCAACCATCTCGCCTTCGTGGATCGTCAGGTCGATGCCTCGAAGCGCGGGGAACGCCGCCTGGCCCTGGCCGTAGACCTTCGTCACGCCGCGCAGTTCGAGCAGCGGTGGCGACGAGGCGTCAGTCACGACGTCGGGGTTCATTGTTGTGCTCCCGCGGTTTCGACGATCACCTTCAGCCCGGCCTTCACGTCGGGGCCCGAGACTTCGGTCACGCGACCGTCGGTGTGGCCAACCGTGACGGCAACCGCCTCAGGCTGGCCATTGCGAAGCACCCACACCTGGCCGGCACCTTCCTTCGGCGTCGCCACCGCGGCGGGCTTCTGCCCCATGCCCGGGGGCCGCGGCAGCAGGCTCGACACGATGCCGCCGCCCGGCGCCGCCGCGTTCGCGGCCGTCGGTGCGAAGCGCAGAGCGGCGTTGGGCACGAGCAGGACGCCCGGCCGCTCCAGCGTCACGATGGACGCAGACGCCGTCATGCCGGGCCGGAGCGTCAGGTCGGTATTATTGACGCTGAGGACGGCCTTGTAGAACACGACGCCGTCCTTCGTCTGCGAGCCGTAGCCTACGCGTCGAATACGTGCCGGATACTGGCGGTTCGCGTAGGCATCCACCGTGAACGTCGCCGCCTGCCCGTCCTTCACCTGGCCCACATCCGCTTCGTCCACGTCCACTTCGAGTTCCATCGCCGCGAGATCTTCGGCCAGCGTGAACAACGTGGGCGCCTGGAACGAGGCGGCCACCGTCTGCCCGGGTTCGATCTGCCTCGACAGCACCACGCCGTCGATGGGCGAACGGATGGAGGCCTTCGACAGGTTGATCTCCGCGGAGTTGAGCGACGCGCGTGCCTGCTCGACGGCCGACTTCGCGCTGGCTTCATCGGCCTCGGCGCGCGCGGTTGACGCCTCGGCGGTTTCCATCTCGGCCTTCGACGGCACCTTGCCGCCCGACAACTCCTGCACCTGGCGCAGGCGGGCGAGATTGGCCTTCGCTTCCTTGACCGAGGCCGCGGCCTGCTGGACCCTGGCTTCGGCCGCCGCCAGCGCCGCCTTCGCGTTCACACGCTGGTCCTCGAGTTTCGAGACGTCGAGGCGCGCGAGCACCTGCCCGGCAGTCACGCGGTCGTTGTCGTCCACGTAGACCTTCTCGACCAGGCCCGACACCTCGCTGCCCACGTCGACTTCGTTGGTCGGCTGCAGGTTGCCCGTCGCGGACACCTTGACGGTCAACGTGCCGGTGGTGACGTCTTCCGTGACGTACTCTTCGACGCTGGTCGCGGCGGCGGATCGCGACTTCAGGAATCCGCCGGCCGCCGCGAGGACGACCAGGGCCGCCAGGGCCAGCAGCCATCGCCGGCGCGGCCGTTTCGACCCTCCCGCGCCAATCCTGGCCAGGGTCTGATCTCGAGTGACAGGTGCGGTGGTCATGACGTCTTCCTCCGCGGGTCGGTGCCCGCCGCGCTGCCGGGATCGGCGTTCCAGCCTCCGCCCAGCGCCTTGTAGAGCCGGATCACGGACGAGGTCCGTTCGGCTTCCGTCGTCTTCAGGCTGTCTTCGGCGGACAGGACGGTCCGCTCGGTATCGAGCACGGTCTGGTAACTGGTCAGGCCGGCGGCGTAACGGTTCCGCGCGAGGTCGGCGGCGTTGCGCGACGCCGTCACGCCGGCGGTCAGCGCCGCGGCGCGGCGTTCGACGTTCGCGAGCGAGACGAGGGCGTTCTCGACGTCCTCGAGGGCCGCGAGGATCGCCGACTCGTAGTTCAGCAGCGCCCGTTCTTCGACGGCGCCCTGAATCTCGATCTGCTCGCGGATCTTCGCGCGGTTGAAGATCGGCGCCGTCAGGCCGGCCAGCAGCGACCCCGTGAGGCTGTCCGCGAGCGACACGCCGGTGGACGAGTAGGGCGACCCGCCCAGCGATCCGCTCAGCCGGATGCTCGGGTACTTCGACGCGTTGGCGACGCCCAGTCGCGCCGATTCCGCCGTCAGCCGGCGTTCGGCGGCACGCACGTCGGGCCGCTGCCGCAGCGTGTCCGCGGGAATGCCGACGACCACGCGCGCCGGCGCCGCCGGGATCGCTGCCGGCTGGTCGAGCAGCGCCTCGAGCGCGCCCGGCGTCCGGCCGGTCAGGATGGCCAGCCGGTTCTTGGCCTGCGCGATACCGGTCTCGAGCGTCGGGATCTGCGCCTTCGTCTGTTCGACGTTCGCCCGCGACTGTTCGACGTCTAGGTCGGACGCCAGGCCCGCCTGCGCGCGCCACGTGGTCAATTGGAGCGTTTCGGCCTGCCGGGCCAGGTTGTCCTTGGCGATCGCGAGCCGGGCCTGGTAGGTGCGGAGGTCCACGTAGCCGAGCGCGAGTTCGGCGACCAGCGAGACCTGCGTGGACTGCAGGTCGGCCGTGGTCGCCTCGAGGTCCGCCTGCGAGGCCTGGATGCCGAGCCGGTTGCTGCCGAAGAAGTCGGGTTCCCAGCTCGCATCGAGGCTCACACTCGAGCCCGTCCGCGATCCGCCGGTGCCGCTCGTCGTGCCGCTCGTGCTGCCGGACGCCGAGCCGTCCACCGACGGCTGGAGGGCCTGGCCCGCCAGCGCGCGCCGCGCCCGGGCCTCGCGCAGGCGCGTCTGCGCCACGCGCAGGTCCGGATTGGCCTTCAGCGCGTCGGTGACCAGGCCCGACAACGTCGCGTCGTTGAACTGCGACCACCAGGCCGACAGGTCAGGTGCCGCAGTCCCGACGCCGACGCGGTCCGTCTTCGACGCGTGGCTCCAGGCCGCCGTCGAGGCGGCCGCCGGTGTCGCCCTCGACGTGACCGTGGCCGCACATCCCGCCAGGGTCGCGGCCATCGCCGGAATCACCAGCAGCCCCGTTGCCCTTCCCATGTGACGCATACCGTTCGTCCTCCGTCACTCTCACGATACGGAGGGCGCCCGTTAGAAGAGGTTCGGGCCGCGCAAAGTTCTGCAAAGAAAGGTAAAGGGCCGGGTCGGGGCCGCCGGCCGGGCGTATCATGGCCTTCGACCGGCATCGACCATGGCACGAGTCCTGCTCATCGACGACGACGTGGAACTCACGGCCCTGCTGCAGGAGTACCTGGAGCAGGAGGGGTTCGAGACGTCCGCAGTCCACGACGGCGAGTCCGGCGTGGACGAAGCGGTCTCGGGCCGGCACGCCATCGTCGTGCTCGACGTGATGCTGCCCCGCCTCAACGGCGTGGAGGTACTGCGCCGAATCCGGGCGCGCAGCCGCGTGCCCGTGCTGATGCTCACGGCGCGCGGTGACGACGTGGACCGCATCGTCGGGCTTGAACTCGGCGCCGACGACTACGTTCCGAAACCGTGCACGCCTCGTGAACTCGTGGCCCGCCTGCGCGCCATCCTGCGGCGGGCGGACGTCGGGGCACCAACCGGCCAGGCGGGGCACATCCAGTCGGGACCGCTGGCCATGTGGCCCGAGCGGCGCCGGGCCGAGTGGAGCGGGCACCCGCTCGACCTGACGAGCACGGAGTTCAACCTGCTGGCCGTGCTGGCCCAGAACGCCGGCCGGGTGGTGAGCAAGGACGAACTGTCGGAAGCCGGGCTCGGCCGGCCGCTCGCCCGTTTCGACCGCAGCATCGACGTCCACGTCAGCAGCCTGCGCCAGAAGGTCGGCACGCTGGCCGACGGGCGTTCGTACATCCAGACGATCCGCGGGCAGGGATACCTGTTCGTCAGGGAGTGAGCGGGATGGGACGCCTCTTCTGGAAGTTCCTCTTCGCCTACTGGGCCGCGATGCTCATCTCGGTCGTGGGCGTCGGCACCGCGGCGTGGATCATCCAGTTGGCGGGCGAGGACCAGGACCCGGTCCTCGAGGCCGGCCCGAGGGCCGCCTTCATCGTGGGATCGGCGGCCGCCACCGTCCGCCACGCCGGGCCGGACGCCCTGAAGGCCCTGATGGCGGACTGGGGCTCGCACGACGGGCCGCCGCCGCTGGCCGTGGATGACGAGGGCCACGAACTCCTGGGCAGGCCCGTCCCACCGGACGCGCTGGCCCGCGCCCGCCAGATCGCGCAGGGCGGCGCGATGCCGGAACGCGCCCGCCGCGTCGAGGCCGCGGACGGCCGAGGTTACCTGATCTTCATCCCCACCGGTCAGACCGGCACCGTCCGCCGAATCGTCTTCAGGTCGGGGCGTCCGCCGTCGCCCTGGCTTCCGCTGGCGAGCGGGATCGCGGCCAGCCTGATCTTCGGCGTCCTGCTGTCGTGGTACGTCGGCCGACCGGTGCGCGTGCTGCGCGGAGCCTTCGACGCACTCGCGCGGGGCCGGCTCGAGACGCGGGTCTCGGGCACGATGGGTCGCGAAGACGGTGAAGTCGCCGACCTCGCGCGGGATTTCGACGGCATGGCCGACCGGCTGCAGGCGCTCATCACCGCGCAGCGCTCGCTCCTGCACGACGTCTCTCACGAGCTGCGGTCGCCGCTGGCGAGGCTCCAGGCCGCCATCGGCCTCGCGCGCCAGAACCCGCAGAAGTTCGACAGCTCGCTCGAGCGCATCGAGCTCGAGGCGCAGCGCGTGGACGCGCTCGTGGAGCAGCTGCTGACGCTGTCGCGGCTCGAGGCGCTGGCCGGGGACGCCACGCAGGCCCCCCTCGACCGGGTCGACCTCATGGACCTCGTCGCCGCCATCGTCGAGGACGCGCGGTTCGAAGCCGAGGCCGCCGACCGGGCCGTCCGGTTTTCGTCGGCCGGCGAGGCGGTGGCGTCGGTCCGCGCCGAGCTGTTGCACCGCGCCGTGGAGAACGTGATTCGCAACGCCGTGAAGTACACCGCGCCCGGCACCGCCGTCGACGTGCGCGCGGAAGCCGACCAGGCCGCCCGCCAGTTCATCGTCCGTGTCGCGGATCGGGGCCCCGGCGTGCCGGCGGAGGAGCTCCGGACCATCTTCGAGCCGTTCTATCGGGGTGCGAGCGGCCGGCCGTCACGGGGGTTCGGCCTGGGGCTGGCCATCTCGCGGCGCGCGGTCGAGGCGCACGGCGGCTCGGTCGAGGCGGCCAACCGTCCGGACGGCGGCCTCCAGGTCGAGCTGCGCCTGCCGCTATAATCAGATCACCCCTGATCGTCCCCCGCACGTTCGGGCCAACCTGAGGAGCTACCGTGACCGAGCCAGAAGACGAAGATTTTGCGGCGCTGTTCGAAGCGTCCGAGAAGGCCGCCCGTGTCGACAAGGGCGACACCATCGAAGGCACCATCGTCGCCATTGGCGCGGAAGTGGCGTTCGTGAACGTCGGCGGCAAGGGTGAAGCCGTCATCGACATCGACGAGCTCAAGAACGACGATGGCGTGGTCGAGATCGCGGTTGGCGAGAAGATCCAGGCGACGGTTGTCTCGACCGAAGGCGGCCTGACGCTCTCGCGCAAGCTGGCGCGCGGCGCCGCAACCGTGCGGCAGCTCGAAGACGCGTATCGCGCCGGGCTGCCCGTCGAAGGTCGCGTCGAGCGCGCGGTGAAGGGGGGCTACGAAGTCACCATCGCCAAGCAGCGCGCGTTCTGCCCGTTCTCGCAGATCGACACGGCGCGCAACACAACGCCGGCGGATCACGAAGGCCACGTCTACACGTTCCGCATCATCGAGTTCAAAGAAGAGGGGCGGAACCTGATCGTCTCGCGGCGGGCGCTGCTCGAAGAAGAGCAGGCCGCGGCCCAGGCCGAGCTGCGCGAGCGGATCGTACCTGGCGCGGTGCTGACCGGCCGCGTGGCGTCGGTCCCGAGCTTCGGCGCGTTCGTGGAACTCGGCGCCGGCATCCAGGGCCTGCTGCACGTCTCGGAAATGAGCTGGGCGAGAGTGTCTGACGCCGCGCAGTTCGTCACGCCGGGCCAGGAACTCACGGTCAAGGTGCTGCGAGTGGATCCGGCGACCCAGAAGATTGCGCTCGGGCTCAAACAGCTCGCCGACGACCCGTGGACGACCGTGCCCGTGAAGTACGGGGTGGGCCAGGTCGTGGCCGGCCGTTACACGCGCATCGCGGAGTTCGGAGCGTTCGTCGAGATCGAGCCCGGCGTCGAAGCGCTCGCGCACGCGTCAACGTTCGCGCCGACAGGCAAGCCGGGCGGCTGGTCCAAGTCGATTGCGACCGGTACGACCGGCGCCTTCGAGATCCTCAGCATCGAGCCCGACAAGAAACGGATCGGCGTGGCGCAGGTGCCGGAGGGATCGGCCCGCGAAGGCGAGGTCCTTGCGAAACGCGAGTTCAGGGCTGGCATGAAGGTCACGGGGAAGGTCGAACGCCACGAACGTTTCGGCGTCTTCGTGTTCCTGGGCGCCGGCCGCACGGGTCTCATCCCGATGGCCGAGACGGGCCTCGAGAAAGAAGCGGACGTCACGAAGGCGTTCCCCGTCGGGTCCGACGTGGAAGTCATCGTGCTCGAGGTGGACGAACCGGCGCGGCGCATTCGCCTGAGCCGCAAGGCGGTCATCGACGAGCAGGGCGCCGAAGAGCTGCGCGAATACTCCGCGCGCTCGGAATCGCCGGCCGCCGGTGCGTTTGGCGGATCGCTGGCCGACAAGCTGCGCGGCGCGCTCGAGAAAGGGAAGAAGTAGCCGCGGACCTCGCGGTTACTTCCCTGTCCCGCCCTTGAACGGCTCGACGTCCGGAATCACCTTCACGCCGGTCGTGAAGGTGAACGGCGCCTCGGCGAGGCCGCTGGGGAACTTCACCTGCACCATGAACGCGGTGTAGCCGCGCGCGGGTCTCGCGACGCGGGCGACGTATTCGCCTGCGCGCACCGGCGCGAGCGGCGCGCCTTTCCACTTCGCCCCGATCGAACTCAGCCGGAAGTCCCGCGCGCCGGGATTCGTGATCTGCCAGAGCGTGACCTCGGTCGGCGTCTCGCCGGTCGACACGTGAATGGCGCCGTCGGGCGCGATCCGCCAGTCGAACGCGGGCATCGGCCTCGCATTCAGGAACGCGTGGTACCAGGCGAGCACCGACGTCCACGCGTCGCTCCCGCGCAGCGAGTGATCGGCGTTCGGCACGTATCGAAGCTGTTTCGCGCCCTTCAGCTCACGGTAGTAGAACTGCCACGAGTCCGGCAGGAAGAACTGGTCGCCTGCCGCGTTCACCATGAACTTCGGCATCGTCAGCCGATCGCGGTACTCCCAGGGTTCCTCGATCGCCATCAGGGCTTTGTAGCGCGGCGAGTCCTGCTGGCCCATGATGCCCGCATCCTCGTAGTCGGCGACGGCCGGGGCGTAGTAGCCGTACGTCGCGAAGTGGTGCTTGAACGACGGCACGATGTTCAGCAGGTCGATGACGATGGGCACCACGCCGACCACGCGTGGGTCCACGGCAGCCGTGCTCCAGGCGGTCCAGCCGCGTTTCGACGCGCCCGAGACGACGAAGCCATCGAGCACGAGCCCGCGTTCTTTGCAGACCGTCGCCACGGTGTCCATGGCGCGGACGGCCGCCTTCGTCATCGGGAGGCGGAGCGGCCACTGGTCGTCGCCGCCGCGGAGGTACTTCTCCCACGTGTAGGCGATGATCGCGTCTTCGCTGCGCGAGACCTTGTCGTCGGAGAAGACGAGCGGCTGATTGGGTACCATGCGCAGTTCGGCGACGATCGAATGCGTACGTGTCGCGATGCGCGCGAGATTCTCGTCCACGACGCGCGGGGCCGGATTGGTGTTGGCACCCGCGGTGATGTACAGGAACGCCTTGTGGTGCTCGACCGTCGCAGGCGCGATGATCGTGAGCCAGTGCCGCCACACCGTCCGATCGACTTCGTTCGGCGAGCGCCAGGTCTGCGATGTCATGTCGAAGACGTACGCGGTGTACCCGTCGCCGGGGATCGTACCTGCCAGCGCGTACGTGTAGGCCGGGTCGGGCGCGGCGACGTACCGATCGAGCGCGGTCTTGGCCGGGGCCGGCGACACGGCGAGCGCCTGAGCGGAGGTGCTCGCGGGGATCGCGAACACGAGGAGGGGCAGCAGGACGAACGCAACGGCGGCGCGGCGGCAGGTGGTCATCACAGGCGGATTATCCCGTCTCGCCCCCGGAATGGCAACGAAGTCGCGCTGACACCCCGGAGTTCTCGGCTACACTGGACGCCGGCCGCCGGAGGGCCGCCAGCACCGATGAACGACCGAGTCGATTCCGGCAGGAACGGCGGGCGGACGCCCAGGCGGATCACCCGCGCCGTGACGCTCAACGAAGAACATCCCCTCGCCCTGGCGAGTCGGCTGGCGTCGCGATTCCGCCTGCCGCGCCCGGTCGAAGTCATCGATTTTCCCGACAAGGGCAACATCAACCAGTTCACGTTCATCGTGTCGGCGGGTCCGGCTGCCCCACGGGAGTACCTGCTGCAGCGCATCAACGACCGCGTCTTCACACGCCCGCGGTCGGTGATGCGGTCGATGATCGCGTCCATCGACGCCCAGCAGGCGTCGATCGCCGCCGGCCGGCTGGAGCCCGGCGACGAGTGGGAGGCGATCTCGCTCGTGGACACGAGCGACGGCCAGCGCTATCTCGACATCGACAATCACCGCGGCTACAGCTGCTGGCGACTGATGGTGAAGATCCCCGAGGCCCGCACCTACAAGAGCCTCGGCGAGATCGCGGATCCGGCCGAGCGGCTGCGGATCGCCAGCGAAGCCGGGCGCGGCCTCGCGATGTACAGCGACTTCACGTGCCACATGCGCACGGACGGCCTGGAGAGCCCGCTGCCCGGCTATCGCGACACGCGGCTCTACTACAACCAGCTGCGCTCGGTCCTCGCGGGATTCCGCACACCCGAAGATGCGGCGGCGTTCCTGCCGGCAGATGCGACGGTGCGTCAGAGTACGCAGGAGCACTTCCTCGTGCACCTGCCCGAGGCCGAGTACCGCCGCAGGAATGACGACCCGGAGGTGCGGCCGTACGTCGACCTGCTGAAGGCCGAGGAGCCGTTCGCCATGACGCTCCTCGAAGGCATGGAGTCGGGCCGCATCCGGCGCCTCGCGATCCACGGCGATACGAAACTCGACAACTTCCTGTTCTCGAGCCGCACGGGGCGCGTGAAGGCGCTGGTCGATCTCGACACGATCATGCCGCACACGTGGCTGGCCGACTGGGGTGACATGGTGCGCTCGCTCGCCAACGTGGCCGGCGAAAAGGCCCGCGATCTCGCGCAGGTGCAGGTGGACGAAGACGTGTTCCGCGCCGTGGCACACGGCTTCCTGAAGACGGCGCGCGAGGTGACCGACACCGAGGTCGGCCTGATGGTCGAAGCGGCGCAGATTATCGCGCTCGAGCTGGGCATGCGGTTCCTGACCGACTACCTGCGGGGCGACAGCTACTTCAAGCTCGGCCCGGCCGACCCGCTCGACCTGAACCGGACGCGGGGCATGGTCCAGCTCACGCTCTTCCGGCGATTCCGCGAACGCGCGGACGTCCTGAAGCGTTTCATCGACGACCTGCGCGCGGAGAACTGACGTGGCCCTGCGGGAACTCAAGATCGGCGCGTCCGGGGTTCGCGGGGTGGTGGGGGACGCCCTCACGCCCGAGCTCATCGTCAATTTCGCGTGCGCGTTCGGCACGTGGTGCGGGGGCGGCGCGGTCGTCATCGGCCGCGACACGCGCCGGTCGAGTCCGGCGTTCCGCGCGGCGGTCGTCTCGGGGCTGCTGTCGACCGGCTGCCGCGTCATCGATCTGGGCGTCGCGCCGAGCCCGCTCATCTCGTTCGCCATCCGCGAACTCGGCGCGTCCGGTGGCCTGGCGGTCACCGGCAGTCACAACGACGCCGAGTGGAACGCGCTGAAGTTCTTCGGCCCGGACGGCGCTCTGCTCAACGCCGCCAAGAACGAAGAACTGCTGGACGTCTACCACGGCGCGTCGTTTTCGCTGGCGGCCTGGGATCGCCTCACGCCCGTCGAGCCGGCGCCGGGCATCGAGGATCGTTACCTGCAGCACGTCTCGAGCCTCCTCGACACTGACGCGATCCGACAGCGCCGCCTGCACGTCGCCGTGGACTTCACCAACGGCTCGTGCGGCGTCCTTGGCTCGCGTTTCCTCGAGTCGCTGGGCTGCACACTGCTGCCGGTGAACGCCGAGCCCACCGGCGAATTCGCACATCCGCCGGCCCCAACCGCGAAGAACATGCGACAGATCGCGACGCTCACCCGGGCAGTCGGAGCGGATCTCGGCGCGGCGTTGAACGTGGACGGAGACCGCGTGGGCTACGTCACCGCGGACGGTCGCCCGCTGTCCGAGGAGTACTCGCTGCCGCTCACCGCCATCCCGCGGCTGCGCCATCGACCAGGGCCGGTCGTCACGAGTTTCTCGACCTCGGGCATGGTGGCGACCCTCGCCCGCGCCTGCGGCCAGCGCCTCGTCCGCGGCCCTGTCGGCGAGAGCCAGGTCATCGACCTCGGTCTCGCGGAAGGCGCGGTCCTCGCGGGAGAAGGCAGCGGCGGCGTGGCGGTCCTTCCGCACAGCGTCGCCTACGACGGCCTGCTCGCGCTCGGTCTCGTGCTCGAGGAAATCGCGGTCAGCGACCGGACGCTGGCGGATCTCGCCGCCAGCCTTCCGCAGCTCTTCATGCGGAAACGCGAACTGCCCTGCCCGCCGAACCTGGTCTTCAAGGTCATCGAGCGTTTCCGCCGTCGCCATTCGAAAGACGCGCCCGACTGCACCGACGGCGTCCGACTCACCTGGGACGATGCGTGGCTGCACGTGCGGGCGTCAGCCACCGAACCGCTCCTGCGCATCATCGCGGAGGCACCGGACCAGGCTCGTGCCGAAGCGCTCGTGGAAGACGCGGCCGCCTTCGCACGGCGCATCACGTTCGGGCACGAGGGGAACTGATCATGCCGCAGACCCTGTCGCTCAAGATCGGGCCCTCCGGTGTTCGTGGCGTCGTCGGCGAGTCGCTGACACCCCAGCTGGTGACGAGTTTCGCCGCGGCGTTCGGCACCTATTGCGGCGCGGGGCCGATCCTTATCGGGACCGATACGCGCGCCTCGGCTGACATGCTGAAGCAGGCCGCGATCGCCGGCCTGCTGAGCGTCGGCTGCACGCCGGTCGACCTCGGCATCGTGCCGGTGCCGTCGCTCATGCTGCATGTGCGCACGTCGGGCGCCTTCGGCGGAATCATGATCAGCGGCGGCCACGGGTCGGCCGAATGGAACGCGCTTCGGTTCATCTCGGCGGAGGGCCTGGCGCTTCGCGCCAACCAGGCCGCGGAGCTCACCGACCTCTACCATCAAGGCTCGTTCCCGCGGGTCCGGGCGAGCGAGATGTCCGAGGTGCGGTCCGAAGCGTCGGCGGTCGCCCGCCACGTCCAGGCCATCGCGGCCGGCGCGGATGCCGCGCGGGTTCGCGCTGGCCGCCTCAAGGTCGCCGTGGACGCCAAGGGCGGCGCCGCCGCCCGGGCCGTCGTCGACATGCTCGAGACCTTCGGGTGCGCGGTCGCGGCGGTGGACCCCGCCGCGGGCGGGTGGGCCCGGCCGGACGAGCTGGACGTCACGGACGTTGGCGGACTCGTCCGGAGCAGCGGCGCCGACCTGGGTGTCGCGATCGACGCCGATGGTGACCGCCTCGCGCTGACTGACGAACGCGGCGACGCCCTCGGCCCCGATGGCCCGGTCGTGCTGGCGGTGCAGTACTGGCTGGAACGCCACGCCGGCCCGGTGGTGGTGAATGTCGCTGCGACTCGCGCGGTGGACGACGTAGCCGCGAAGGCCGGCGCGCGCGTCGTGCGGTGCCGCGTGGGCGAAGCCAGTCTCGTGGAGTCCATGTTCGAACACGGCGCCGATATCGGCGGAGAAGGCGACGGCGGGGTCGTGGTCCGACCGCTCAACCCGTGCCGCGACAGCCTGGCAACCCTCGCGCTGGTGCTCGAGGCCGTAGCGGCATCCGGGCAGAC
>CAZJRM010000109.1:14456-16892 GCA_964547975.1 uncultured Vicinamibacterales bacterium | reverse complement strand
CGACAAGTGGGAGGTCGTCAACAGCAACCTTGCCGCAGCTCCCGGGCTGGTGGACGACGCGACCAACGGCGTCGCTGAGATCACCCTGTCAAACGACAACGATTCAGAGCAGGGAGTCATCTACCAGAACGACAACCTGCAGTTTCAGATTGACAACAAACTGCACTTTCAGTGCCGCATCTCGCCGCACGTCCTGCCGACGCTGACTGCCGAGATGGTAATGGGAGTCGCAAGCGCCACGAGCGCCACGGACTTCGACACCATCGCGACAAGCGCCTGGTTCAAGCTGGACGGATCGGGCGCGTTGTTCGTGGAGACAGACGACACCACCACGAACAACGATGACAAGGCCACCGGCGTTACGCTGGTCGCTGATGAGTGGGCTGTTCTGCGCATCGACGCCACGGACCTGACCTCGGTCAAGTTCTACATCAACGGCAGCCGCGTGGCGTCCACCACGACGTTCGACATGTCCAAGGCCACCGGCGCGACAGGCAAGGTGCAGCCGTACTTTGGCGTTCAGAACGGCGTGGGCGGGGATGACGCGGCCGTCGGCACGCTCTACATCGATAACGTCAGCATCTGGCAGGATGAGAGGTCTTAGTCATGGGCGTCCCTAGAAACAAGTACCACGAGACGTTCGCCCGCGAGCCGTGGATCGGCGAGGATCCCGAGGACAGGGACAACCTGGTCCACATCGCGGACAACAAGATCGACTTTGAGAACGGCGCGCTGACCATTGACGCTGACGGGCTGACAAGCACGACGGCGGACATCACCGCGCACGTCGGGACGTTCACGAGCGACCTGAACGTGGCCGGAGCCGCCGGTTTCGGACAGGTGACCGTCGGCACCGGACTCGAGGTCGCAGGTCTGGCGAACTTCGTCAACACGGTGGTCATCGGAGAAACGGCTACCCTGCCGGGTGGCGAGACGGTCAGCATCGAGTTGCCGCTCGCCTTGGGGACCTGCACGATGGACGGGAGTCACTCGGTGCCCCCGCGAAGCAGGCCCGGGGTGAGGGACACACCCGCCGGCCTGCAGGTGTCGAGCCGGGAGTTCTTCGGGGGCGACCGCCTGTCGCTACTGGTAACGGTCCGGCGAATCCGGTAGGTCGAGCGAGGGGCCGGCTGAAGCCGGCCCCCACGACTTCCACGACACCCTGCCCCACGCAGGGCCGAGGGCCGAAAGCCGCGAGCCGATGGCCGCTATTTCACCGGCGCGAGCTTCTTCTTCGCGATCTCCTTGTTGAACACAGGCACGTCACTCTTCAAGATCGCATCGAGCTTCGCCAGTTCGGCGTCGAGGCGCGATGACAACTCCTTGAACACCGTGTACGACTGCGCAGTGGGCTTCCCGTCTCCTCCTTCGACCACGCCCTGCAACGCCGCCAGCTTGTTGTTCAGTTTGATCGGGTAGTTCAGCGGGTCCTGGCTGCTGCGATTGCGGTACTGGTAGATCTCCCCTTCCACCGCCGTGAGCTTCTCGGTCAGGGCATTCCCCAGCATTGCCGCCTTCGACAGCCTGCGGTCCTTCTGCGTGGCCGCCCACTGCTTCATCCGGTCGGCGACCTGGTCTTTCAGCGCCCGGATCCGGACGACTGTCTCGTTCGCCAGTGTCACCTTGTCCCGCACCTGGCTCGCGAGCGTGAACTGCTCCACGAGGTCGGCGTCAGTCACACCCGCGATGTTCGAATTGCGCGTGATCACGAACGACTGTGTCTTCGTGACGCCCGCCGCCGTCAGCCGCACCTGATACGTTCCCGGAGGCGCCAGCGGTCCCCGCGTGCTTCCCGCCCACAGGATCATGCCCGGGAAGTCCTTCGCGCCGGCGTAGCGCATGTCCCACGTGAAGCGGTTCATGCCGGCCTTGACCGGCACGCGGGCCTGCGGCGGCCTGAAGGACTCCTCATCCGACGGCGGCGCCGCGGCCGGCTTGCTGCCCTCCTTCGGCGCCTCGCCGGAATACGAGTTCACCACCCGGCCCGACGCGTCGAGGATGTCGATGGTCACCTTCTCCGCCGCGTCCTTCAGCAGGTAGTCCACGAAGACGCCGCGATCGACCGACCGCATCACGTCGGGCGGATCGAACACATGCACCGCCTCGCCGGACAGTCCAGGCGTGAACTGCCGGAGGATCGCCGCGTTGTCGAGGATGTAGAACGACCGCCCGTGCGTGCCGATCACGAGGTCCTTGTCCGTCGACACGATGCCGTGCACCGGCGTGTCGGGCAGGTCCAGCCGGAGCGACTGCCAGCGCCCGCCGTTGTCGAACGACACGTAGATGCCGTGCTCGGTCCCGAGATACAGCAGCCCGGCCTTCTTCTTGTCCTCGCGGATCGTCCGGGCGAAATCCGTCGCACCGATGCCCGCCACGATCTTCGTCCACGACGTGCCGAAATCGTCTGTCCGATACACGTACGGCACCGTGTCAGCC
>CAZJRM010000109.1:0-14446 GCA_964547975.1 uncultured Vicinamibacterales bacterium | reverse complement strand
GGTATCGGCCCGCTGATACCGGTTGGCTGCCACGAACGCCGTGCCCGCCTTGTGCGGTGAGGCTTCAACGAGGCTGATCCGCGCGAACTCGGGCAGATCCTTGGGCGTCACGTTCTCCCAGTTCCTGCCGCCATCACGCGTCACGTGCACCAACCCGTCGTCCGAACCCGTCCAGATCACCCGGCCGTCGAGCGCCGACGGCGCAATCGAAAAGACCGTCGCGTAGGTCTCGACGCCGGTCTGATCGAGGGTGATCGGCCCGCCCGACGGCCCAAGTGTCGCCGGGTCGTGCCGCGTCAGGTCGGGGCTGATCCGCTGCCAGCTCTGCCCTTCGTCCGTCGTCTTCCAGACGTGTTGCGAGCCGACGTAGAGCACGCGAGGATCGGTCGGCGCGAACACGATCGGAAACGTCCACTGAAAACGTTCGGTGATGTCCCTGGCCGAGTACCCCATCGGGTTGTCGGGCCACACGTTGATACTCCGCGACCGTCCCGACTTCCGGTCGAACCGGGTCAGGTGTCCCCCGTAGCTGCCCGCGTAGAAGATGTCAGGGTTCCGGGGGTCCGGCGCGATGTAGCCGCTCTCACCGCCACCGACGTCATAGAGCGCTCCGTCCCCGGCGCTCGACACGCAAGCCGTGCTGTTGTCCTGCTGCGCCCCGCACACGTGATAGGGCACGTGCGCCGTCACGAACGCGTTGTAGAACTGGGCCGTCGGGTAGTCCTGGTCCGTCCAGCTTTCGGCACCGTTGACCGACACGTTCCCGCCGCCGTCATTGGCGTTGATCATCCGCTTCGGATCGTTCGGCGCAATCCAGAGATCGTGATTGTCTCCGTGCGGTACGCGGAACGACCGGTACGTCTTCCCGGCGTCGGTCGAGCGATAGAACCCGGTGTTCAGCACGTAGACGGTGTCACGGTCCTTCGTGTCCGCGTAGATGCGCGTGTAGTAGAACGCGCGCTGACGCAGCCGCCGCTCGTCGTTTATCATCTTCCACGTCGCACCCGCATCGTCCGACACGAAGACGCCGCCGTTTTCGTTCTCGACAATGGCGTAGACGCGCCTGCCGTCAACGGGCGACACCGAGATGCCCACCTTGCCCCACAGCCCGGTCGGCAAGCCGGGATTCTTCGTCAACTCGGTCCAGGTCGCTCCGCCGTCAGTCGACTTGAAGAGCCCGCTGCCCGGCCCGCCGCTCGACAACGAGTGGGGAGTTCTGAACACTTCCCACATGGCCGCATACAGCGTCTCGGGCGCATTCGGGTCCATCGAGAGATCGACCGCACCGGTCTTCTCGTCACGGAACAACACGCGTTCCCACGTCTTCGCCCCGTCCTTCGACCGGTAGACGCCGCGCTGCGGCGTAGAGGCATACGGATGCCCGAGCACGGCTGCGTACACGAGGTCGGCGTTCTTCGGGTGGATCCGGATTCGGGCAATGGCCATCGAATCCGGCAACCCGGCATGCGTCCACGTCTTGCCTGCGTCGGACGACTTATAGACGCCGTTGCCCTGGATGATATTGCCGCGCAACTGCGTCTCCCCCATGCCGGCATAGACGACATCAGGGTTCGACTCCGCCACGGCAACGGCTCCGACAGACGAGGAGGCGAAGACCTTGTCGGAGACTGGCTGCCAGGTCGTTCCGCCGTCGGTGGTCTTCCAGAGCCCGCCACCCGTCGCGCCGAAGTAGTACTCGTAGGGTCGTTGCGCCGAGCCCGCGACGGCCGTCGACCGCCCGCCCCGCGCCGGACCGACGCTGCGCCACTTCAATCCGGCGAACATGGTGTCCGGATAGTTCGTGCGATCCTGCCTGGCCTCCGGCCCGCTCGCGCCCGATACCAGTACGCTCAACACACCGACAATCGTGGCCAACCCATGCCTCGCGCTTCGTCGCATCGGCGTTCCTCCTCCGCCCGGATTCAGGTCTCTGAGCCTCTGATCGTACACGCCTCGTCAAGCCCGGCCGCGCCGGGACGCCCGCCTTCCTCCGACGACGTCGACGCTGGATTTGCCGGCACGTCCGGTCTAGACTGCCAGCCACTGCGGTGTGACGGAGGGTCCCATGCCGAACGGTCATGGCCTTGCGGCGCTTCTCGAGATCAGCAAGAGCCTCGTGGTAACGCTCGATCTGCGGACGGTGCTCCAAGCGGCTGTCGATGGTGTCGAACGCCTGTCCGGGCTCCAGACCGCCGCTGTTTACCTGCTCGACGGTCCTCAACTTCGCTTGTGGGCCACGACGCCGCCGCTGCCGCCGGACTTCCCTGAGTACCTCCGCCTCGCGCCGCTCGCGGATCATCCGTATGTCGGGCGCGCCCTCGACACCAACCAGCCGACGCTGGTGCCTGACCAACGGATGGTGGAGTTGACCCCTGCCGAGGCCGAGGTCATGCGGCAACGGGATTTGCGGACGGTGCTCTTCCTCCCGCTCGTTGCCGGAGCCAAGCCCGTCGGAAGTCTCATCGTCGGGTCCATCGGTCAGCCACGGGCGGTGTCTCCGGCAGACGTCGATCTCTGCTACACGCTGGCCAATCTCGCGGCCCTGGCCGTTGAGAACGCGCGACTCTTCGAGTCCGTCCAGCAGCAGACGGTCGAACTGCGGAAGACGCTCGCCCAACGTCAGCAGGCAGAAGAGGCACGGGAGCGACTGCAGGCGCAACTGCTGCAGGCTCAGAAGCTCGAGTCCATCGGACGGCTGGCCGGCGGCGTGGCGCACGACTTCAACAACATGCTCCAGGTCATCTTGAGCTGCACGGAACCGGTGCGCGGAGACGTCGGTCCGCACCCGACGGCCGAGGAGAACCTCGCGGAAATCCGTCTCGCCGCGTTACGCGCCTCGAATCTCACCCGGCAACTGCTGGCGTTCGCCCGGCAGCAGGCCGCCGAGCCTCGGGTCCTCGACCTCAACGACCTGGTCGACGGAATGCTCACGATGCTGCGGCGCCTGATCGGAGAGAACATCGACCTCCGCTGGAATCCTGGAGCGAACCTCCGCCCGGTACGCATCGACCCGTCGCACGTGGAACAGATTCTGGCAAACCTCTTCGTCAATGCCAGGGATGCCATCCGCGACACCGGGCAGATGGTCGTTGAAACGAGTTCGACAACGCTCGACGCGGCGTTCTGCGCCTCCCACGCCGGTATGCTCCCCGGGGAGTACGTCGCCCTCAGCGTCACCGACACCGGTTGCGGGATGGACAGGGAAACAGTCGCGCAGATTTTCGAGCCGTTCTTCACAACGAAGCCCGCCGGCCAGGGCACAGGCCTCGGCCTGGCCACGGTGTACGGCATCGTCTCCCAGAACCGCGGGTCCATCAGCGTGCGGAGCGAACGTGGGAAGGGGTCAAGCTTCCAGATTGTCCTGCCCGCGTATGACGGGCCGATCGATCCGACACCCGCCGAACACCACGCGCCGCTCCCGGCCGTCAGTGAAGCCACCGTACTGCTTGTCGAAGACGAACCGGCGATCCTCCGCATCGTCTCGACGATGCTCCACCGGGTGGGGTACGCCGTGCTGGCGGCGGGCACACCGGAAGAGGCCCTCCAGCTCGCACGAACCCGCCCGGGCGAGATTCGGCTCCTGGTGACGGACATGGTGATGCCCGGCTTGAACGGCCGCGAACTGGCAACCCGGATCCGCTCGTTCGAGCCCGGCGTCAAGGTCCTCTATATGTCGGGCTACTCGGCGGACGCCGTGGCAGACCGCGGTGGTCTCGATCACGCCTCAGCGTTCATCTCGAAACCGTTCGGGTTGCGGGAAATCGTGGACAAGATCCGGGGGATGTTGTCTCCCCATCCCGGAGGGGACGGCGAGGGAGCCGGCTGAAGCCGGCCCCCCGCGATCTCTACTTCTCGTCGAGCTTTCGGCCGGCGTTCAACTGATCGAAGTTCAGGATGGTGTTGAACACGAAGCCGTAGGTCCCGTGCGTCTCGCCGCGCCACATCGGGTTGTTGGCGAAGAGCACGACGTGCCCCTTGTCCAGCGGGACGTCGACGACGGCCGGCCGCTGCGCGATCTCGTTGCCGTTCTCGAGCAGGCCCGACACGAGGAGGTCACGCGCATCGCCGTAGCGCAGCACCACCCTCGGACGCTGGGCCGGCGGGATGATGCCCAGCGGGTTGCGGAGTTGTTCGTCAGTGACCGGCGCCGCCTGCCAGGGTTCGACGCGCGGTTCTTCCGGCACGACGACCGGCGGCCGGCCCTGCACCGTATCCGGATCGTCGGCCGTGCCGCGCCCCGTCGCCCGGTCGCTCCCGCCCTCCCCCATGGGTCTGCCGCCACGGCCGCCGAGCATGTTGCTCACGCCGAACACCAGGCCAGGCGCGGAGTAGATCGACAACGCCTCTCCGTAGCCGTACGCGATGGGACTCGTCCCGTCCACGATCTTCGCCCGCATCACGGTGCCAGGCGCGCGCAGGCGGGTCGGCTGCTGGACCGACAATCCCGGTGTCAGGCCAAAGGTATTCGCCAGCACCGTCGTGTCGTCGGCCGTGATCAGCACGCCGCCGTTACGCACGAAGGTCTCGAGGTTCGTCACTCCCGCGTAACCCAGTCCAGGCCGCATATCATCCGTCGAGTCGATCTTGCCGATGTTCGGCGTGAGCTCCGTGGTCTTCCACGGCAGCGGATTCCGCCACATCGGCATCCCGGACACGACCTGCTGGGCGCCTCTCCCCACTGGCGGGAAGATCAGGACGTCCCACTTCGAGTTCAGATTCGATTCCCTCGCGATGACCTGTGTGCTGATGTAGTCGTACGGGATCTTCAGGCGATCGAACTCCATCCGCCACCAGCCCTCGTCCTGAGTGCCGATCCACGTGTGGATGTAGCCGATGCGTGCGATCCTGCTGGCGTGCGTCTTCACGGACGGTGCCGTCGCCAGCGCGTACGGCGCCACGCCGCATTCCGCCGCGGCCGTCTTCACGTCCGCTTCGCTGGCCCCCTTCACGATGAACGATCCGCGGGCGAACTTCTTGCCGGCCGCTTCGAACGGTTCTTCCGCGACCTCGAAGGCCGCGCCCTTGAGCCGGTAGCGAAACGCCAGCAGCCACGGATCGGCGTTGTTGTTGATCGCATAGATGGCGCCCGTCCCGACAATCGCGCTCGGCGCACGCGGATCGGTCACCTTCTCCATGGCGGCATCGAGGACCTTGGGGTCGGTGACGCGCACCACCTGCACGTTGAACAGCTCCCCGAACGTCCACCCGGTGTCGTCGTACGGACGTTTCTGCGGATCGTTGGGCGCCCAGTACTGATGATCGAGCAGGGCGTCCGCGATGCGGCTGTAGGGCTGATCCATGCGAACGATATAGCTGCCTGCCGGGAACTCCTTCGTCTCCGTCGCGGGCTTTTCTTCCTTCGGCGCGTCCGGCTTCGCCGCCGGGCGGTCCCCGCCGCGCCCGCTCTGCTCCGCGTTTTTCTTCGCCGGCATGGTCACCGAGAACGGCACCGTCGCGCGGGAGATCTCGATGGCCTGCCGCTGGAGGATCCGCAACATCTCAGCCTGCGGTCCGAGGCGCGGGTCGTCCGCGGGCAGCACGTACGCCGCCGGCCCCTCGGCCTTCGGCTTCGTGATCGAACGTTTGCTCTTCAGGTAGAAGTTCTTCAGGAACAGCTTCGTATTGCCCGAGAAGTACGACAGCGCCGTCAGCAGCCCCGTCTGCGTGTAGTTGTTGTTGTTGCGCTGCGACCACTTCGCCTTTGGCAGGGGCGGGTTCTGCTTGTACCACGTCCGCGCGTAGTCACCCGGCTGCAGCTTGCGTTCGACCGTATCGGCGCCGGCGTTTCCGAACGTCTCGTAGAGTCGGCTGATGCCGTTGTGCATCGCCCCGATGAACATCAGGTAGCCGGGCGACCACGTGTCGAAGGTGCCGTGGGTGAACGCCCCGGGCATCCCGAACTTCCCCAACTCGGCCATATTGTGCCAGCCGAGCAGTTGCCACTCGTCGGTCAGGATGGGGTCGACCCAGGCGTTGTACGGACCGTCGCCCACGGTGTTGTCGTAGAGGTACGGCACCGACTCGTGCAGGTCGTGCAGCACCTGGGGTTTCTGCTCGACCACGAAGTTGATGACGTTGCGCGTGAGCGCGAGCGTCGCCGCCATGGCGTCGCGGTTGTTGTCGTGCATGACGTACTTGCCCCAGTACGCCAGGGGCGGCCACGTCTTGTCCGGGTTCGCGAGGTGCCACTTGTAGATATCGACCTGGCGGTCGCGGCCGTCGGCTTCGAGGACCGGGGTGATCATGGTGATCACGTTCGATCGGATCGCCTTGATGTACGGGCTGTCGTCCACCACGAGGCGATACGCGAGCTCCATCAGCGACGTCGGGGCCCCCGTCTCCGGCGAGTGCAGGGCGCCGGCGATGTAGTACACCGGCACGCTCGCCTCGACCAGGCGGTCCGCTTCGGCATCGTCGAGGTTGATCAGGCGCGGGTCGGCCAGCTTGGCGAGCCGCGCGCGATTCTCGGCGAGTTTCGCCATCACGGCCTCGGACGCGATGGCGACCGCGATCATCTCGCGGCCTTCTTCCGACGTCCCGATCGAGAACACCTTTACCCGCCCGGGGCTCGCCTTTTCGAGCAGGCGCATGTACTCGTGCACCTCCGCGGTGTACGGCAGCTTGCCCGGCGCCCCGGCGACGTCTCCAAGAATGGCCTTCGGCGTCGGCACGGTTTTCGACGCCGGCAGGTATTCGACCAGCGGTGACAGGAAGTGCGGCTCCGTCGTGTATTCCTTGATCTTCTTCGAGTAGTCCTCGTCGACCGCCTGTTTGGGATCGCGAGCGTACTTGTTCGGCTGCGCCACAACCGACTGACTGGCGACGGCAGCCAGGGCTGCGACCAGGGCCCACCGGACAATCGAACGTGTGTTCATCGGGTTCCTCGATGGTAGGCCTGCGCCCACCCGGACACGCAGGCGGCCGGAGGCCGCCCCACAGAACGTGGAGCGGATTCTATCAGGACCAGGACGGATTGCGCCTCCGACAGCGAATCATCATTGAACCATCACCCCGGCTTCACGACTTCGGACGCCCGGATCTATACTCTGAACACTGTCATTTGCCCCACGTTCGGACCCCCCCCCGTTGGCACGGGGAGGGCCGCGGCACTCGCTTGGCAGGAGGCAGGAAATGGACCGTCTGGGCCTGGATGTCGGCGCCGTCTACCTGAAGGCCGTCCTTCTCGATGCGGACGGCCGCCTGTTCGCCAACTGGTACCGGCCCCATCGCGGAGAACCCGCGGAAGCGTTGGCCGGTCTGCTTGGTGAACTGGAGTCATCCGGCCGTCTGGCGGCCGTCGAATACGCCGGGCTCACCGGTGCCGCGGCTGCGGTCGGGGAACCGCTCGGCCTGTCGCCCCTCGACTTGGCGCGCTGTCAGGTCGCCGCCGTGACGCGGCAACCGGGCCGGACGGCCGTGGTCATGGACGTCGGCGGGGCCAGCGCCACGCTGATCCAGCTCGACGAGCAGCACCGCATCAGGAACTTCACGACCAACTCGATGTGCGCCGCCGGCACGGGGGCCTTCCTGGACGAGCAGGCCGCCCGGCTCGGGATCTCGTACGACCAACTGGGTGACTTCTCCTACGTCGAGGAGCCTCCGACCATCGCCACGCGCTGCGCGGTGTTCGCCAAAAGCGACCTGATTCACCGGCAGCAGGAGGGGTGCTCCAAGGCCGCGATGTGGTCGGGGCTGTGCCGGGGCATGACCCGCACCCTGCTCGGCACGCTGCTCTCCGGCCGCCCGCTCGATGGGCGCACCATGGTCATCGGCGGAGTCGCGCAGAACCGGGAGTTCATCCGCTGGCTGACCGAGGCCGCGCCGAAATACATCGTCGTCCCGCCCGAGCCCCACTTGCAGGCCGCCATCGGCGCTGCCCTGCTGGCACCGCATCTGGCGCGCCCGCTGTCGGCCAGCGCCGTGCAACGGGCAGCCACGGCCTCTCCGATCGAGCGCTACGCGTGGCCCCTCTCCATGGAACGCAGCACGTATCCCTCGTTCGAGGTCGCGGAGAGCTACACGGACGACGCTGGCAACGAAGTACGGGTCACGGCGTGGACGCCCGGAGAGGACGTCCGCGGCTACCTGGGCATCGACATCGGCTCCACGTCCACCAAGCTCGCGCTGGTCGATGACGAGGAGCGCGTGCTCGTCGACATTTACCGAAAGACCGCGGGCGATCCGATTGGCGCATCCGGGAAGCTCTTCCGCGCCCTGGCCACCCTCGTCGACCGCACCGGCGCCCGCCTCCACATCCTCGGGGCTGCGACGACGGGCAGCGGAAGGAAGATCGTCGGCGCCATTGCGGGCGCGGACGCGGTCATCAACGAGATCAGCGCGCACGTCACGGGCGCGATGAAGACGGACCCCGGCATCGACACCATCTTCGAAATCGGCGGGCAGGACGCCAAGTACATGTACGTGGTGGATGGCAACATGCGCCACGCGAACATGAACTACGTGTGCGCCGCGGGCACGGGATCGTTCGTCGAAGAACAGGCCACGAAGCTCGGATACAAAGTCGGGGACGTCGGCCGGGCCGTGCTCGGATTGCATCCGCCGCGCGCCTCGGACCGCTGCACCGTGTTCATGGAAAGCGACGTGGGCCGGCTCGTGCAGGCCGGCGCCACCCGTGAGGATGCGCTGGCGGCGGTGATGGTCGCCGTAGTCAAGAACTACCTCAACAAGGTCGTCGGCAACCGGCCGCGCAGCCGGACGCGCATCTTCTTCCAGGGAGCGACGGCGCGGAATCCCGCCCTCGTCGCCGCGTTCGAGCGCGTGTTGGACGTCCCCGTGGTCGTGTCGCCCTACTGCCACGTGATGGGCGCCTACGGCGTGGCCCTGCTCGTGCGCCAGCAGATGATCGAGCATCCCGCGCCCTCACGGTTTCGCGGGCTGGACCTCGACAGGCGGCACGTCGAACTGCGTTCGGAACGTTGCGACCTGTGCAACAACGACTGCGCCATCACGGTGGCGTCGGTCGAAGGCACGGACGACCATCCGTCCTGGGGTTATCAGTGCGGCCGCGAGCCCGAGGACACGAAAGTCAAGGTCAGCCCCAACGACAGGCTCGTGCGGCTCCGGCAGCGGCTCTGGCGCGAAGGCGGTCGCGGCGTCAGCGTGCCGGCGGATGCGCCGGTCATCGGCCTGCCCCAGGCGCTCATGACCTACTCGCACCTGCCGCTGTGGCAGAAGTTCTTCAACACGCTTGGATTCGCGTTGAAGCTCTCGGGGCCGAGCGACGACGAGGTGCGCGAATCGGGAACACGCCTGGCGGGCGCGGACTTCTGTTTCCCGGCCAAGGTCGCCATCGGACATCTGGCGAAGCTCGCGGCAGACCGCGCGATCGACTGGGTGTTCGTCCCGCAGTTCCTGAGCGAGACCGTCTCGTCGGGAACCTCCGGCGCGTTCGTCTGCCCGTACGTGCAGGGCCTCGCGGCTTACGGGAAGACCGCCCTCCAGTTGAACGGGCTGCCAATCGACCGCCTGCTCAGCCCGGTCGTCGATCTGCGCCACGAAGAGGCCCACGTCGTGAGGGCCCTGGATGATGCGCTGGGAGTGCCGCTCAACCGGTCGCGCCGGCGGATTCGCGATGCCTGGCGCGCAGGACGCGACGCGCAGGCGGCATTCGAGGAACGCTGCCGTGCCGAAGGACGGACGGCCCTGGCCGAAGCCCGGCGGCGCGGAGAGAAGGTGACCGTGCTCTCGGGCCGGCCGTACAACATCTACGACAAGGGGTTGAACCTCGACCTGCCACGAAAGCTGGCGGATCAGGGGCGTCTCCTGTTGCCTCTCGACATGCTGGATACGGACGTCGCGCAGCGCCTGCCGCAATACACCAACATCTACTGGCTCTCCGGGAAACGGATTCTCGGTGCCCTCGCGGAAAGCGCGGCGAGCACGGATCTGGATCCCGTCCATCTCACGAACTTCAACTGCGGCCCGGACTCGTTCCTCCTGTCGTTCGCGGAAGACGTGATGGGCGAACGCCCCTTCCTGGCCCTCGAACTCGACGAGCACGGCAGCGATACCGGCTACCAGACCCGCATCGAGGCCTTCTCGCACGTGCTCTCCCGCGCCCCGGCGCGGCAGCCAAGAATTCACGCGCCGCGTCCCGAGCCCGACGACTTCAAGGCGCGGACGTTGTGGCTCCCTCCCATGCATCCGGTCGGCACGTCACTCGCCGTCGCGGCGTTCCACCGGCATGGATACAAGGCGCGCGAGCTCCCGCCCGAAGACCAGCAGACGTACGAGATCGGCCGGCGCGTCACGCGCGGGTCCGAGTGCCTGCCCACCTCGCTGACGATCGGACGGTTCCTGCAGGCCATGGCGTCGGAGGATCGCCCGGCCGAACACGCGCTGTTCATGCCGACGACGCAGGGGCCGTGCCGGTTCGGCCAGTACAAGACCCTCCACCGCCAGATCCTCGACCGTGAAGGGTACGGCGATGTCGCCCTGCTGGCACCGTCGAGTTACAACGCGTACTTCGGCCTGGATGGCGCGGTCCGGCGGACCCTCTGGCAGGCGTTCGTCGCGGGCGACATCATGCTGAAGGCGGTGTGCAAGACCCGGCCCTACGAAGTGAATCCCGGGGAGACCGACCGGGTGCTCGCGGAACTGCTGCCGATGGTGGCCGACGTCGTTCGCACGGGTGGGGACCTCGGAGCCGCCGTCGCGCAGGCAGTCGAACGATTCGCGGCCGTACCGACCTGCCGCACGACACCTCGGCCGCTGGTCGGCATCGTTGGCGAAATCTACGTCCGCAACAACACCTTCGCCAGCGAAGACGTGATTCGCAGCATCGAGCAGTTCGGCGGCGAGGCGTGGATGTCTCCCATGGGCGAGTGGATGTTGTACGTCTCGTCGTTCGACAACCAGCGGCACCAGAACGGGGCCTTCAGCCTGAAGACGTTGCGGACCTTGCCGACCTTCCTCTGGATGAAACACCAGGAAGACCGGCTCTACGCGGCGGCCGGTCCGTATCTCGCCGACCGTCACGAGCCCGACGGCAAGAAGGTCGTCGCCGCCGCGCGCAAGTGGATGCCGGTCAACATCGGCGGCGAAGCGCTGCTGACCCTCGGTCGCGCGGCCGCGTTCAAGGACGACGGCGCCGCGTTGGTCGTGAACTGCTCGCCGTTCGGCTGCATGCCCGGCGCGACGACGGCCGCGATCTTCAAGCAGGTCTCGGTCGAAATCGACCTGCCCATCGTCAGCATGTTCTACGACGGGACGGGCAACCAGAACCGGAGGCTGGAAGCCTTCCTGCACAGCGCGCTCGACCGCAGGGATGGGGCGTTGCGATCGCCGCAGCACGAGACGAGTCGCCCGACGCTCCGCCCCGGCGAGTTCCCGCTGAGGCTGATCCGGCCTGGAGAACGGCCCGGGCGCGAGGGGGCCGGTCGTCCGTTGCCACACCCCGCTCCCCCGCCGGCCGGGCAGAGCGGCTGGACAAGCGACGCGGTGTGACCGGCTTCGCCTACCGCCCGGCCGCCCTAACGCTGAGCCGCACCTCGACGGCCGCGCTGATGATGCCCCGCTGGGGCGTCATCGGCTTGTCGATGACGGTACCGTCCGCCAGCGTGCGGCGTACTTCGGCCGCCGCCGGCGGCGGCCTGAGTTGACGATCCACGGGATGGCCGGTTCGTGTCCGGGGCGTCCGCGGCGTGGCGCCGTGGCGTCCATCGATGAGCCCGGCGACGGTATCGTCGAGTAGCTCGCGCCGCTCGGACGCACGCGCCGTGTTGTCCTGATCCTCGGCCAGTTCCTCGAAGTTCTCGAGGGCATCGTAGCCCGCCACGATCACGATCGCCTGGGCGGTATCCCCCGGCTCGAACCACGTGTCCGCCGCCGGAGCCTCGTACACCTGGCCCGCCTTGACGCTGGCGACACCGCGGAGCGCCTGCGTCGGGAACAGCACGGACACCTCGCCGCGGGCGTTGCGCGCGAACACGTACGCGAAACCGTCGGCACTCGGGCTGAACCAGATCTTGAGCCGATCGCGGGCCGAGACCGTGCCGGTGTCGGTGACGTCCACGATTGGCCCCGTCCCTTCCGGGCGAGCCACCGCGGCCCACGACACGACGAACGGCGCCACCGCGGGCTTGGGCGGCGGAGTGAACAGGAATCGGAACACGGGTGGCACGACGAAGTAGGCGACGACGCCGGCGAAGACGAGCCCGACGAACCACGCCACGAACAGGGCGCGGCGCTCGAGTCGGCGATCCTCGAGGGTGGCGTCGCTGGACAGGCTGTGTGAGACGAGCGCCACCGACGTCCTGACGCGCGCCGGATCGAACACCGTGATCGGCTGCGTCGAGACGGCCGAGATCTCGTCCGGCAGACCGTCCGCGTCAGGCACGCGTCCGCCTGGAAGGCAGACAGGCACGACCACCCGCTTCAGCCGGAGGGCTTCCGCCAGTTCCTGCCTGACGGGGTCATCGGGCGAAGCGACACCTGCGAATGTGCCAGGCGTCACGACCAGGATGAAGTCGTGCGCATCCTCCATCGCCTGTCGGCGAGCGTCGACGCCTGCGCCCTTCCCGCGGGCTTCGAAGTACACGTGGAAGCCGAGTGATCGCAGGCCATCCGTGAGCGCGCGCGCCACCTCAACCCCTTCGGGCTCTCGGCACGACACAAAGACGTCGAAGTCGGGTGATGGCATCGGCAGCAGGTCCCTGGGCGACTTCCGGATTGTACACGCCGGATTCCTCGCTTTCCTCCCCGAAAGCGACCAATGTCAACGGTATCGCCGACCTCCCCGACATGCTCCCGGGCACCGGCAAGCCCCCCGCCAACCCCGATCTTCCGGAACTGTCCCATCTGGAAAGGGATGCGGGCGGCAGCCGCGAGGGAAATCACACGGCCGTGCGCCACGTCCCCCGGGCAGGACCGTTGCATCATGAGATTCTTCGCCCCCGCGTATCGAAGCGTCCGCCGATCACCGGCCCTCGCCGGCCTTCGGCGCTCTTGCGGGAGGAATGACATGCCGACCCGGCGCCTCGTCTTCGCCCTTCTTCTCTTCCTGGCACCCGCTGTCGCCCTTGCCGGCCCCATCACGTCAATCGTCGTATTCGGGGACAGCCTGTCCGACCAGGGAAACGCCCACCTGGTCACCGGGGGCTTTCCACCTCCGCCCTACGCGCGCCGGGCGTCGAACGGCCCCGTGGCCGTCGAGTACCTCGCGGGCGCCCTTGGAGTGACGCTCGCGCCCTCCGCTACCGGCGGGAGCAACTACGCGTTCGTCGGTGCGGCCACGGGGCCCGTCACGTTCACCGGTATCCCAGTCACGACCGACAACTTCGCCGCCGCCGCCTACGGTCAGTCGGCGCTCGATGGTACCGGCATCGCCAACCAGGTGCTCGCCTACCTGTCTGGCGGACCCGTGACCAACCCCGACGGTACGCTGTTCGTCATCTGGGGCGGCCCCAACGACTTCTTCATCGACCCCAGCGCCGCCACGGCCGCCAACGCCGTCACCAACCTCGCGAATGGCATCGGGATGCTGTACGCATACGGTGCGCGGCGATTCCTCGTGCCAAACATGCCGGATCTCGCGTTGACCCCTTACGGCTTGTCGCTCGGTTCAATGGAGCAGGCGGGACTACGCGCACTCTCGGTGGGGTTCAACGGTGGTCTCGACATGGCCCTCGCCGGCCTCGGCGCGCTCTCCGGGATCGACATCACGCCGTTCGACACCTTTGGTTTGCTTGCGTCGATTTCAGCCAACCCGGCGGCATACGGCTTCACGTCAGCGGCGCTCCCGTGCCTGACGGGAAGCCTCGGGGGCGCCGCGGACGTGTGTGCCGACCCGGGCAACTACGTGTTCTGGGATTCCGTCCACCCGACGACGGCGGCGCACGCAATCCTGGGTGACGCGTTCGCCGAGGCGGTCGCGGAACCGGTCCCTGAGCCGGCCACGCTGATGCTGTTGGGAATCGGCCTCGTCGGTCTGCGGGCCTGTCGGGCGCTCCGCCGGTAGCACGCCCGCCGACAACAGTCGAGCTAGTCTTCTGGTCGCTCGCCGCCCGGCGCCATCTTGACGAGCTTCGGGTCGAAGCGCGCGACGATGTCCACGAGGCCTCGTTGGGCAGCCATGACCGCGTCGATATCCTTGTAGGCCATCGGCACCTCGTCCAGGCCCGCGGAGAGCAACTTCACGCCGCGATCCTGCAGCACGCGGTTCAGGTCCGCCCAGCTGTACTGGCGCTTCGCCTGGGTTCGGCTCATGCGGCGTCCCGCCCCGTGCGCCGCCGACTGCAGCGACTCGGCGGCCCCGCGTCCGCGGACGACGTAGCCCGGCGCCGCCATGGAGCCGGGGATGACGCCGAGCATGCCCCTGCCGGCGGGCGTCGCACCCTTGCGATGCACGATGACGTCGCGTTCCCGGCCGCCGGGCAGGACGTGCCGTTCGCGCCACGCGAAGTTGTGGTGGTTCTCGACGTCGAGC
>CAZJRM010000108.1:0-17085 GCA_964547975.1 uncultured Vicinamibacterales bacterium | reverse complement strand
TTCCCTCTTCCCTTTCCCTCTTCCCTATCGCCTTATCCCTTATCCCTTCGCCTTATCCCTGTTCGAGCTCTTCCTCCAACGTCTGCCGCCGATGCAACTCGGCGTAGTCGCCGCCCAACGCCAGCAGTTCGTCGTGCCGGCCGCGTTCCACGATCCGACCGTCGCGCAGCACGACGATCTGGTCTGCCTGGCTGACGGTGGAGACCCGGTGCGACACCAGGACCGAGGTGCGCTGCCGCATGACGCCCCGGAGCCGCTCCAGGATCGCGTCTTCCGTCGCCGTGTCCACCGCCGACAGCGCGTCGTCCAGGATGAGGATGCGCGGGTCGGTCATGAGCGCGCGCGCGATGGCCGTCCGTTGTTTCTGCCCGCCCGACAGGGTAATGCCGCGCTCCCCCACCATCGTGTCGTACCGGTTCGGAAACTCGGCCACGTCGACGTCGAGACGCGCGACGGCCGCGGCGTCCTCGACCCGTCCCTCCGCGCCGAACGACACGTTGCCGGCGATGGTGTCGGAGAAGAGGAACGGTTCCTGGGACACGAATCCAATCGCGCCGCGCAACACCGCCAGCGGGATCTCGCGGACGTCCACACCGTCGATGAACACCGTGCCCGGTGGCGGGTCGAACAGCCGAGGCAGGAGGGCGATGAGCGTGGACTTGCCCGAACCCGTCGGCCCGACGATGGCCAGCGTCTCGCCCGGCCGCACCGCCAGTGACACGTCGTCCAGCACCGGGCGGCCGTCGTAGGCGAACGTCAGGTGACGAATCTCGATGGCCCCGTTCACGTCGGCCACGGCGCGCAGCGGCCCCGGCGTCTCGGGGTCGGCAATGAGCGGCGCCGTATCCATGACCTCGAGCATCCGCGTCCAGGAGGCCAGCCCGCGCTGCAGGAGGTTCGTCACCCAGCCGAACGCGATCATCGGCCAGGTCAGCATCACCAGGTAGGCGTTGAACGCGACGAAATCGCCGACGGTCATCCGCTGCGACACGACGGCCCGGGCTCCCAGCCAGAGCACCAGCAGGCTGCTCAGCCCGAGCAGCAGGCCGATACTCGGGTAGAAGAACCCCTGGAGACGCGCCAGCGCGAGGCTCCGCCCCATGTATTCGAGATTGGCGCCGCGGAAGCGACGCATCTCGAACGGCTCCTGCCGGTAGGCGCGGACGACGCGAACGCCGACGAGGGCCTCCTGGACGACCGCGCTCAGATCGGACATCTGCGTCTGGATCTGCTCGAAACGCCGGTGGATCGCGTCCCCGAAGTACTTGACGGCCACCGAAACGAGCGGAAGCGGGATGAGCGCGATGAGCGTGAGCCGCACGTCGATCGACAGCATCAGCGCGATCGCGCCGACGAAGACCAGCACCGTGGTCGACGTGTACATCACCGCGGGGCCGACCATCATCCGGACGGCGTTGAGGTCGTTGGTCGCGCGCGACATCAGGTCGCCCGTCCGGCTGCCGTGGTAATACGCGGGCGACAGGCGCTGGAGGTGCGCGAAGTAGTCGTGGCGGAGATCGGCCTCGATGAGCCGCGACGCCCCGACCAGCAGGCGCCGGGTGAGGAAGAGGAACCACCCGCCCGTCAGGGCCAGGCCGACCAGCAGCGAGGAGTACCCGAGCAGTTTCGCCGACGTCACGCCGGCCGAAAGGTCGTCGATCGCCAGCTTCAGCACCCGGGGGGCGGCCATGCCGACCGCCGTGTCCGCCACGCCGCAGAGCAGGCCCAGCACGAACGTGCGGCGGTAAGTGAGCGCGTAACGCGCCAGGCGTCTGGTCGGCCGGTCCTTCATCGCGTGGCTCCCAGCATATCGAACCGCCGGCGCTCTCGGCTACAATGAGCGCGCAACCCCCACGCGCCAATCGAGGGCCGTCCATGAGTATTCTGCTGACCGTGCTGGGCTCCGCCGTGATCCTGTACGTGGCGTACCGAACCTACGGGACGTTCCTCGCCACGCGAGTCTTCCAGCTCGACGACACGCACGTGACGCCGGCGGTCCAGCGGCAGGATGGCGTCGACTACGTGCCCGCCGACGCGTCGTTTCTGGCAGGCCAGCACTTCTCGGCGATTGCCGCGGCCGGCCCCATCACGGGCCCCATCCTGGCGGGCACGCTCTTCGGGTGGGGTCCCGCCCTCGTCTGGATCGTGCTGGGATCGATCTTCATCGGCGGCGTGCACGACTTCGGATCCATCGTGGCGTCCATCCGCCACCAGGCGCGGTCGATCAGCGACGTCGTTCGCCAGAACGTGTCCCGGCGCGCGTGGATCCTGTTCATGATCTTCATCTGGATCACGCTGGTGTACGTGATCGTGGCGTTCACCGACATCACCGCCGGGTCGTTCGTCGGCGTCATCACGCTGGAGAACGGCGCGCAGATGCCCGGCGGCGCCGTCGCCACGTCGTCGCTGCTCTACCTCGTGCTGCCCGTCATCATGGGCCTCCTGCTGAAGTTCACACGGATGCCGTTGTGGCTCGCGACGGCCATCTTCCTGCCGCTCGTCGGCGTCGCGATCTGGGTCGGCCAGTTCATGCCGCTCAGCATCGACACGATGTTCGGCCTGTCGCCGCTGCAGGCCGCGAAGGTCTGGGACGTGTTCATCCTCGGCTATTGCCTGGTGGCCGCCATGCTGCCGATGTGGATGCTGCTGCAGCCGCGCGGCCACCTCGGCGGGTACTTCCTCTACGCCGCGCTCGCCGCGGCCGCCATCGGAGTCGTCTTCGGGGGCTATACCATCAAGTTCCCGGCCTTCATCAATGGCTTCGACAACACGGGCGCGTTCTTCTTCCCGATGTTCCCGGTGCTGTTCATCACGGTCGCGTGCGGCGCCTGTTCGGGGTTCCATTCGCTCGTGGGGTCGGGCACCACGTCGAAACAGCTCAAGCGCGAGCGCGACGCCAAGCCGGTCGGCTACGGCATGATGCTGCTCGAAGGCCTCGTGGCCGTCGTCTCGCTGGCCTGCGTGATGATCCTGGCCCCGGACGATCCGCTGGCGAAGAAGGCGCCGAACTTCATCTACGCCTCCGGCCTCGGAGGATTCCTGCAGCTGATCGGTATTCCCGCCGCGCTGGGCATCTCGTTCGGCCTGATGGCCTTCACGACGTTCGTCTACGACACGCTCGACGTCTGCACCCGCCTCGGGCGCTATATCGTCGAGGAACTGACGGGCTGGAACGGTCTGGCGGGCAAGGTCTTCTCCACGGCGCTCACGACCGGCGTGCCCCTGTACCTGGTCATGCAGACGGTCACGGACGCCAAAGGCGCTCCGATCGCCGCCTGGCGTGTGTTCTGGAACACCTTCGGCGCCTCGAACCAGCTGCTCGCAGGCCTGGCGCTCGTCGGCATTACCGTGTGGCTGATCAACACGCGGCCGAAGACCCGGGTGTGGCTCGTGGCATTCCTTCCGGCGGTGTGGATGTTTTTCATGTCCAACTGGGCGCTGGTGACCGCCGTCCTCGATCCGTGGTTCCGCGGCCGGCCGACCGCGCACCCCGCCATCCCGCTGGTGTCGGCCATCCTGATCGCCCTGTCGGCCCTGATGGCCATCGAAACGCTGCTGGCCATCTCGCGCCGCTCGGCGGGCGGACAGGCCGTTCCCGAGGAACAGCCCGCTGGCGCCTGATTTCCGCCGGCCTGCGCCACAACCTGTGCTATTCTGCCCCTGCCTTCCCAGCAGGCATCCCGATTGCATACCAGATGTGTGTACAAGTGCGCGACTGACACCCAGTCAGCCCCCTGGAGTTCGACTATGAAGCGGACGACCGTCACGTTCCTGCTTGCCGCCTGCTGCGCCGTGGCCCTGTTGCTCATGACCGGCAGCCCCGTCTTTGCCCAGTACCGACCCATGAAGGTCTCGTCGGGCTACAACAGCGGCAGCCCCGTCAAGGGCGAGAACTACCACATCGAGATCTCCGGGAACCTGTGGGATCCCGCGCCGGACTTCATCTTCTCCAGCGAAGGACTGGGCATCATCGGCACCGAGATCGACCTCGACGAAGACCTCGCGCTCGAACAGAAACAGATGTGGGAGGCGCGCCTGGTACTGCGCCCCGCCAAGAAACACAAGCTCCGCGCGCATTACCTGCCGATGCAGTACAACGGCGACACCATCGTGAAGAAGGACATCATCTTCAACGGCATCCGCTTCCCGATTGCGGCGGCGGTGAAGACCGATTTCAAGTGGACCGCCTGGCGGTTCACGTATGAATGGGATGTGTTCTATCGCGACCGCGGATACGTCGGGATTCTGCTCGAATCGAAGTACGCGGATACCAAGCTCGTGCTCGAAGACCCGATTTCGAACGAATACGTCACGGCCAAGTCCCCGATTCCTGCCCTCGGGCTCGTGGGACGGTTCTACCCCCTGTCGTTCGTGTCGGTTACCGGCGAGTTTACGTACTTCAAGCTGCCGGAGAAGGCCGTGAAGGACGCGTCGTTCGATTCCCTCGACTTCGACATCTACGGAACCGTCAACGTCGGTAACAATCTTGGTGTACAGGCCGGCTATCGGTCGATCGACATGGCCTTCTCCGTCGACGAAGACTCGGGCTCGATCAAACTGAAAGGTTTCTACCTGGGAGGCGTGCTTCGCTTCTAGCGGAACTCGATCCACACCCCGAGATGCCGGGTGTCGGTGCTCGTCGGGTCGACTGACGCGGGCCGAAACCCGGCATCGGTGCGTACGTGGAGCGTCCCCCGCCCCGCCGCGAGTGGCACGTCGACGTCCCGCGTCTCTCCCGCTCCGAGGCGAAGCGTCAAACGCCACGACCCGGCATCCAGTTCGAGGCCTGTCGGCACGGGGCCGGCCCTGAGCGCCAGACGCTGGACCGGCCGGTCGGCCGGCGCGACGACCAGGAACTCGGCCGGGGCGAGGGCCCGGACCCAGGCGCCCTGCCGCTCGACGTCGATGGCATTCCCCACCGCCAGCACCACCGTCTGGCCGTACTTCACGCTGGCCGTCACTCGCGCATCCTCGAAGGTCGGGTCGGAGGGACCCAGGATGGGTTCGACCACGAGCCTCGACAGCCGGGCCGTGGTGTCTGGCGAGGCGCGAAGCGCGAGCGAGCGCACGCCGCGCGGCAGGACGAACTCGCGTGACACGCGGCCAGGGCGGGACGCTTCCAGGCTCCAGGTTTCAAAGGCGACGTCTCCACGGCCCAGCACGACGTCGAACGACAAGGGTCCCCCTCCGCTTCTCGCGTCGGCCACGAGGCGGTAGGAACCGGACGGCATCGGCGCCTGCCAGTAACACGCCCAGGGCGGCTTTCCGACCGAATCACCGGCGAGGCGCAGTTCCCGCACGACATCCGGCGTCGCCGGCAGCCCGTACGGTGACGACACCACTCCGAACGCCGCATCGCCGGCAGCGGCCCGTTCCAGGAGCCGTCCCTGTCCGGCGGCCGGCGCCTGACCGCCCGTCCCTTCCAGCCTCCAGGACGCCGTCATGGCACCTGAGGCAGCGACGACGAGGCCCGCGACGATCGCGAGCCCTGCCGCACCTCGGGAGACGACCGCCCGCCGTTCGGCCGCCCGCGCCAGAGCCCAGACCAGCAGCACCGCCACGACCCAGCCTGCGGTCGCGGCGGCAGTCGTCCCGGGCTCGGTTCGGAAGACGCTCGGCAGGCCGCGCACGATGTCGGCGCCACGCGTGGCCCACAGCGCCCATCGGGCCATCCCGTCACGCGAGTTGAAGACAAGCCGGCCATCGCCGACGAGGACGACCACCGCAATCAGCATCAGGCTCACGGCCATCAGCACCGCCATCAAGGAGCGAGTGGCCGCGGTCGACGCACGTCGCCAGGCCATCGCCACGGGAATGGCGCACGCCAGGACGACGGGGCCGAGGAAACGCGCGGGAGAACTGTGCCCGCCCCACCACATGTGGTACATCGCGCTCACGACCACGTAGGGCACGACGATGGCCGCCCACTCGAACGCGAGGCGACGGTGGGCACGACCGAGGGCGACAACGCCAGCGGCGACGACGGCGAGCACGGGCGCGGTGGCGACGAGGCCGAATTGCTGGTCGAACAGGAGCCCGAGTAGCCCGCGTGCGGCATTCGAGACCGCCATCTGGGTGTAGTAGCCGTACGCCACCGACGGATTGGGCGTCCCGTAGATGAGGTAGTAGTAGCCGAACCACCCTGCCGCGCTGAGCGCGGGCCACGCAGCGAACGCGACCACGGCCGTGGCGCGAGCAGGCTCCCTGAGCGCCCTCAGCACGAAGACGACCCCAAGGGCGGCGGCCAGGACCGCGAAGCGGGGGTGCAGCCACGGCAACACGGCGCAGAGCGCGCCAATGCCCGCCCACCAGGCGGCCGCGCGCCCATTCCGGCGCGAGAGCGACACGAGCGCCGACAGGGCGACCATCACACAGGCCGCGCCCGGGCCATCGGGGTAGACGGTAAACGCGAGCAGGAGGAACGGTGCCGTCATCGCCGTCGCGGCCCAGCCGAACCAGGCGGCTGCGGCGCTGCCGGCCAGCACGTACGCGGTGCGCCAGGCCAGGGCCGACGCGGCTCCTGCCAGCACGGATAGCCACACCTTGACGGCCGCGTAGCCGCCAAGGGCAAAGGCCGGCGCGACGAGCACCGACGTTCCAGGCAGGTGGATCGAGTAGATCTGCCCGTCCGTTCCCCGGCGCAGGAAGTCCGGCCGCAGCGGCTGATTGATGTACGCGCGGTAATCACCCTGACGGTGGTTGTTCTCGATGGCGAGATCGTGATCCGCGAGCAGGCTCTGCGTGATCACCAGGTAGTGGGGCTCGTCACCCGCGGGAAGCACCGGCATGATGCGCCACCCTGCCGCGAGGTACACGGTAGTCGCGGCGACGAAGGCCACGAGCGGAGCGAATCGGGCGCTCGGCCACGACGGCCGAATCCCGGGGCTCGATGGCACGCGCGTCGCGATGGCCGCGGCCACGGCAGACACCATCAGGAACCCGCCCAACGGCCCGGCCCAGGCCAGTGACGCCACGGGCCACGGACCTGGCAGCCACGGCAGGATGGTCAGGCCCGACGCCGCGAGGGGCAGCCAACGGCCACCGGCGTTGCGCACACCGGCCATCACGCCGGCCGCGGCAGCCATCGAGACGGCGAGCCACCACCACGGCGGCAGGAGGCCGACTCGGGCCGCACCGGGAAACGCGTCGGCGAGGGTCAGGTCGCCGACGCCAGCCCAGGCGGCCGCGCCGACACCCACCGCCGCCGCCATGGCGGTCCCCTTCGTCCACCGGTCACGCATTCGCGGCATGGTACCATAGGGCGCTATGCGGCCTGGCTATCGTTCCGCACTGTACCCGGCGCTCTTCGCGCTCGCCGTGACCGTCCTCATGACGTGGCCGCTCACGCCACGCATGGGAACGGCCGGTCGCCTCGACACCGACGACGGGCGGTTCAGCGTGTGGAACGTGGCGTGGGTGGCGCGGACGCTCGTGGTCGATCCCGCGGGCCTGTACAACGCCAACATCTTCTACCCGCGCAGGGGCACGCTGGCGTACTCGGAGGCCAACGTCGTCGCGGGCGTCCTGGCGATTCCGGCGTACTGGGCGAGCGGCGGCAATCCGTATCTCGCCCACAACAGCGTGCTCTTCTTCGCCTTTGCCCTGGCCGTGTTCGGGACCTGGGCCCTCGTACGGCACCTGACGGGCAGTTCGACGGCAGGCCTGGTCTCGGGGCTCTCGTTCGCGTTCTGCCCGTTCGTGTTCTCGCATATTCCGCACATCCAGTTGATGATGACCGCCGGCCTGCCGCTGTCGTTGCTGGCCATGCATCGGTTCGTCGACCGCCAGTCGCCTGGCCGCGTGGCTGGCCTGGGGGTGAGCGTGGGCCTGCTCGCGCTCGCCTGCGGCTACTACGGGATCTTCGCGGCGCTGCTGCTCGTGCCGGGCATCGTGTTCTACGGCATCCACGCCGGCTCGTGGCGACGCTGGCAGTACTGGGCCTCGGCCGCGGCCGCGGGCCTGCTGTCGATCGCCATCGTGGCGCCCTTCTTCCTGCCGTATCTCGAGATGCAGCAGGCGTCGGGGTTCGCGCGCACGGTGGGGGAAACACGGCAATGGTCCGCGCACCTGTCGTCGTGGGTCGCGTCGGCGGCGTGGGCGCACCGATGGCTCGTGCCGTACCTGCCGCCGTGGGGCGAAGTGATGTATCCCGGCTCAGTCGCCATCGTTTTCGGTGTAGCAGGTGCCATCGTGCTCGGGAGAACCGCCGGGACGCGGCGTTCGCCGCATCTCTGGTTCTACGGGGCCGTGGTCGTGTTCATGACGTGGGCCTCGTTTGGCCCCGATGCCGGGTTGTACCGCGTGCTGCACCAGGCGGTGCCGCTCTTCGCGTGGCTTCGCGCGCCCTCGAGGTTCGGCCTGCTCGTCGTACTGGCGCTGGCGGTGCTGGCGGGTTTTGCCGTTGCTCGGCTGCTCTCGCGCGTCCGGCGGCCGATCGTCGTCGGCGCGGTGCTGGTGATCCTCACGGCCGGCGACCTGTTCGTCGGGCCGCTCTTCATGGTCGACGCGACGCCGGTGGCGCCCGCCTACGAGTCCCTTCGCCGGCGGCCTGTGGCTCCGGTCGCGGAGTTCCCGTTCTTCTACCTCCGGATGGACCTGCCGCGGCACGCGTACTACATGCTCAACTCGACCTATCACTGGCGACCGCTGGTGAACGGGTACTCGGACTTCATTCCGCCCGAGTTCCGCGACATGGTGATTCCCGTCAGTTCGTTCCCCAACCCGGAGTCGTTCAACATCCTGAAGCAGTACCGGGTGCGGTACGTCATCTTCCACTTGAATCTGTACAGTCGCGCGGCGCGCGGTGAACTCGAGAAACGCCTCGACACCTACCTGGAGTACCTGCGGCCGCTTCGCAAAGAGGATCCGGCGTGGCTCTACGAAATCGTCGCCTGGCCGCCGCCCGCCTGATCGTCTGCGTCGCGCTGGCGGTGCTGCACACGTGGCCGCTGGCGACCGCGCCGCACCGGCTGACGCGCCACGACAACGCCGACACGATGCTCAACGAGTGGATCGTGGCGTGGGTCGCCCACCAGGCGCCGCGGCATCCGCTCGCGCTCTTCGACGCGAACATCTTCCATCCCGAGCCGAGAACCCTCGCGTTCTCGGAACACCTGGCCGTTCAGTCGGCGATGGCCGCGCCGCTCCTGTGGGCCGGCGTCTCTCCCGTGCTGGTCTACAACCTCCTGGTCCTCGCCGGCTTCTCGCTGTCAGCGTGGGCCATGTGGCACGTGGCGACCAGGTGGACCGGCAGTGGACTGGCCGGGTTCGTCGCCGCCTCGCTGTACGCGTTCAATGCGCACACCCTGACCAGGCTACCCCACCTGCAGGCGTTGCACCTGGAGTTCCTGCCGCTCGTCTGGCTGGCGTTCGATCGCCTGCTCGAGGCTCCCGCCTGGCGGCGTGCCGCGCTCCTCGGCGCCCTTGCCGCGTTGCAGGCGCTGACCTCCAACTACCTGCTCGTCTTCACGGCAATCGCGCTGGCGGTGTCGGCCGCGGCACGGCCGGCAGACTGGCTGTACCCCTGGTCGTGGCGCGTCGTCTCCCGCCTCGCGGCCGCCGCCGTGATCGGCGCTATCCTCGTCGCTCCCTTCCTCGTGCCGTACTACCTTGCCCAGCGGGAGCAGGGACTGACACGATCGCTCGACGAGGTCGCGCTGTATTCCGCGACCTGGCGGGACTACGTCTCCACGGCGGGACGCCTGCACTACGCGGCCTGGAGCCATCGATACCTCGATGGCCCGGCCTCGCTGTTCCCCGGTGTCGCCGGGATCCTGCTCGCGCTGGTAGCGCTCGTCGCGGGTCGCGCGTGGAAAGACCCGCGCGCGCGGATGTGCACCCTGGCGGGCATTGTCGGCCTGGCGCTCTCGTTCGGCCCCGCGTTGCCGGGGTACGCGTGGGTCTACCAGGCCTTCCCGCTCCTGCAGGGCGTGCGGGCGGCTGCGCGGTTCGGCTTCCTGGCCCTGGTCGGTGTCGCGGTGCTCGCCGCCTTCGGCACGGCCTGGCTCGAACGGCGCTGGGGTCGGCACCGGGCGTGGATGGGTGGCGTCGCGCTGCTCCTGCTCGCGATCCACGGCGAAGCCCTCCGGGCCCCGCTCGTCTATCGCACGTTCGAGGGGATTCCACCGGTGTACGACGCCATTGCCGCCGATCCTGACGCGGTGGTCGCGGAGTTCCCGTTCTTCCCCGTCGAAGGCGTGTTCCGCAACGCGGCCTACCTGCTGAACTCGACGGCACACTGGAGACCGCTCGTCAACGGCTACAGCGGGTTCACGCCGCCGAGTTACGTCGACAACGCCCGCGCCCTCCGCGCGTTCCCGGACGAGGTCTCCCGTGCCCGGCTGCGCGCGCTCGGCGTCACCTACGTCGTGGTGCATTTCGATGCGTACGGCGGTCGCCGCGAATCGATGGCCGCGGCGACGGCGGCGACTTCGTGGCTCACCGCCGTCGCCTCATCTCGCGACGTCAGGGCGTACAGGGTGACAGAGTAGGGACGTGGGACGTGGGGCGTGGGGCATGGGACATGGCCGAAGGCCGCGAGCCGCAAGCCGCGTTCTTACTTCCCGCCGTACAGCCGCCGGTAGTCGTCGGCGGTGCCGAGGATCCGTTTGACGTAGTTCTGCGTTTCGGGAAACGGGATGTCGTCGATGAACTCTTCGATCGGGAGACCCGGCCGCTCCGACTTCCATCGAGCGATGCGGTGATCGCCGGCATTGTAGCCCGCCAGCGCGTACGGCACACCGCCGAATCGACGGACGAGGTCCGCGAAGTAGGCCGTGCCGATCCGGACGTTCACGGCCGGCGTCGTCAGCATTCGCGTCGAGTAACGCTTGATCCCGAGCTTGCGTGCCCAGCGCCGCCCCGTGGACGGCACCACCTGCATGAGGCCAATGGCGTTGGCGCTCGATTTGATCTGGGGATCGAACGTCGACTCCTGCGCCATCAACGCCGCGACGAGGTAGGGATCGAGGCCGTTGGCCTGCGCGTGCTGGCGGATGAGCGGCCAGAACTCGAGCGGGAAGATGACACGCTGGATCTCCAGCGGCAGGTGCTCGCCTCCGTGCGCCAGGAACTGCGGGTACGTCTGCCGCATGGCCGCGATCCCCGGGCGCAGGTCGCCGCGCCTGTTCAGCAGCCACGCCCGAGTCGCGTCGAGTATCGGGTTGCGGCCCCAGGCCCGCTGCGCGTAGATCACCTCGTCGAGCGCCTCGTCGAACAGGCCGGCGTGGGCGAGCCAGACGACGGTCTCGGGCACGGGCGGCGGCAGTTCGATTCGTGCCCCGCCGGGGGCGGCGCGCACCACGGTCGGTTCGGGCCACGCGGCCTTCCGCGCGGAGAGGCGCGTCTTCGCGAGCCGGCCGTAGTACGAGTTCGCGTAGTCCGCGACGACGAGCTGGTCGCGCGCGACGGCCGCGTCCTGGTTCCCGTCGAGTTCGTACGCCCGTGCCGCCCAGTACAACCAGGGCGGACGGTAATCGGAACGCGGAAACGCCGACGCCCCTCGATCGAAGATGGCCGCGGCATCGGAGTAGCGGCCATGTTTGTAGGCCCACCAGCCCGCCTTCCACGCGGCGCGCGGCGCATGACGCCCCTCGGGGAATCGCTCGAGCAGTTCGCGGAACACCTCGTCGGCCAGCGCATCGTCGTTGTTGACGATGTAGTGCGATGCCAGGGCGTTCAGGGCGTCTTCGGCCCAGGACGAATCGGGGTAGGCGGTGACGAGTTGCCGGACGAGCGCAACGTAGGTGCTGGTATCCCGCAGTTCCCTGACAGCCGAGAGGTGGTAGTAGTACGCCTCCGCGCGCCTCGATCCCTGCGAGAGGAACGGCTTCAGCCGATCGGCGGCCGCCCGGTACCGCTTCTGCGAATAGTCGCATTCAGCCAGCCGGAGCGAGGCGAGTTCGAACGCGTCGTGGGACACGTGCGGCAGGACGCGCTCGAATCCTTCGCGCGCCTGGGCGTAGCGCCTGGCGGTGTACAGCCGGTCCGCCCTCGCCAGTTCGGCCGCGACACGTTCGTTGTCCGCGGCCAGCGGACCGAGGTCGGCGCTGGTCAGGACCTTGTCCGCCGCGTCTCCGCCCTCCGTCGCCGGGAACTCATAATAGAGCCGCGTCCATGCGGCCACCGCCCGCGCACGATCGCCGGCCGTCGTCGCGGCCCGCGCGAGGCTCAGGAGGACTCCGTCGGCGGTGGTGAGGCGAGGTGAGGTCAGCGACTCGTAAAGCGCGACGGCGCCCGCCGCGTCTCCTGAAACTTCGGCGGCTTCCGCTTCCCGCAGCAGGGCCTTCTCGGCCAGCGCGCCCTGCGGACCAGCCTGTCGGACTCGAGCGAACGTGCGGCGGGCCGCCAGGACACGTTCGGACTTGAGTTCGGCGAGGCCCTGGAGGTACAGCGCGTGAGACGCGAGGGGCGTGGTGGCCAGCGCCGAGGGCCGGATGAGCGGCAACGCGCGGGCAGCCTTGTCGTCGGCGAGGAGTGTCGCGGCCGTCGCGAGTTCGGACACCGCCGCCTGGACCGATGCCGGTCCCGGCTTCCACGTCGCGGCCGGAACCAGCCAGTATTCCGCGAGCGTATCGGGGACGGGTGGATGCGCGGTCGGGCGCAACACCGGCTGGCCGGCAGAGCCGCCAGCCGATTGCGTCGCGGGAGATGATCCTGCCGGCAGGCGCGTGGTCAGCGCGAGGGCCAGCAGCAAGGTTGTCAGGATGGCCCGTCGCACGCGCTCGTGTATCCGCCTCGGCTATCTGGCTCCAAGCAGCGTCGGGTCGCCGCCAGCCAGCGTTCGCACCAGTTCCTGCCCGAAGAAGTCCGACTTCAGCCGCACCTGGACCGGGACCCGCTCTTCGTAGAGACGATGCGCCCGTTCGATTTCGGGACGCAGGCGTTCGAGCAGGTTACGGTTGCGCCGCCCCTCGGCGACCGCTCCTTCATGATACAGCTTGATCTCGGAAACGAGCAGTCTGGCGTACCGGCGTGCGGCGTCTTCGTCTTCGTCACCGGACGACTGGAACGCGCGTGTCACAGGCGCATAACGCGGGGCCGGGGCGTCCGCCATCGCCGGCGGAGGCACGACGGCTGGCGCCGGAGCGACCGGAGCCGCCATCACGGGAGCCTGGACGTCGGCCGCGGACACCACCACGGGTGGCGGGGCGGCGACCGGCGCGTAGACCGGTGCCGGCGCCGGTGCCGGCGGAGCCGTACGCACGGGCGGTCTGGCCGCTGGCGCCTGTGCCGCCCTGGCAAAGGTCAGGACCTCGAGGCAGCGCCCCGCGTAAGACGAGAGCACCTCGATGACCTCGGGAAATACGTTCGGTACGGCGTCCCCAGGCGCGTTGTCGTCGGCGTACACGACCGCGACGGTCTCGCCGCCGATCCGCACCGGCACCGCGAGGCCAGCCGCCCTCTCCGGAAGTGGGCCGAACGGGCTGGCAAACGCCGAATCGCCGGGCTCGCCCTCGGAACTCGCGACCGCGCGTCCGGACTTGAGCGCGCGGGTCAACAGGCCGCCCTGTTCGGCGGAGAGTTCGATTCTGGCGGGATCGACGTCCGCCGCGAACCCGGAGTGCCGCCACCCCGTGAGTCGCGACGCCCTCAGGACGAAGATGGCGACCCGAGGCGCTTCCTTCGAGGCGGACTCGGCGAGCGCGTCGAGCACGTCGGTCAACGACCGCGCGGCGCCGATGCGGCGCACGGACTCGTTGAGGCGCGCCACCTGCGCGAGCTCGTGTTCACGTTCGTCGACGCGCGCGTCGAACGCGGACTGGGCCACCTGGGATACCTGCGCCGAGCGTGCCGCTTCGACGGCCTCCTCGGCCTCGCGGCGCGCAGCGTCGACCTGTTCGCCGAGTTCGCGGCGCACCGCGTCGACGTCCTCGGCCGCACGGAGCCTGAGCGCCTCGAGCGCGTCAGCGGCCTCCGCCCGTTCGCGTTCCATCGTGGCCACGAACTCGGCGCGTTCACGGGCCATCTCGGCGGCGTACTCCGCGCGCTCACGGTCCAGCGTGGCGGTGAACTCGGCGCGTTCACGTGCGAGCGCGGCCTGAGCCTCGTCTGCCTGGCCTTCGAACCCGGCCGCGGCCCGCATCTGGGCGTGGCTCGCGTCCAGCTCGGCGCGAACCGCCGCCACGGCCGCTTCGCGTTCGCCGGCCAGCTGCATCTTGGTTTCGGCGACGGCCCTGGCGATCTGGGCCCCTTGCTCCGCGCGTACGGCGGCCATGCTGTCTTCGAGCAGGCGGCTCGCTTCCTGCCGCGCGTTGACGAGCGCCTCGTCGAGGCGACGGGCGGCGTCCTGCCGCGCGCCGGCCAGGGCCTCTTCCAGGCGGCGGTTGAACCCGTTTTCGGCGGCCACCAGCGCTTCGGCCTTTTCACGCGCGTGTGTCTCGTCCGCCTCTCGGAGCGCCTGCTCGAGACGTTCGGCGAACGTCGTGTCGACTGCGGCCAGCGCCGCATCCTTGTCTCGCGCGGCCTGGCCCGCCGCCTCGGCCAGCGCAGCGTCGAGGGCCTGGAGCGACTGCGCGCCGGCGTGTTCGAGGGCCTCGCGGTGCTGCTGTTCGGCATCGTCGCGAAGGCGCGCGGCTTCCGCACGTTCGGCGTCGACGGCCTCCGACAGCCTGCGCGCGAACTCCAATTCGGCATCCGCCAGTGCCTCGTCGCGCAAGCGCTCGGACTCGGCCACCGCGGTCGCACGGGCCTCGTCGAACCGCCGGGCGAACTCGGCGTGCGCATCGGCCAGCGCCTCGTCACGCAACCGCGCGGCATCCGCGAGCGCGTCCGCCCGGGCCGCATCGACGCGCTGAGCGAACTCGACCTCGGCGGCGGCCAGCGCCTCGGTCCGATGCCGTTCCGCTTCGTCGCGCGCGTCCGCCAACGCGCGTTCCATCTGCTGCGCGAAGTCGGACTCCGCGGCGGAGACCGCCTCGCGGACCCGTTCGGCCACGGACGCCTCCGCGGCGGCCGCGGCTTCCGCCACGGCCGCCTCGCGTTCCTGCCGTGCCGTGAGGGCCAGTTCCGCGGCAAGACCGTGCAATTCCGTGTCGAACTGCGCGGACAGCTTCTGGGCCGTGGACCGGAGAATGCGCTGGATGTCTTCGTCGAACGTCATAAGTCGCCGCTCGCCTCGCTGAAGAAACGGGAAATCCCGGGATCGGGGCCCCTGGTCGAGGTCGCCACAGTGGGCGTATCGGCCCCAACCCGATGCGAGTTCAGAGACGGATGGTGGTCAGGCCAGGCTCGACAACGCCTTGCGGACGGCCGTCTTCAGGTCGCCGAGCGCGTACGGCTTCGGCAGAAACGGGATAGGGCGGCCGACCGACGCCGGAACCGCCACTTCGTTGCCCGACGACATCACCACGTTCACGTCGGGACGCCGTTTGACCATCTCGACGAGCACCTCAACTCCACTCAGGCGGGGCAACGTCTGGTCGAGAATGACGAGATCGATCCCCTCGCCGGCCGGGCCGAACTGCTCGAGCGCCGACGCGCCATCGCCCGCGACGATGACCCGGTGACCCACGCCGCTCAGCACGCGCGTGGCCAGCCCGGCGATCTGTTCTTCGTCTTCCACGAGCAGGATGGTCGCCGGCGCGGTCGTCGTCCGGGACGCGGGTGCGCCGGCGGCCGCCTGCGGGCAGGTCCCCAGTGGCACGAAGAGATGGAACGTCGCACCGCGCCCGGCTTCGGTCTCAACCGTCACCGCCCCGGCGTGCTGCGTCACGACGATGTTGTAGACCATCGTCAGGCCGAGCCCCTGGCCTTTACGGACGCCCTTGGTCTTCGTGGAGAACAGCGGGTCGAAGGCGCGGGCCCTGACCTCGGGCGCCATGCCGACGCCGGTGTCGGTCACGCTGACCCGGACGTAGTCGCCCGGGTCGAGCCCGATGGGATCGCCGGCAATGGCCTGGTAGGCCGCCGCCTCGATGGTGACCCCGTCGTCGGCGCCAATCCCCTTCTCTTCGATGGCCTGCACGGCGTTGACCGTGAGATTGACCAGGGCGTGGTACAGGTCGGACGCGCTCCCGCGGACGAACCACTGCCCGGCCGCAAACCGGCACTCCTTGCGAATCCGGCGGTCGGTCGTCTCCGCGAGGACGTGCAGGGCATCGGCCACGACCGTGTGCAAGTCGAACGAACTGCTGCTTGGCGGCTCGGGCCGCGCGAGCGTCCGGAGGCGCCGCACGAGATCGGCGGCGCGTTTCGCCGCCGTCAGCACCTGTTCGATCGCGTCGCGTCCCCCGGTGCTCAGGCACACGGCTTCCCCGCGCACGAGTTCCGCGTAGCCGAGAATCGAAACGAGGATGTTGTTGAAGTCGTGGGCAATCCCGCTCGCCAGCGTCCCGATGGAGTCCATGCGCTGCCGAAGCTGGAGTTGCGCTTCCAGGCGGCGCCGGTCCGAGACGTCGCGAAGCGCGGCGTGGTACAGGCCGCGTGGCATCCGCGAACTGCGCATCTCGACGGGCACGAGCGAACCGTCCTTCCGGAGGAGTGTCCGCTCGATGCTGAGCACTTCCCCATCGTCCACCCGGCTGAAGCGGAACGGCTGTTTCTCCAGATCGCCGGGGGCCATCAGTCGCTCCAGCGGCATCCCGATCAGCTCATCGTGCGCATAGCCGGTCAGGACGCTGGCCTGCGGGTTCGCCTCGACTACGGCTTGCCGGTCGGCGATGACGATGGCGTCCGCCGCGTGTTCCATGATCGCCCGGAACCGTTCCTCGGAGGCGCGAAGCGCGCTTTCCATGGCCTTGCGATCCGTGATGTCCTGGAGCGTGCCGACCACGAGCGGATCGGTGCTGTCGGCCCGCAGCACGAGTTCCGCGCGCGACCGGATATCGCGGATGCGCCCGTCGTCGGGGCGGCGGATCTGGTACTCGACGTCGTAGGCCCCGGTGCCGGTCATCAGGGCGCGGAGAGCGGCGTCGAGGACCGGGCGGAATTCGGGCAGCGGCACCGATTGCACGAGTGTGAGGGGCAGAGACTGGTCCGGAGTGATGCCCAGGCCGTAGAGACGGAAGGCCTCTTCGGAGCCCCACATGACGCGCGTGGCCAGGTTGAGTTCCCAGCTGCCGACCTGCGCGACGTGCTGCGCCTGAC
>CAZJRM010000107.1:6098-17121 GCA_964547975.1 uncultured Vicinamibacterales bacterium | reverse complement strand
TCACCACCCGGGCGAGTTCGTCGGCGGCACCGGCCGCGTAAGGGCTGTGATCGACCTCGTATCCCCCCTCGGGATACTGCCTCGTTGCCGGCAGGTACCCTCCCCAGGCATGGCACACCGTCGCCACGAATGTGTGCCGGAACGGTGAAGATTTCTTGACGGCCAGCCCAATCTCCACCGAAGTCTCGCACTCGAACGCCGCAAGCCCCACGTCCCCGAGGCTCGCCGCCACCACCCGGATCGCGCGTGCAGGACCGCGCGTGCTCGGCAGGGGCACGTCCGCGACGGCCACCCGGAACGGAAAACCGGTCGCCGGCGTGGTCGCCGCCGTGGCGGCTTCAACCACCGCCTCACCAAGCGACCGCCCTTGCCGGACGGTCTCGGGCGCGTCTCCCGCCGCGGAGTCGAATCCATCGACGACGCGCGCGGGATCGACGTCGGCCGACGCGCCGGCGAAGGCGGCCACGAACGCGCCGCCGAGTCGCGCCTCGGCGTGCTGCTCCGCGATCCCCAGGACGTCGCCGCTCACCAACCGGTTCGCCGCTCGCAAGGAGCGCGAGTGGCACGCGTAGCTGAACAGCACCCCAAGCAGTGCCCCGCCCTTCCGCTCCAGCCGAAGGGCGAGGACCTCAGGATCCGCAACGCCGCCGGGATTCGGCGCCATCTCGATTGTCCCGTCGGGCAGCTCCAGCCGCCTGCTGAGACCGACATGCGACACCGCATGCCCGACGCGGACCACAACGGGTTCGGCAGCGCGGATCGCCTGCTCGACGACCATCGCGAGCTTCGTCGTGAGCGTATCGGTGTATCGCGCGTTCTCCGGGTGCGGGTAATCAGGATTCAACGAGAGCTGCGGCCCGCTGTGGGTGTGAATCGCGCAGAGCAGGATCTCGTCCGGCTGCAGGCCGACACGCTCGGCCACGAGGCGCTGTTGGTACGGGCCGAACATGAACGATGCGAGATCGGCCGAGACCAGCACGAGCCGCGCCTGCTCACCGATGAGCGCCACGGCCCTCGCGTAGAGCCGGTCGTGCACCCCTTCGCTGATGCGGTGCTCCGGATTCTGGTAACCCTGGAGCGCCACCGGGTGGTCCGGGGTGATGTCGATGCGGGCGATGCCGGCCTTGAAGATGCCGGCTGCCGCCGGCGAGCGCGCCTCGGCGGTCAGACCGCCGGAGCCCAACACGGCGGGCAGCAACAGCAGGAAGGCGGTGGAGAATCGCGCCAGCGGCAGCGTCATATTCGGATTAGACACCGCCGTGCGGCCGGCCGGCCGTGCCGAGCGGTCCGGGCCCCGCTACCTCGCGCGTCGCGCCTCCCAGGTGAGACGGGCCCTGAATGCGTCTGGATTTCCGGCAGGGGCAACCGCGAACTCGCCCTTCACGTTGCCGTTCGCCACCGTCGAATACGACAGCCGGTAGCGCGGCTGGCCAGCCGCGATTTCGCTGACGAAGACAGCCGTCCCGGCGGCGTGAGTTGACACCGCATACCGAATGACGAGCCCGTCGTTGTCCCAGTAGTCCGCCCGGAGACCGCCTGCGGCGTCGACCGAGATCACCATGAGGTCTTCATGGAAGGACGCGGGACCGCGTGCCGACGCCGGCGTATGCGCGTAGCTCCTCCGCAGCATCACCCGGTCGCCCAGCTGCACCTCGAACGTCGCCTTGCCGGTCGTCCCCTCCGAGTCGTCTAGCGTCTCCCAGGTGCCGTTCAGGAAGCGGAGCGGCGCGAGGGCGGGGGCCGGGTCGGATTGCGGCGCCTGGGCACGAGCCGTCGCTGCCGCCAGCACCAGGAGGGCGATCAGCGTCGCCGAACGTGTCACGCGAGCCATCAGTCTCTCCGCCGTCAAGGAAAACGGGGCCAGGCCCCGTTTCGGAACCGCGAAAAGGGGGCCAGGCCCCCTTTTCGTGTCAGCCGCCGAGGTAGGCGGCGAGACCATTCAAGATGCCGCGCCAACCCTCTTCGACCTTCGGAACCCACTCCTCCATGCCGGGGGTCAACGTGTGGGTCAGTACCAACTCGCATCCGTCCGGTCGGGCCGAGATGTCGAGCTCAACCCTGTCGCGAGCCGGTGAGTACTTCGGGACACCGAAGCGGAAGACCAGACGGCCAGGACGCGAAATCTCCAAGAACTCGCCGACGTGCGCGACGTCTTCACCGTCCCGACAATCGACGAGCAGGAAATGGCCACCCACGCGGCCGTCAATGTCGACCTTCACCATCCGCCCCGCAGGCGTGGCAAACAGCCAGCGCCCCGCGCCGGCAGGGTCGAGCCAGGCATCGAAGACCCTGTCGGCAGGCGCGGCGAACCGCCGCGTGACTGAAACGACGAGCGCGGGGTCGGACATGCCCTCCAGCGTAACACCAGAAAGGGGGCCAGGCCCCCTTTCGGCAGTGCGAGAAACGGGGCCTGGCCCCTTTTCAGCGACGCGGGAAGGGGGCCTGGCCCCCTTTTCGCTGCGGAGCGTCGTCGCATGCCGATTGACCCGCGCGCACGCCGCACGGTAGCCTTCGCGGATAATGTCGTCGTCTATCCGTTCTCATATCCGCCTGCTCTTCAACCTCCTGGCCGCCGTGACGCTCGGGCTCCTGGCCACCTCGCCCGCCGACGCGCGCCAAACACCCGTTCCGACAGCCGCCCCGCCGCAGGGGCCGACGCCCGCAGCCTCGAAAGACACCATCCCGATGGATGCGGCCGCGCTGGCCGCAGCCGGCCGCAAGTATCCGCCGCGGGTGTATCGCGCCGAACGGCTCCAAGGCAAGGCGCCCAACATCGACGGCCGCTTGGACGATGAGGCCTGGACGCTCGGGACGTGGGCCGGCGACTTCACGCAGCAGACGCCCAACGAAGGCAGCGCGCCCACGCAGCCCACCGAACTCAAGATCTTCTACGACGATCGCAACCTCTACTTCGCGATCCGCGCGTATGACGATCCTTCGAAGGTGAACCGCTTCCCCGGCCGCCGCGACGACTTCAACAGTTTCGCGGTCGACATGGTCGGTATCTGCTTCGACAGCTACAACGACAAGCGCACCGGATTCGAATTCGACCTCACGGCCGGCGGCGCGAAGATCGACCTCATCCTCGGCAACGGCGAAGACGAGTGGGACACCACCTGGGATGCCGTGTGGGACGGCAAGGTGGCCCACGACGACCGCGGCTGGACCGCCGAGTTCCGCATCCCGATGAACCAGCTGCGCTTCGGCCCCCAGCAGGAGCAGGTGTGGGGCATGCACGCGTGGCGCTGGATCGCGCGCCTGCAGGAAGAGAGCCAGTGGCAGCTCATCCCGAAACAGAACACCGGGCGGATGCACCAGCTCGGCGAACTGCACGGCATCAAGGACCTGCCGCATTCGCGCCACATCGAGCTGCTGCCGCACATGCTCGGCAAGGCGCGGTCGGGCTCGGGCTCGGGCGACGGCGGCACCACCGCGCACCTGGCCGGCGGCCTCGATGCGAAGGTCGGCGTGTCGTCCAACTTTACGCTCGACGCCACGGTGAACCCGGACTTCGGCCAGGTCGAGGCCGATCCGTCGGTCATGAACCTGACGGCGTTCGAGACGTTCTACGAAGAGAAGCGTCCCTTCTTCCTCGAAGGCCGCACGATCCTGTCGTGGGAGATCGACAACAACGGCCGGCTGTTCCATTCGCGCCGCATCGGCGAGGCCCCGTCGTACTCACCGTCACTGGAGGACGGCGAGTTCGCGGAGATTCCCGAGAGCACGACGATCCTGGGCGCGGCCAAGGTGACGGGCAAGACGGACAACGGCCTGTCCGTCGCGGTGCTGCAGAGTGTGACGCAGAAGGAAGCGGTGTCCGTCACCGGCATCGCGGGAGGGTCGCGCGACGTGACGGTGGAGCCCGCGGGCAGCTACACCGTCGCGCGCGTCCACAAGGACTGGGGCAAGGGCCAGACGAGCCTCGGCGCGATGTTCACGTCGACGCACCGCTGGATTTCAGACGAGGCGCTGCGGTTCCTGCCCTCGCAGGCGACGACGGGCGGCATCGACTTCGTGCGGTACACGGGCGATCGCGAATGGCTCGTGTCCGCCAGTGCGGCGGGGAGCCATGTGACCGGCGACGCGCGCGCCATCACCGCGCTGCAGACGCGCTCGGTGCACTACTTCCAGCGCCCGGGCGCGTCGCATCTTGGCGTGGACGAGACGAAGACGTCGCTCTCGGGCCACGGGGGCCAGATGCACGTGGGGCGGTCCGAATCGGGCCGGTTCCGTCTCGCCAACAACCTGCGCTGGTTCTCGCCGGGCTTCGAGATCAACGATGTCGGCTACCTGCGCCAGGCCGACCTCATTGCCAACGAGATTGCCGTCGGCTGGGCCGAGTCGAAGCCGCGCGGCGTGTTCCGAAGCTACGAGGTGCAGGTCGAACGGGACGACCACTGGGACTTCGGCGGCCTGCAGACCCGGAAGGGGTACTCGATCGAGACGGGGGCGCAGTTGAGGAATCGCTGGCGGGTGTCGGGCGAAGTGCGCCACGACGAACTGGTCGACACGCGCGCGTTGCGCGGCGGACCGGCGCTGCGGATGGGCACCACGTGGAACACCGAACTGACCGTCGGATCGGACTCGGCCCGCCGCATCAGCGCCGCCGTGGACGGCGCGCGCGTGTGGACCACGGAGGGCGGATCCGACACGTGGGAGTTCGGCACGTCGATGAGGTTCCGGCCGACCAACGGGATGTTGCTGACGGCGGCGCTGGGCTACACCGCGTCCACCAACGACCTGCAGTACGTCGCGACGAGGTCCGCCGCCGGCTCGCCGCGCTGGTTGCTCGGCCGCATCGAGCAGCGTGTGTGGGAAACGACGCTGCGGGCGAACCTGACGATCACGCCCGAACTCACGCTGCAGCTCTATGCGAGTCCGTTTGCCGCCACGGGCCGCTACTCGCAGTTCCGGCGCGCCACCGACACGCTGGCGTCGTCGTACGAACAGCGTTTCCACCGATTCGGCGCGGATGAACTGTCGCGGGACGCGGACGCCGGCCGGTACAGCGTGACCGAGACGGGCGCCGGCAACGGAGCCGCGGGCGCCTCCTACACCTTCGGCGATCCTGACTTCCGATTCCAGGAATTCCGGTCGAACATCGTCGCGCGCTGGGAGTACAAGCCGGGGTCGTCGCTGTATGTGGTGTGGGCGCAGGGACGGACGGGCGAGGCGCGGGGCTGGGAGGGTTCGTACCGCCGCAACTGGACGGACCTGTGGCAGACGCGCCCGGACAACGTGCTGATGGTGAAGATCAGCTACTGGCTGTCGCGCTGAGCCGGCGCCGTTGGGAAAGGGGGCCAGGCCCCCTTTTAGGTCAGACCACGCGCCTTGGAAAAGGGGGCCAGGCCCCCTTTCTTGTCACGCGGGCGGTTCGACGGCGTGCCCCGCCGCGCGCAGCGCTTCGACTGCCCGGTCAAGGGTGTCGGCGCGCACGAGCAGGTAGTCCGTATCGAACGTGGACACGGCGAAGATGCTGACACCCGCAGCGGCCAGGGGCACGGCGAGCGACGCGAGAATCCCCGTCAGCGCGAAGTCCAACTGCCCGGCCACTCGCAGGCACCGCCACCCGCGTTCGGCCGTGACGTCCGTCGGAATCGCCGCATCCTCGCAAATCACCGACAACTCGTCACTGGTGCGCGTCACCGTCACGAAGGCCCCACGGGCCATGGCCCAGGGCGGGACGCTGCCACGCGATTCGAGCCGCGCGATTCCGAAGGTGTGGCGGAGGAGCAGGAGTGTCATCGCGAGCATTGTGCCCCAGTTGAAAGGGGGCCAGGCCCCCTTTTCCCGTGCGCGTGGTCCGACCTAAAAGGGGGCCTGTCCCCCTTTTCCGCAGCCGTCACGGCCCGGTCATTCTACTTGGACATCTCTACCGCCACGTCCCACGCACGGATCTTCGCGCGCGCACCGGCGCCGAACCAACTCGATTCGAGTTGCCGCATCATCACGGCGGGGCCTGGCGGGTCGGGCGGCGAATCCGGGGTCGGCCGAACAGGCAGCGTCACCGCCTTGCGCCGCGTGGCCGCTCGCGGCCCGAGCATCACACCGCCGGCGTGGTCCAGCATCTCCGTGACGCCGTTGTACGCCGCCCACAGCGTCCCGTGCACGGCCTTCTCCGTGTTGCCCTGGCCGTGCTCCGCGAAATGCGCGGCCCAGAATCGGCACGCGTCCACTCGTTCCTTGCCCCGCTCATCGTCGAAGTCGCGCGGGTTCGGGAACACGCGCGCGAAGAATGCCTCGCGCCGCTCGCGCGTCAGTGGAACGGCAACCATCCGCCGGATCGTCTCCTCGATCGACGCGAATCGCGACTCGATGAATCCCAGCGCGGCCCGCACATCGCGCAGGCCACCAGCGAGGTCGCGGTCGTGGCGTGCGCTGAATGTCCGCCCCGTGCTCAACGCCAGGCTCAGCGTGTTCTGGCACACGACGCGGATGGGCGTGAACTTCACCTGCACCGCACCGCACCCGTCGTGGCTGTTGCTGAGCAACAGGAACTTGCTCACCTCGTCGTGGTCTGCCGCGCGAATGGTGGTCGGTAGCTTCGCCAGGATCCAGATGCGCTCGCCATCGCCGAGTGCGCCGGCCGTGTGGTAGATGGCCTTCCCATCGCCAACGATGTCGTCGAAGAAGCGGAAGGCGTGACGGTTCTGCAGCGGCTCGTACTTCTCGCCGACGATGCCGAAGGCGCGCAGGTCGCGGGTACCGATCCGATCCTGGCGCACAGTGGCGAAGCGGCCGGGCAGTTCGTGGAGACGCGTCCCGCCGGCGACATAGAGCGGCACCTTCGAGACGGTCCAGTTGAGGTTGGCGGCCTTGATGGCGTCTTCGGCGGTCGCGGGATTATCGAGGCGCGTGCCGAGGCGGTGCCACGGAGGCGTGCCGACGTAGAACATCGCCGCCTTGCCGTCCTCGATGAGGAGATCGTGAGCCATGCTGAACCTCCCATTCGCCCGCTGGGATGCGGGCGCTGCGGGGAGGATCGGACGGGCGTGTGTCAGGCGGGGACACGCGAGCGGGGACACGAAAAGGGGGCCAGGCCCCCTTTTAGGTCAGACCACGCGGTCGGCAAAAGGGGGCCTGGCCCCCTTTTTCACCGCAGCAGCCAGCGGTTCAGTTTCGCCAGCGTATCGGGCGAGGGCCCTTCGTGGCCCCTCCCCTCCTCGGGGACGAACGTCACCTCGGCGCCGGCGGCCTTCAATCCCTCCACCACCTGCACGGCTTTCGCGTACGGGCAGTTGCGGTCCTCGGTGCCGTGGACGATGAACATCGGCATGCCCTTGAACGGGCCCAGCGCGGTGGAATCCAGGAAGTTCGGATGCCCCGTCCCAAGCCACTGCGCGCCCAGATCCGGTGCTCCGGACAAGACCACCAGCGCTTTGTAACGCTTCGGATTCTCGGCGTGCGTGCGGTAGACGCCGTAGCCTCCCATCGAGAATCCCGCGAGGACGAGGCGCTCGGGGTCCACCGGGTAGCGCGCGAGCACGTCCTCCAGCGCTTCCCGCAGATCCACCTGGGCGTTGTCACCGCTGTAGCAGTTCGACACCCCGCGCCCCTTCGGGGCGAGCACGAACCAGTCGTCCGGCGGAAAGGCCCCGGGCGGGATACCGGCCCTGTCGTCCTGCCCGCTGCCGTGGAGCGACACGACCATCGGATAACGCCGGCCCGGCTCGAGCTTCGCGGGCACGCGCAGCGAATAGGGCTGGAGCGAATCATCCAGCGTGGACCGATAGGCGCGGCGCTGCGTCCCCGTGGCCTGAACGAACGGATCCCGCCCCGCCTCCACCGCGGCCAGCTGACGGTCGAGTTGCTCCAACTCCATCCGCGGGCGGGAGGCAGTGTCGCGCTCGTGCAGCGCGGCGAGAACCTCCTGCGTTTCCTGGATGCGGAATCCGAGGGTGGCTCGCGTGCCGGCATCGACGCCGTCGGGCAGGCGTTCGAGGCGCCGTCGCAGTCCCTCGGGGCTCTCGGACAGCACCGTCAGGCCCAGGCGCAGCGCGCGACCGTCGGGCCCTTCCACCTCCACGTTATAGCCGCCGGGCGATGGCGGCGGCGGCAGCGTCTGGCGCACCGTCTCGAGTCCCGTGGCCGTCGCCGGGGGCAGGGTCACGGAACGAGTCAGGCTGGACTCGTTCTCGCCGCTGAGGACGGTGACGCGGAACGGCGCCACGGCCGCCATCGCGCCAGTGACGATGAGGTCGGCGGTCTGCCCCTGGCTCACGTGACCTCGCGAGAGCGTTGCGGTCCACGCGGATGCGGAGGGTTGGGCGGGACGCTTGAAGTTCGCGTCGGCGAGGATGCGCGGACGGTTCTCGCTGCCGATCCGCTGGTCCCGCACCAGGATGTGTGTCCGCCGATCCTTGGTGCCGACCGCTTCGACGTAGGCGAGGTTGACGCCGAGCCTCGGCGACGTCCACGGGTGGAATGGCGCGAGGCCCGCCCAAGGAATCAGCACCTCGAAACGGGCGACGCCCTGGTCGAACGACCAGGCGAAGCGGACCCCCGCCAGGGGCTGGAGAGAGACGGGCTTGTTTCGGTACCAGATGAAGGCGAACTGCCAGTTCCGTTTCTCCGGAGCCTGCGGCGAGAATCCCAGCACGCGGAACTGCTCGGTCGGCTGGCCGTCCTCGCGGGGTTCACCGATGGCGAAGTGCAGGCCGTCGCCGTTCTGGTACGCCCGGTCGCGGCACTGCAGCGCCGCCTGCGGCGAGGTCACGAACAGGTAGAGGAACTCCGCCCCGTAGGCAACGTGCGCGCGGACGGGGCCGGGCTGAAGCGTTCCGTCCGCACCCCCGAGATGGAGGACGATGTCGGGCGCGTTTGCCAGCGCGGCTTCGGGCGCGCCGTCGATGACGGGCGCGCGGTCCAGGAAAGGCACCGTCACGGGATCCTGATTCTGTGCGGCGAGCGCGGGCGCCACGTGACTCCCCCACGCCAGGCTCATGACCGTGAACAGGCACCACGCAATCTTGTGTCTCACCGTGCGCTCCCCCTCTCGTGCGTTTGACGGCGAGAGTCAGGGGAACGTTGACCGCGTGGTCTGACCTAAAAGGGGGCCTGTCCCCCTTTTCTTTCCGCCACGTGCAGCGGGCGGTCGGTGTTGCAGATTCTGCAGACGCTCGCACGCAACACGCTCGAATCGGGCGGAACTCGGTACCTTCGGGGACGGCGCGGATACTGCACGGTCAGTCTCACGGGCATCGGAGGACGCGCGGCGGCAGGTGAAGATGCACCTCGTGTCGGGCAGTCACACGTCGGGCAGATTGACGAGGTAGCTACTGGTAGCTACCATAAAGGCATGCGTGCCGTGGGAGTGAAGGTCCTGAAGAACCGGTTGAGCGAGTTCGTCCGGCTGGCAGCCGCGGGCGAGACCATCCTCGTGACGGACCGCGAGACGGTGGTCGCCGAACTGGTTCCGCCACGGCAGGGCCGCCCGACAATCCTCGCTGACGCGGTGCTGGCTGATGCTGTCCGCCAGGGTTGGCTGACCGCGCCCGTCGTGTCCCCGGCGACACCTCCGCCCCGCAGCCCCATCGCGCCGCTCGCGGACCTGCTTCGCGAACTCGATCAGGATCGCGAGGGTCGATGATCTACCTCGACACGTCGGTCGCCCTGGCGCAACTTCTCGCCGAAGATACGCGTCCGCCCGCGGGCCTGTGGAAGGAGTCGCTCGTTTCGAGCCGCCTGCTCGAATACGAACTCTGGGTGAGACTGCACGCGCGTGGACTCGGCCGCTCGCACGCCGACGCTGCCCACGATCTCCTCGGGCGGCTGGCGTTCCTCGAGTTGACGCCCCCCGTGCTCGAGCGCGCGCTGGAACCATTTCCCGCGCCCGTGCGCACGCTCGACGCGCTGCACCTGGCCTCGATGGTGTTCCTCCACGCGCACGGGGTGAAGGTGAAGCTCGCCTCTTACGACAATCGCCTCAGTGCCGCGGCATCAGCCCTCGGCGTCTCGACGTTCCCCCTCTCCGAATAGCCGGAAAAAGACGGAAGCCGCCGCGGTACTCAGCCCGGACAACGTGCGGGAGTCGGTTCGTGGCGCCTCCTGCCCCCCTTTTCTCACCGCCTCGGCGTCCACGGCCGCCGCTGGCGCACGGCGTCGATCACGAATCGCACACCCTGATCATCGGGCGGGTTGAGCCACATGACGCGCTCGAACACCGCGGCGGCTTCGCCGAACCGCCCGAGCCGCCACAAGCACAGCCCGTACCCGTAGAGACACCGCAGGAACGGGCGGTTGTCCATCCAACCCCAGAGCAGGACACCGTCGAAGTGCTCGCCCAGCGCGAGTTCTCCGATGCGGACGCCCACCTCGTAGTGAAGCAACGCCGTCGCCGGGTTCAGGTCCCACGCGAGGTTGCCGAGATGCGCGTGCGCGTCGAGACACCGCAGGTCCGCCGAGCAGAGCCCCATCAGGATCTCGTACGCCGGCCACCGGTGCCCGGCCTCCTTCAGCTCCACGGACTGCAGAATGGGGTCGTCGTCTGGGTCGTCCCAGCTCACCCCAGGCAGTACCTGCTCCATTTCGACAGCCGGACGCGGTCCCCACGCGATGGCCGCTCGCACCCATTCCGGATAGGGCTCATCATCGTCGCCCCAGTATTCTTCGAGCGGATCCCACTTCCCCTCGTCTTTCAACCGCAACGGCTCCAGCCCCAATGCCGCCGCGTCAATCCGCCGCGAGACAATCGAGCCGACGAGTCTGTGGCTACCGGGGTCGTTTGATTCCAACCACGGGTCGACCTCGAGGATGTGCCCGGGCACGACGTCCCACATCCGGCGGACGCGCAGCGAAACCAGGTCCCCACCTCCCACCGGGCGGCACACGGCCGTCTGGATGCCAACGTTCGTGACGACAAGCTCGCGGGTGCTGCCGGGGCCCGGCGCCGGGCGCCCACCGAGGAGACGACGGGCGACGTCGGACGCGGACGCGCCGCCGTGCGGGCCGACGAGCGGCATGTCGGCCAGGAAGAGCGACAGGTCCAGCATCGACGACCGCGGTTCGCGCTGGAGCACCATGC
>CAZJRM010000107.1:0-6088 GCA_964547975.1 uncultured Vicinamibacterales bacterium | reverse complement strand
GCACGCTGAAGACGAAGTCGTTCATCGAGCCGAGGAGGCTCCGGCTCTGCGTCTTCGCGAAGGAGATGTCGGCCATCTGCGCGCATTCGTCGGCAACCGCGCGCGTGTCGACGCCGCAGGCCGCCAGCACCTGCGCCGCGCGCTCGGCCAGCGCCGCCGGCAGGCGCTTCAATTCCTGGCCCGTCAGCAGGACGGGCACACGCGCGTGTTCATCGATGAAGAGCGCGAAACGCCGCGGCCCGACCTGGAAGTTCGTGCCGTACCAGTCACCGAGCCGGGTGGTGGACGCTGGCGCGTTGGCGGCGGGCGCCACGCGCAGGCGTGTGAGCAGCGTCCTCGTGCATCGGATGGTGACCATGGGCAGTGGCGATTATCGCTGATTTGTTTCTCGCCACGTGCGGCACGTTGCCAGCATTGCGGATTCCGTAACGCTCACACACTCGCCTGGCACCCACCGCACCGTAACGGCGCGGATGGGCGTGGACTCGACCAGGACCGTGCTCCGAGGTTGGGGCGTGCCCGGCTCTCCACTTGAGAAGCCGACCCCGGGGAGCGTATCGTCGCTGGCATCCCTGCGCGCGGAGGAAGGCAACGCGATGAGAACGATGTTGGCAATAGGCTGGGACGTCGGCGGCTGGCACGGAAGGGACAGGCAGGGCCTGCCCATCCTGGCAGAGCCGCCTGGACCGCTGCCTCAGGGCGAAGGCTCGTGAGGGCCACCGCCCGCGTGGCGCTGCTGCTCCTCTGCCTCGCGCACGTCGCCGGCGCGCAGCTCTCCTCGGTCTTTACGGCCCGCGTCGTCGGTGTCCTCGACGGGGATTCGCTGGTCGTCCTGCGCGACGGGCGCGAGGTCCAACTGCGTCTGCACGGCATCGACGCGCCCGAAGGCGGCCAGGCGTTTGGCAGCGTGTGCAAACGCGCGCTGTCGAACCTCGTCTTCGGGAAGACGGTGACCGTCGAAGTGGTGGACATCGACCGCTTCCAGCGGAGCGTGTCGCGCGTCGCGGTGGAAGGAGGCGACGTGGGGCTCGAGATGATTCGCGGCGGATTCGCGTGGCACTACCGCCAGTATTCGAACGACGCGCGATATGCGGCGGCCGAGATGGACGCGCGCCGCGCGCGGCGGGGGTTGTGGCAGGACGCGCGGCCGACGGCGCCGTGGGATTATCGGCGAGCCAGGTCGACGCGAAACTCATCGCCCGCCGGGCGCTCGCTGCTGGCCGCGCCCGCAGACAAAGCCGCGGGCCCGTTTCACGGCAACGTGAGCAGTCACGTGTTCCACGCGCCTGGCTGCCCGAACTACGACTGCAAGAACTGCACGGCCGTGTTCGCGACGCGAGAGGCGGCGATGGCAGCGGGTTACCGGCCGCACGTGGAGTGCGCTGGGCGCTGAAAAGGGGGCCAGGCCCCTTTTTGTTTCTGCTACCCCCTGCGCTTGGCCGGCGTTGCGGATTCTGCAATGCGCGGCGGTCAACCCGCCTGAAACCTCAGGAATCCGTGTCAGGCGCGTCGGCATCTCTCGTGCGAGAGACGACGATGTATGATGCCGTCCATGCCGCGGGTGCCTCCGTTCGATCGACCGGCGACGTACGACGATCTCGTCAAGGTCCCGGACATCTGTGTCGCCGAAATCGTTGACGGCGAACTCCACTCCACACCACGCCCGGCGCTCCGCCACGCGCACAGCGGCTCCATTCTTGGCGGCCGACTCGTGGGGCCATTTGGCGAGGGTCGGGGTGGTCCTGGCGGTTGGTGGATTCTCTTCGAACCTGAGTTGCACTTCGCGAACGACGTGCTGGTGCCGGACCTGGCCGGCTGGCGACGGTCGAGACTGCCCCGTATCCCGGACGCGGCGTATTGCTCCGTCGCGCCCGCCTGGGTCTGCGAGGTGCTGTCGCCGTCGACCGCCCGTCTCGACCGCGCCAAGAAACTCGCGATCTACGCTCGCGAGGGCGTGGCGCACGCCTGGCTCGTCGATCCGCTTGCCCGCACACTCGAGGTGATGCGCCTCGACAGCGGACGCTGGTCGATTCTCGCGACGCACTGCGACGACGATGTCGTGCGGGTCGAGCCGTTCATCGAGATCGAGATGGAACTCGCGGCGCTCTGGACCGAACCGGCCGCGGACTGACTATCGCGAAGGCTGAGGTTCGAACGCAATCCGCAGTCGCGTGCGGGTGGCTTGCGCGAACCGTTCGAGCGCGCTTGTTGACGGACGCACCTTGCCACCCTCGATCCGCGCGATGTAGGACTGGGACGTCTTCATGCGGCGAGCCAGCTGCGACTGCGACAGTCCTGCTTCGGTCCGCGCCTCAATCAGCACCCGCGCGAGTTCGAACTCCTGACCGAGCGCAGCATAGGCGTCAGTGTAGTCGGCGTCCTTGCTCCAACGGCGGTGGAGGTCGCTGATCTTCGTCATGGCTGCAGGTCCTTGCCGATACGCCCCGCCCTACCCGGCTGCGCCTTCCTCGCGCGCGTCGTACAACGTCACCGGAGCGATGTCCGCGCCGTTCGGCCAGCACACCGTCCCACCGTCGATGAAGAACCGCTGGAAGAACGCCTCTTCCTTCAGGGGTTCGAACACGGGACCGTTCAACCAGGATGAGAAGTCCACGGTCTTCGACAACCCATCGTCGAAGACGAGGTGGATTCGGAAGCCGCCGCGGTGTTCAGCGCGAATGACGTGCGTGAGGCGGTTCATGGCGGCTCCTAGTCGAGTGGCGCGATGCGTTGCAGGGCCCGTCCCCGCCGGATACGCAGCCAGTTGGCCTCCACCTCGTCTTTGTGCAGATCCAACCACTGCCGCACCAGGCGCGCTGCGGTGCTGGATTCAAGATTACCGCCGATGCACGTGCCGTCAAGCGCGAATGCGGCTCGCGCGCCCTGGAACTCGACGTGGACGTGCGCCGGCTCGTGTTCCTGGTAGTACATGCGAACGATGATGCCGAAGAAGACGGAGACGATGGGCATGTCTCCGACGACGTGCACGCGCCGTGCCCGAGGTTATGTCGCGGCGCCGGTTCGCTGGAATGCACGAGAATCGCGAAGCTGGCTGCAGGCGAATCGCGCGGGCGCCGAGGGCGACGCAGTTTCTGCAGCGGCGGCCGAGCTCACGCGTTGCAGAAAGCACACTGAAAAGGGGGCCAGGCCCCCTTTCCCGCCGGCGTGGTCAGACCTAAAAGGGGGCCTGGCCCCCTTTTTCACCGCCACGCGCGCTCGGTCCGCTCGACGACCTCCCCCACCGTCGCGAACCAGCCGTGCAGCTCGTCCTGCGTCGGCGGCAGGTCGTACGCGTGGTGATGGCTCGCGCGGCTCAGCGCGGCCCACACATCGTAGGCGCGGCCCGCCAGCCCGGGGTCGCCCAGGAACCGCCCCAGGCACAGCAGCTGCGCCCGCGCCGTACACTCCTCCATCCCGAGCGCCGCCCAGCTCCAGTAGGTCTTCAACGCCACCTCGAGCGCCTGCCGTGCCAGCAGCACCGCCGCCCGCGGCCACAGGCCCGCCGTCCCCTCTCCGGGCCGGTCCACGAGCATCCGCGCCGCCCCGAGCAGGTCCAGGGCGGGGCCGTCCCCCGCGCTCATACCGTCACCCTCGCCAGCTCGCCCGCGAGCCGCTCGGTCGACCGCACCAGGTCCTCCAGGTCGCCCTCGTAGGCCTCGTGCGCGCCCAGCTTGCACGCGAGCAGGACATCCCCCGCCCACCGCCCGAACCGGTTCAGCCGCGCGAGCACGTCGTTCGTCCGCGCCGCATCGTCGAACAACGCCAGCGCCATCAGCGGGTGCGTCTTCCCGTGCTCCTTCAGCAGCGTCTCGACCGCGTCGTGCGCCTCCCCCGCCGCCAGCCGCCGCCGGCGGACGACGTCCATGCAGGCCGCCTCGATGGCGCCGCGGCAGAATCCGGGCACGACGCGCGGGCCCACCACCTTCGGCAGTCCCTCCGTCTTCACCACCGCGCGCGCATCGTCCAGGTAGCTCGAGACCGGATCGCGCGTCGCGCGCACTTCGACGACGGACTGCGCGCGCCGGGTGACGGCCAGCACGCGCGCGGGGATGCCGAGCCGCCGCACCGACTCGGGCAGCCGGTCGTCGTGCGTAAAGACGATGACCTGGCGCGTGCGGGCGACGTCGGCGAGGACGCGCGCGAGCCCTTCGACGCGCGCGGGGTCCATCGACTGCACCGGGTCGTCGATGGAGATGAACCGGAACGGGCTGTCGCCGAGCGTGACGCGCGGCAGGAACAGGCTCAGCGCGAGCGAGTGCAGTTCGCCCTGGCTCATGACGCCGAGCGCGCCGGCCTCGGTGCCGTCCACCGACACCTGCAGGTCGACGCGGCGCCTGGCCGCCGTCCCGCCCAGCGCCACATCGTCGAGGTTGACGTTGCTCTGGAGGCGGAGTGTCTCCCACACCGCAAGCGCGCGCGTGCGGATGGGCGCGAACCGCTCTTCGCGGATTTCGTCGAACGCGGTCTTCCACCAGGCCTCGGCGGCCTTGAGCGCGGGCAGCTGCTCCGCGGTAGAAGCCGCGCGGCGCGCGGTCGGCAGCCACGCAATGATGAGGTCCGCAACGGGACGCCACGCGTCTTCGCGCTGCCGGGCCAGTTCGCGCGCCTCCGCGACGAGTGTCGTCACCGCGTCGCTCAGTTCGAGGACGCGCGACTCGAGGTGATCGGCGAGCGCCAGCGGGGACGTGAGCGCGCGGCTTTCGATCCACGCGTCCCACTGGACGCGGACGGCGCCGAGCGTCGCAATGCCGAGCGCGTCGCCGCGCGGATCCGCGAGGCAGGATGGCGCGGGCGACATCAACCGTTGCGCGTCGCTGACGGCCTTCTCGCAGACGGACTGCGCGATTCGGTAGTCCCCGGCCTCGCGCAGGAGGCGCGCAGCCTCCGTCCGCGCCGATTCGCGCCACTCGGCCGACAGGAGCCCGGTGGAACCGCAGACCGGGCAGTCCTCCGTGGGATGTTTGTCGACGAAGGCCAGCGCTTCCTGGAGCAGGCGTCCACGTTTGTTCGACCGCTCCGCGTCGGTGCCGGCCATCGCCGCGAGGGCGCGCTCGGCGTCGCGCAGCTTCGTCACGGCCGCCTGGACGAGGGAGAGGTCGGGCGGTTGAATCGCGACGACCTGCCGCAGCAGTTCCGTCTGGCCGGTCGTCGAATCGCCGCTGTCGCGGACGAGCGCGTCGAGCGCGGCCAGGTCGGGCGCCTTCGCGGCGAGCGCAGTCACGACGCGCAGGAGACGGTCGTCCTCGGACTGGGCCAGCGCGGCCTGCACACGTTCGCGGATCGCGACGGCGGCCGCCTTCGCCTCGTCTGTGAGCTTGCTGCGCGACTTCCGCGCGTTCGCGATGGCGTTCTGGACGCCGGTCAGTTCGTCGAGGCCGAGCACGCTGCTGAGCGCGTCGTAGAGCTTCGACGGTCCGTCCTCGAGCAGCGAGCCGAGTTCGTTGTAGGACAGGAACGGCCGGAACGTCGCCAGCGCAGCGTCCCAGCCGAGCGAATCGAACGCGCTCGCCGGGCCGCTCGCAGGCTTGACCGTGGCGGTGCTGATGCCCGGGTCGTCGCCGCTCCACGTGCGCGTCACGGTAAGCGGGCCCTTGCCTTCGACGATGAGCCCGGCGCTGACGGAGGCGTTGCCGTGCGCGTGCAGGTTGCGCCAGCCCTCGCGCCAGGCCTTTGCGCGCTCTTCCCAGCGCGCGTTGCGGCCGGTCAGGAGGAGTTCGAGGCCTTCGGCGAAGCTCGACTTCCCCGACCCGTTGCGGCCGACGACGAGCGTGAGGCCGGGGCCGGGCTCGAGCGGGAGCGTGGCTGACGGGCCGACGCCGCGGAGCCCTTGGACGGTGATTGACGAGACGTAGATACCGGGCGGCTCGGTGGGGCTGGCGCTCGTGGCGACGGGACTGGTTGCGGTGGCGGGTGTAGCGCCGAGCTTCAGCTCGGCCTTGATCCCTTCGCGATCGAGGTATGCGGTCAGCGCCTCCTCGCCTTCGAGCGCGGCGAGCACGATGAGCGCCAGCGGCTTGTCGTCGGCGCCGGTTTGGGCGAGGCGGTTGATGACGCGGTTCTGAAGATCGGAAGTCATCGGCACAGTGGG
>CAZJRM010000106.1:10346-17608 GCA_964547975.1 uncultured Vicinamibacterales bacterium | reverse complement strand
TATTCCCTACCCAATGTGCTTTCCCCGCGCCGTGTAGTGCGTGTGCAGCAGCTTGTGGCTCAGGTGGCTGCACGGCCCTTCCGTGAAGAACTCGTTGTAGAGCTTCAGCACGGCCGGATTCTCGTGCGACTTGCGGACGTCGCACTCGGCATCTTCCGCGTAGATCGCCTGCGCGCGGGCCGCGCGGATTTCGGGCGAGGTCGGAATCGGCTGCCCGCCGCCGCCGATGCAGCCGCCCGGGCACCCCATGAACTCGATGAAGTGGCACTGGCTGAACTTGCCGCCGGCCTTGATGTCTTCCATCACCTTCCTGGCATTGGCGGTGCCGTGCGCCACGGCCACCTTCACGGTCGCGCCCTTCAGGAAGTCGAAGCTCGGGATGAGCGCCTTCAGCATCGGGTGCACGTCGGGCGCCACCTGCGCGATCGGCAGTTCGACGTACCGAACGCCCTCGAATCCGCGGACGGGGATGATGTCGGCGTGGTCGAAGAGTTTCTCGACCTTGATGCCGCACACCAGTTCGATGACCGTCCGGAGGGCGGCTTCCATGACACCGCCGGTCGCGCCGAAGATCACGCCGGACCCGGTGGCCGTGCCGAAGGGATCGTCGAAGTCGCTCTTCGGCATGTCGGGCAGATGGATCCCGGCTTCCTTGATCATCTGCGCCATCTCGCGGGTCGTCAGGCCGTAGTCCACGTCCTTGAACCCGCTGTCGGCCATCTCGGGACGGTTGCACTCGAACTTCTTGGCCGAGCACGGCATCAGCGCGACGGTGACGATGTCGGCCGGGTCGATGTTGTTCTGCTGCGCGTAGTAGGTCTTGATGACCGAACCGAACATCTGCTGCGGGCTCTTGGCCGACGACAGGTTCGGGATGTACTCGGGGTAGAAGTGCTCGAGGTACTTCACCCAGCCCGGCGAGCAGCTCGTGAACTGCGGGAAAGCGACCTCTTCCTTCTTCACCAGGGCCTTGTGGAGCCTGAGGAGCAACTCGGTACCTTCCTCGAGGATCGTGAGGTCGGCCGAGAAGTTGGTGTCGAAGACCTTGTCGAACCCGGCCAGGCGAAGTGCCGTGTTCATCTGATAGGTCATCGGCGTGCCCGGCTCGAGGCCAAAGCACTCACCGATCCCGGCGCGCGGGCTGGGCGCGGTCTGGATGACGACGTGTTTCTTCGGGTCGTCGATGGCCTGCCAGATCTCATCGGACGCGTCGTTCGCGTGCAGCGCCCCGGTCGGGCACCGGTTGATGCACTGGCCGCAGTTGATGCACACGACGTCGGCGAGCGGCTTGTCGAGGTAGGTCGAGATGCGGGTCTTGTTGCTGCGCCCCACGGCCTCGAGCACGCCGACTTCCTGCACGTCGATGCAGGTGCGCACGCACCGGCGGCACAGGATGCACTTGTCCATGTCGCGGATGACGGAGTAGCTCGACTCGTCCTTCGGCACCTGCGACTCGGTCACGTGGCCGAAGCGGTAGAAGTCGACGCCGTATTCCTTCGCGAGCGACTGGAGCTCACAGTTGTTGTTGCGCTTGCAGCTGTAGCACTCGCCGTAGTGCGTCGACAGCAGCAGGTCGAGGATGTGCCGGCGTGCCTGCCGCACCTTCCTCGTGTGGGTCTTGACCTTCAACGGCCCCGTCACCGGGTACGCGCAGGACGCCTGGAGCGCGCGCTGGCCTTCCACCTCGACGACGCACACGCGGCAGACGCCGGCGACGCAGAGGTCGGGATGGTGGCACAACGTCGGGATCCGCACGCCGATGCGTTTCGCGGCCTCGAGAATCGTCGTCCCCATCGGCACCTTGAGATCGTGCCCGTCGATGTTGACCGTGATCTGGCCGCCAATCATCTGCGTCATGTCGCCCGTGACCGGCACGTGCTGGACTTTCTGGCTGCTGGGCGCGCGCGATGTATCAATGCCGGGTCTCACTTCACCGCTCATCATTCACCTCGAAGAAGAACCGCGGGCGCCTAGTGGGCCGCCGCCGTCCGACCCAGAATCTCGTCCTGGAAGTTGTTGACGATCGACAGGAAAGCGTTCGGGCTCGACTGGCCCAGGCCGCACTTCGACGCAAGCTGCATGGTCTCGCAGAGCCCCAGCAGCTCGCGCAGGTACGCCGTGGAACACGTGCCCTGCTCGAGTTTCTCGATGCCTTCGAGCAGCTTCGCGTTGCCGGCGCGGCAGGGCGTGCACTGGCCGCACGACTCTTCCACGAAGAATTCCATGAAGTTCTTCGCGACGTGCAGCATGTCGCGGCCGGGCCCGAACACGATGATCGAGCCTCCCGTCGCGACGTCTTCGAACGCGATCTTCCGGCCGAACTGCGCGGCGGGCACGCAGGTGCCCGAGGCGCCGCCGATCTGCACGGCCTTGGCATTCGTGCCGCCGACCTTCTCGAGTAGTTCGGCGACGGTGATGCCCAGCGGGAACTCGTACACACCCGGCCGGTCGCAATCGCCGGAGATGCTGAACAGCTTGAAGCCGGCCGACCGCTCCGTGCCGAACGATTTGAACCAGGTGGCACCCTTCGCCAGGATCGCCGCCACCGACGCGAGCGTCTCGACGTTGTTCACCACGGTGGGCTGCTTCATGAAGCCGGTGTCCACCGGGAACGGCGGGCGGTTGCGCGGCTCGCCACGGTGCCCTTCGAGCGACTCGATGAGCGCCGTCTCTTCGCCACACACGTAGGCGCCGGCGCCCATCCGGATCTCGATGTCGAAGTCGAAGCCCTGGATCCCGCCAATCGCCGTGCCGAGCAGGCCGTCTTTCCGGCGCCGGTACAACACCTCGTTCAGGTGCTGGCGCATGTAGACGTATTCGCCGCGCAGGTAGAGGATGCCCTTGCGCGCGCCGACGGCCCTGGCGGCAATGGTCATGCCTTCGAACACCAGGTCCGCGTAGTCGGTCAGCAGGACACGATCCTTGAACGTGCCGGGCTCGCCTTCGTCGGCGTTGCAGACGATGTACTTCGATTCGCCGTCCTTGACCCTGGCGGCCGCGGCGAGGTTCCACTTCGTGCCGGTCGGGAACCCGGCGCCCCCGCGCCCGCGGAGGTTCGAGGCCGCCACTTCGCCGATGATGTCGGCACGGCTCAGCTTCAGGGCCGCCGCGAGGCCGGTGCCCGGCTCGATCGCATCGAAGGTCAGCGGGGTCTTCTTGCTGTCAATGGGATGCATGTTCTCTGGTCCTCCCGCCTAGGCGTGCGCCGGCTGTGCGGCGTGGGCGCCGAACACCTTGCGGCAGTCTTCGATGATCTGGTGCACCTGCTCGGGCGTCACCCGGGTGTAGACACGGTCGTTGACGAGGAGCGCCGGGCCCTGGTCGCACATGCCGAGGCAGCTGGCCCACTCGAGGCTGAAGCGCCCGTCGGCCGTCGTCTCGCCGAACCGGATCCCCAGCTCGTTCTCGAGCTGCCGGGCCACGCGGGCCTTGCCCGCGAGGTCGCACGAGATGGTCTGGCACAGCCGAACCTGGAAGCGGCCCCTGGGTTCGTGGTGGAGGAACGCGTAGAAGGTCACGACACCGTAGACCTCGGCGGGGTGAATGCCGAGTTCGTCCGCGATCACCTGCATCGCGAAGTCGGAGACCGACGCGTACTTCTGCTGCAGTTCCTGCAGCACGGGCATCAGCGCGGCCCGAGTTCGGCCGTGATGCGCCACGAGCGCATGGATTTCTTCCTGGAGTTTCTGTTGCTGGCTCACAAGCATCGTCGCTCTCCTACTTCTTCAGCAGCTCGGCGACCTTCTTCACCAGGTCTTCGGGCTTGACCGGCTTCTCGAAGAAGGCATCGACGGGTACCAGGTCGTTGTCGCGGTCGAAGTCCATGCCCGTGACCCTGCCGACGCTCGTCAGCATCAGGATGGGCAACGTCCGGCCGGTCCGACGCAACTCCTGCGCCATCGCAATCCCGTCGTCGGGCTGCTCCATCATCACGTCGAGCACCATGAGGTCGGGCTTGAACGTGTCCAGTTGCTGCATGCCTTCGGCACGGTTCGCCGCCGTCGCCACGTCGTGGCCTTCCTTCTTGAGGAAGAGCGATACCGCGAAGGTGATATCCGGGTCGTCGTCTACTACGAGGATTCTTGCCATTGACGCGCTCCCTGTCGTGTGTCGCCTGGACTGCCGGTACTCCGGGCCCGAGGGTCGGCGATGGTTCCGTGTGCGGTCTGCTGGGGTCGCGCGTCGTGCCGTCGCGGGCAGGCCTCGGGGGTGGGCGTAGGGAACCGTCGCCAGACGTTGCGGGCTACCGAAGAGTCGTTCCGGGATTCCTAACTGGGGGCCGCGTGATCGGCGTTCGCGCCGCCGAAACGGCGGGGTGCGGGCTTCAGCCGGTCAGAGGGATTCTAGCCGGGATCCGCAGTTGTGACAAGTCTCACAGCTGGCTTTGCTCGCCCGGCGCCGGTCATCCTCCCTTCCTCTGGCGTCTGCGCTCCGGCAGACGTCAACGCCAGTTAACCGCTTTTACATCAGTGGTTTATCGAGCGGCGACTCCACCGTGAAGGTGGTACCTCTCCCCTCCTCCGTCTCAACCGCGATGGAACCTCCATAGCGTTCCACTAGGAGTTTTACGATCGACAGGCCGAGGCCCGTTCCCGACTCCTCGACCACCTTGGCATTGCCGGCCCGGTAGAACTCGGTGAACAGATGCGGCAGCGCATCCTGAGGTATCCCGATCCCGCTGTCGGACACCGACACGAGCGCCCGATCTCCGCGCGACTCGACCGTCACCGTCACGCCGCCCTCCCTGGTGTACTTCACGGCGTTGCTGACCAGATTGACCAGCACACGTTCGAGGTCCGCCGGGTCCCACCACACGCTGACGGGGTCGGACGGCACGGTGACGACGAGGCCGATCCGTTTCTCGCCGGCGACGGGGCGGAATCGCTCAACGGTCTCGGTGACCGCCGCGCGCAGGTCGACTTCGCGGCGCTTGACGCTCACCATGTCGGCCTTGCCCGCTGCCAGGTCGAGCAGGTCGTCGATGAGCGCGTGCAGCGAAGCCAGGCGGCGCTGCGCGCGATGCACGACCTCGGCCTGGTCGGGAGCGAGTTCGCCCACGTACCCGCCGGCGAGTGTCATCAGGAGGCTTTCGGTGACCCGTACCGGCGACCGCAGTTCGTGGGTCGTCATCCTGAGGAACCGCGACTTGTCCTTGTCGAGGTCGGTCAGCAGTTTGTAGGCCTTGGCGTTCTCGATCGCCACGGCGCCGTGCGCCGCCACCGCCTGCAGGTAGGCCGCGTCGCCGTCCGAGAACGAGTGGCCGGGCGCGCCGTACGCGCGCAGGACACCAATCGGACCGGTCCGCCCCACGATGGCCACGCTCAGCATCGACGCAATCCCTTCGTCGCCGACCCGTTCGGGATGCCACACCCGGGGGTCCGCCGCGACATCCGGCACGTGGACCACGCGCATGCGCAACGTGTCCTGGTCGAGCACGGAACGCGCGTACTCGCCTGGCACCTCGTTCTGGTACGCCTCGCTCAGGCCGTAACTCGCGGCGAACTCCACCTGCGACTTCAAGGGATCGATCAGGCGGATCGCGGCGGCACGGCACCCGAGCACTCGAGCCGCGGCGTCGCAGATCCGATCGAGCACCGTCGCGATCTCGAGCGTCGAGGTCACGTCCCGCATGCCGTCGTACAAGCTCCCGAGCTCGGTCTCACGGCGCCGGAGCCGGTGCGTGATGGCCATGCAGCAATAGGCCATGACGTAACAGGCGGCGGTGAAGAAGACCAGCACGGCGCCGACGAACACGGGATCGCTGTATCTCGCAGGGTGGATGATGGCGACGTGGGGCAGCCACTCCAGGTACTCGAGCACGGCAACCGCCGCAACCAGGACAGGGGCCGCAGAGACGTACAAGAACCCGTGATGGTGCGGCAGGAGCAGCGACGCAATCGTGATGTGCAGGAGGAAGAAGATGATCGCCGGGCTCTCGGCCCCGCCCGACAGCGCGATGAGGCAGGTCATGGCGAGCCAGTCGGCGCCGATCTGCAGGCGCGCGAACGACTCGAAGATCCGGGGATTCCCGGGATCGGCCTGCTGCAGCCAGTGGAGCGACCACAGCAATGCGGCGTTGTACACCAGGATCGTGACCCCGGTCAGGTAGAGCGGTCCCGCCGGCAGGGCGACGGCGAACAACCGCGTGGCGAACGCCGTCGCCACGAGCACGGTGGCGCCGGCAAGCCAGCGGAGCGAGATCAGCCAGCCGAGGCTGTTGACGAGTTCCTGCTCGACGACAGACTGCCGGCGAACAACGGGAGCGGCGATCGCGTGAGAGGCGTCGGCACTCATACCCGTAGGCGCGCTCGTGGCGAAGGCATCACCGGCCCGTCGTCCAGCTTCCGGCCAGGGCGCGGACGAGCGTGACCAGGTCGTCGGGCCTGATGGGTTTGTCGACGAAACGATCCACGGGCATCCACAGCGGATCGCGGTCGCGATCGCTGAAGCGGACGAACGATCCAATCGCCTCGTTCTCGGTGTTGATCGACGTCAGCATCAGGAGGGGAATCCGCTTCGTGCGGGCGTCCTGGCGGAGCCGGCGCGCCAGCACGAATCCTTCGGTCGGCGTGTCCATCATGACATCGAGGACGGCCACATCGATCCGGGCGGACGTGGCGGCGGCAAACCCGCCGTCACCGTTGCGCGCGGTCAGGACCGTGAACCCCGCCGCTTCGAGCGTCATCCGATGAATGGCCACGAGGTCGTCATCATCGTCGACCAGCAGCACCGTCTTTCCGGCGTTCATCACGTCGCTCCTCAGCCAGCCCTACACTCCGGGGAAGTAGTGGTTCACCGCCTCGGTCACCGTCCGCAACCACTGCGCCCGCTGCTCCGGCGTGCTCACGATCACGGGCGAGAAGTCCCACCGCTCGGTGCGCGCGATGCCGCACAGGCCGAACACGACCTTGATCCAGTGCGTCTCGAGCGGGTCGCCGAACGCTTCGACCTCCTTCTCGTGAGGCGTGTTCGCGGTCGAGAAGACGAGCGCGGAGGTCGCCTTGAGCAGCCCGACCGGCCGGGCGCCGCCCTTGCCGTCCGGCACGAAGTTGTACGCACGGCCCGGCCTGAGGACCCGGTCCACCCAGCCGCGCACGATCGCCGGCGGCGCGCTCCAGTAGTTCGGGTGCACGACGATCAGTCCGTCGGCCTCATCCAGTTCGCGGCAATGCGCGTCGATTTCGGGGGGCAGCACCGCATCCTTCGCGATCTCCGCCGTGGGCAGCACCGGGTCGAAGTGTTCCGCGTACAGGTCGTGCAGG
>CAZJRM010000106.1:0-10246 GCA_964547975.1 uncultured Vicinamibacterales bacterium | reverse complement strand
GCCTGGCGGACGGCCTCCAGGACCGGGACGGAATTGACCGTCGACACGTAGATGGCCCTGAGCGCCGGCTGATCCGTGAGGAGCTTGCGGGCCCGCCGGTAGCCCGCCCGTTCTTCGTCGTGCGCTTCGACCACCGCCGCGAGGCGGGTCCCGCCGGGGCCGGGTCTCAGGCTGGTTTCGAACCCGCGCAGTTTGTCGGCGTGGTCCTGCGTGCCCAGCCAGCCTGTGAAGAACGCCACGTCTCCGCCGCCCGGCAGGAAACGGGTGACGAGTTCGCCGGCCATGGCGCCGACCGTGAACGCGTCGGCCGAAATGGAGGTCAGGCGCTCGGTGCCCGGCGCGTCGGTCACCACACACACGACCGGCACCCGCTGCGCGGCCGCCCGTTTGATCCAGGGCCGGAGCGCTACGGGATCGCCCGGCGCCACGATGAGACCGTGCACGCCGTGGGCGAGCGCCGACTTGAAGAGCGGCACGTCGCCTTCGCCCATGCGGGGATACGTGGCGAACTCGACCTGGATCGCCGGCGCGTGCGGCGCCGCCGCTTCCCGGATCCCCTCGCGCAGCGCATCCCAGAAGATCGCGATCTCCCGCGGCAGGTGCACCGCGATGCGGTAGACCTTGGGCGACTTGAGATGCCGCGCGGCGAGGTTCGGCTTGTAGCCGAGCGACGCGGCCATGGCCAGCACCCGCGCCTTGGTCTGCGCGTTGATGCCGGGCTTGTTGTGCAACGCACGGTCGACGGTGCCAATCGACACCCCGAGCGCCCGCGCGATGTCCTTGATGCCTGGGGCGCGGACGGCGGCGGGCGGGCGCGGCGGAGGTGTCATGGGGAGATTCTAGACTAGCGGGCCGGCGGCAGCGCCGCCCGCCCGATCAGCTGGCCCCCGGCCGTCACGACATCCAGGCGCAGGGGCGCCGGAGCGACGCCCTCGGGCACCGGGACCGAGGTCCACAAGCGGAACCCGTCGGCGCGGCCGCCTTCGATGACGTAGGGAGCCGAGACGGCAAGCCTGCGCCCGCCGTGGAACCAGCGCAGTTCGACCTTGTCCTGAAGGCTCATCGGCGCGAGGAGCGCTGTCACGGCATAGACACGGCCGCCGCCCGCGGGTTGCCGGTCCAGGGGTTGCACCACGCGCAGGGCACGCCGGTCGATGGCGGCGCCGAACTCGGTGGTCATCAGGCGCAGGGGTGCCGGCGGCACCAGCGGACGGATCACTTCCACGGCAACGACGAGCAGGACGGCGCCGGCCGCCACCGACCACCAGGTCCGGGATCGCGCCAGGTCGGACGGCCGTCGGGCAATCGTGACGTACCCGAGCAGCGCGCCCAGGGTGCCCGCGCGCGACGCGATGAGATTGCTCGTGCCCGTCAGGACCGGCAGGGTGACGTTGACGACGGCAAACAGGTTGAACGCGAAGAAGAGGCCGGCCAGGCGGCGCCGCGCGGCAATCTGGCGGTCGTACACCAGGTCCAGCGTCGACACGATGGCCGACGCGCCGAGTACGGCGACGAACAGGCTGTTCCACGATTGCCACGTCGCGCTCGCGGCGTAGATCGGCAGGATGAAGAAGAGGATCTGCTGGTAGAAGTTCTTGGTGACGTAGTTGATCACGAGGCGCAACCGCGCCCACCACACGGCGGTGTGGTCGGCGCGGTCGACGTAGTTCGCCAGCAGGAGGCTGCAGGTCCAGATCGCGAGGATGTGGAATCCCGCGACGCGCAGCCACGTGAAATGGCGCGAGCCGAGCCACATCAGCCCGACGCCGAGCGCGAGCGCGTACAGGCTGTGCGCCCACCACAGCTGCGTGGCGTGCCGGACGGCCTCGGCCCGGACCCGGGCCAGGCGTTCGGTCCAGTTCATGCCTTCAGACTACCGTCAAATCACCCCGCCTGCTTCTGGTGTTCGTCGATCAGGCGCTGGACGACGTCCGGTTCGGCCAGCGTCGAGATGTCGCCCATGCCTTCGTATTCAGACGAGGCCACCTTTCGCAGAATGCGGCGCATGATCTTGCCGCTCCGCGTCTTCGGCAGGCCGGACGCGACGTGGATGATATCCGGCGTCGCGAACGCCCCGATGGCGTTGCGCACCTGCTGTTTCAGCGCGCCCACCAGTTCTTCCGGATCGTTGTCGGCGAACTCGTGGTTGACGATGACGTAGCAGTAGATACCTTGCCCCTTGATGTCGTGGGGGTAGCCGACCACGGCCGCCTCGGCGACGGCATCGTGGGCGACCAGCGCGCTTTCGATCTCCGCCGTGCCAATCCTGTGGCCCGACACGTTGATGACATCGTCGATCCGGCCGGTGATCCAGTAGTAGCCGTCTTCGTCGCGCCGGACACCGTCGCCCGTGAAGTAGTAGCCGGGATAGGTCGAGAAATAGGTGTCCTTGAAACGTTTGTGGTCGCCCCACACGGTCCGGGCCTGGCCGGGCCACGGAGACGCCAGGCACAAGGCGCCGGTCACGCCGTTGCCGTCGATGGGCGTCGACGTGGACGTGTCCATCACCACGGGCTTGACGCCGAAGAACGGCAGCGTCGCCGACCCGGGCTTCGTCGGCGTGACGCCCGGCAGGGGCGTGATGAGGATGCCGCCGGTTTCCGTCTGCCACCACGTATCGACGACGGCGCACCGGCTGTCGCCGCAGACGTCGTGGTACCAGCGCCAGACTTCCGGGTTGATGGGCTCTCCGACGCTCCCGAGGATCCGGAGCGACGTCCGCTTGTACTTCTTGACCCAGCTGTCTCCGGCCTGGGCGAGCGCGCGCAGCGCCGTCGGCGCCGTGTACAGCACGTTCACGCCCAGATCGTCGACGATCCGCCAATACCGGCCGGGGTCGGGATAGAGGGGCGTCGATTCGAAGATGACCGTCGTGGCCCCGTTGGCCAGCGGCCCGTACACGATGTAGCTGTGCCCCGTGACCCAGCCCACGTCGGCGGCGCAGAAGTAGATGTCGCCCGGGTGGTAGTCGAAGACGAGACGATGCGTGAACGCGGCGTACACCATGTAGCCGCCGGTCGTGTGCATCAGGCCTTTCGGCTTGCCCGTGCTGCCGGACGTATAGAGGATGAACAGCGGATCTTCGGCGCCCATCCACGCGTTCGTGCAGGTGGATCGCTGCTTCGTGCACTCCTCGTCGAGCCAGAAGTCACGCCCGGCGCGCATGTCGATGTCGGCGTCGGTGCGGCGGGCGACGAGCACGGCATCGATCGACGCCATGCCTTCGATGGCGCGATCGACGGTCTTCTTCAGCGGCACCCGTTTGCCGCCGCGCAGGCCTTCGTTGGCCGTCACCACCACCTTGCACCGCGCGTCGATGATACGGTCGCGCAGCGACTCGGCCGAGAACCCGCCGAAGACGACCGAGTGCACCGCGCCGATGCGCGCGCACGCGAGCATCGCGTAGACGAGCTCGGGAATCATCGTCATGTAGAGGCAGACGCGGTCTCCCTTGCGGACGCCGTGCGACAGGAGCACGTTGGCCACCCGGCAGACGTTGTGTTTCAGCTCGCGGTAGGAGATGTGCTTGTAGACACCCGCTTCGTCTTCCGCCCAGATGATCGCCGTCCGGTCTCCGGCCTCGGGCAGGTGGCGGTCGATGCAGTTGAACGAGGCATTGAGCCGGCCGCCGGAAAACCACGCGAAGTCCACCTCGTCGTAGTCGGCATCGAACACCGACTGCCAGTGGTGGAACCAGGTGATCGCCTTCGCCTGTTCGCCCCAGAACCACTCGGGGTTGTCCAGCGACAGGCGATAGAGGCGCTGGTATTCGTCGAAGGAGCGGATGTACGCGCGGTCGGCGATGTGCGGCTTGACGGGGTAGATGTCCTGGGACACGGCAGACTCCTCGAACGGCTGACGGCCACGAACCAGCGGGCGACACGCACCCGCCTCACCGGCCGGATCGGGCAGGCGGAGGTCCCCCGCGCGGGGGATGGTCCGGGCATGCGCGATGAACGGCTGTGGCCGCAGTGTGCCCCGCCCCCGGCCTGCGACGCAAGGCCAAAGTGCGGGGCACGTCCGGGGAGACTCAGAAGTAGAAGATCTGCAACTGGAGCACCGCCATGGCGCGGTTCGGCAGGCCGTCGATGTGCTGCCAGCCGGCAGCGAGTTTCAGGTTGCGCTGGTGACCCGCCATCCACCAGGCCGCCCCGAACAGCGTCTGCGTCTGGTTCGGTGACGTATCGTCCGCGTAGCGCCGCGCCTGGTGTTGGACGAACGGGGAGAATCGGTTCTTGAGCAGGTGGTAGCCGACTTCGACGAGATACGCGTCCTGTTCGGCCAACGACTTGAGGAAGGTCCCGCCGTCGTAGTGCATCCAGTTCGCCTGAAACGTCACGCCTTCCTTGCGGTTCTCCACGGGGAACTCGGCAAACACGTCCGCTGAGTAGATCCGGTGGTCGTCCTGCACGTCGAATCCCGCGCCGAGGCCGACCTGCTTCTTGGTTCCCTGGAAGGTCCCGCCGTAGAAGAAGCCGGTCTCGCCCCCGAACGGGTAGTACACCGCCCTGCCGGAAATCCGAAGCGGGTTCGTCGCCCGGTCGCCGCGCACCCCCTGCGCAACCGCGAGCCGGTACTCGAAGTGCTGCTTGGCCGGATACCCGCGAACCTGCACGCCGTAGTCGCGACCCACCCGCTCGCCCGACGGCCCGGCGTCGAGGAACGTGAATGGACCGTAGTCGACGGTCAACAACGTCGCCGCCGACTGCGTGCCGTTGCGCGAATGCGGCAGCATGATCATCCCAACGTCGACTTTGAAGGCGTCGGAGTGGTTGTAGGTCACGAACGCGTCCTGGATGAACATGTCGCCGGTGTCCTTGGCCGTCGCGGTTCCGGTGGCGTTGGGGTTGACCTTGCCGATGTTGGGACTGTCGGTCTCGAAGAAGAACGTCCACTTGGGACCGAGGTTGCCGCTGAAGAGGATGCGGAACCGCCGCATGAAGAGGTTCTTCGATACCTCCTCCTGGTCGGCCGTCTCGAGTGCTTCGGTCTGGGCCTGCGCGAGGAACCCAATCTTGATGCTCGACTGGCCGTCTTTCGAGGAGACCTGCCATTGGGCGGCAGCGGGGGATGCCAGAAACACGCCGGCCACGATCGCGGTAGCCAGCGTCACGATGCGGATGATGCAGCGACGGGACATGGAACCTCCGTGTTCGCGTCGGTACCGCCGGTTCCTTCCGACGGCAGCCGGACAGCCGGACGTGGTGTCGTCCGGCCGTCCGCCGGTCGCGGGCCCAAAGGGCCCGCAGAACCCGACAAACCCCTGAACATCAAGCGGTTAGGGGCGCTCAGCCTGCGGATGCCATCATTGGCATCCGGACGCCGCGCGAATGACACGACCCATTGCTGCAAAGAACAGACCCCCGTCGGCGGGTCCCCGGTTACTCCGCGCCAATTCCCAGATACGTCCGCAGTTTCTCGTCGTCGAACGCCATCTCAGCCGACGGCTCTCGCGTCAGGAGCGATACGACGATGCCGACGACGAACGACGCCGTCATCGACACGATGGCGGGATTGCGCAGGGCAAAGAGCGGCTGAGCGTTCTTGAAGACGTCCACCCACACCGTCGGGCTGATGATGATGAGGAGTACCGTCAGCAACGACCCCGTGAGGATTGACGCCACCGCCCCCGGCGTCGTGAAACGCCGCCACACGATGGAGAGGAACAGCGCCGGGAAGTTCGCGCTGCAGGCGATGGCAAACGCGAGGCCGACCATGTAGGCCACGTTCTGCCCCTTGAAGACGACGCCCAGCAGCACGGCGAGAATGCCGAACACGATGGTGGCGGCTCGGGCCACCTTCACCTGTTCCTGCTCGGTCGCATGCCCGCCCCTGATGACGTGCGTGAAGATGTCGTGCGAGAGCGCCGACGCCCCGGCCAGCGTCAGGCCCGCCACGACCGCCAGGATCGTCGCGAACGCCACCGCGGCGATGAACCCCAGGAAGGGCGTGCCGGCCAGTTGTTCGGCGAGCAGCGGCGCCGCCATGTTGCCGCCCTTGTCGATCTTCGTGATGAGATCGCGGCCGACGAGGACGGACGCCCCGAATCCGACGATGGGGATGATGATGTAGAAGTAGCCGATGAGCCCGGTCGCGTAGAGCACGGAGGTCCGCGCGGCTTTCGCGTCGGGCACGGTGTAGAACCGCATCAGGATGTGCGGCAGGCCGAGCAGGCCGAGCATCAGGGCCAGGCCGAGCGACACGGCATCGATGCCGTTCGTGACGAGCCCCCCGGGTTCGAGCGCCGCCTGCCCGTGCTGCGCGACCACGGCCGCATACAGGTTCCCCGGGTTGAAGTCGAACTTCGAGAGCACCATGAGGGTGAGCAGCGTCACGCCGGCCAGGAGCAGGATGGCCTTGATGATCTGCACCCACGTCGTCGCGATCATGCCGCCGAAGAGGACGTAGGCGAGCATGATGACGCCCACGATCAGGACGGCCGACTCGTAGGAGATCCCGAACATCAGCTTGATCAGGTTGCCCGACCCGACCATCTGCGCGATGGTGTAGAAGAGCACCGTCAGGATGCCGCCGATGGCCGACGCGATCCGGACGGGCCGTTGCCGCAACCGGAACGCCACCACGTCGGCAAACGTGTACTTGCCGAGATTGCGGAGGGGTTCGGCGATCAGGAACATCAGCGCCGGCCATCCGACGAGCCAGCCCGTGGCGTAGATCATCCCGTCGTAGCCCTTGAGCGCCACGAGTCCGGCAATCCCGAGGAACGATGCGGCACTCATGTAGTCGCCGGCCAGGGCGAGGCCGTTCTGCCAGGCGCTGACCGAGCGGCCGGCCGCGTAGAACTCCTTGGTGGATCGTGTCCGTTTCGCCGCCCAGTACGTGATGGCCAGCGTGAGCGCGACGATCAGCAGGAAGAACGCGATCGCCGAAATGGTGGGAGTCCCGAGCGTCGTTTCCATGTCGCCTGCCTCCGCGTCAGTGCTGGACCTTGTCCTTCAGCCGCCGGACCTCGACGTCATGGACCCGATTGGCCCAGAGCACGTACGCGTACGTCAGAACCCACGACAGGACGATCACCGCCACGCCAAGCGGGATTCCCAGCGTGGTGACATCGCCAATCTTGCGGGCCATGAACGGCTTGTTCACCGCAATCAGGACGATGTAGCCGTAGTAGAGCAGGAAGAGCGCGAGGGTGAGCACGACCGAGATCGTCCACCGCTGCGCCACCATCCGCTTGAACTCGGCCGAGTCGAGCATCGCGCGCGCCGATACCTTCATGCTGCCCCCTGCCTGCGCGGTACGCCTGGGCCCCCGGCTCCGGCTGGCGCCGGGGCGGGAGGCTGTTCGGGTTTACGTACGGATGTCGCGTAGTGTGAACGCTCCAAGCCTGTGGCGCAATACCAAATAGAGTTCCGCGGTCGCCAGGGCGTCGCCCAGGGCGTCGTGACTCTCGTGCGCGGGTAACCCGAACGACGCGCGGGCCTCCGCCAGGCTGGTCCCGGGCGGCGCGGCGTTCGGGTTCCAGCGCGCCTGGCGGCGATACAGGCGATGCCGCAGATCGACGGTGTCGATCACCACGGGTGTCGGCCAGGCAAGACCGCAGTCGCGGTACGCCCGGGTGAGGAAGGCGAGGTCGACGGCCGCGAAATGCAGCACGAGCGGGCCCTCCCGGATCCGCCGGTCGATGTCGGGCAGCACGTCTTCGAGGGGCGGGGAGTGGGCCAGGTCTGCCCGGATGAGGTGGTGCGCGCGAAGGCCTTCGCTCGACAGGGTGTCGAGATCCGGGGGCCTGACGAGCGACGAGAACCGTTCGCCGTAACGGATGGCCGAGCGACGAATCGGCACCATGCCGACCGACAGGATGCGGTCACGTTCCGGCTGAAGACCGGACATCTCGAGATCCAGGGCCCAGAGCGCCAGATCGTCCAGCGCCGGCGACGCGAACCACCGTCTACGCCAGTCGGTCCACACCATAACGGAGGGCCGTCGCACGTTGCAGGTCGCGAATCGCGACGAAGATGTCCTTGAGGTGCTGGCGCTCGCCTGGCGCGAGGCGCGAGAGCGGCACGGTGTGGCGGAGGGGTTCCCCCGCGCGCAGGGCGCGGAGTTGCTCCCTGAGACGCAACCCGAGCAGGAACCGGAATCCTTCCGCGAGCGTCGCCCCGGCGTCGCGGCTCAAGGTGCCTCCGGCCACGGCGGCGTCGAGCCGGGCCAGCGTCGGACGCGATGCCGAGCCGGCATCGATGGCGTAGAGCCGCGCCAGGCTCACGATGGGCCCGAGCCCTCCGGCCTTCACGTCAACGCCCCCGGCATCCTCCCGGATGTGACGGAAGGCGGTCAGCGGCGGCTGGAGGCCAAGCGACGCGCGGGCGAATTGCGCCATGAACACCGCCTCTCCACGCGCGCGGGCCACGGTCGCGTCGAGAGCGCCGGTGTCGAGCGTCCCGAAGACTGGTCGGAAGTCGAAGAAGTTGAGGGCTTCGATGAGCGCGCGCGGATCCGGCGTCTCGAGCCATCGCTGGAACTGGCGCACCCACCCGCCGAGGGGCTTTCGCCACTCCGTCGCCATGAACCCTCCGGGGCACGGCGGCACCCCCGCGGCGATCAGACCGTGCACGACGCGGCTCGCCAGCCGGGCGAAGTACGCCGCGTGCTGCTCGGCGTCTTCGTCCGCCTGGACGAGGGCGTTGTCCTGATCCGTCACCAGCGTCTGCTCCATGCGCCCTTCGGACCCGAAGACGATCCAGGCGAATGCCGAGGGCGCGGGTCCGAGGTCCCGCTGGGCCAGTTCGATCAGCCTGACCGCGAGCGCATCGTTCATCCGCGAGACGACCGGCCCGACTTGCGCGGGACCGAGACCGCCCCACACCATCGTTTCGACCATCGCCGCCAGTTCCGATGCATATCGCGTGTAGTCGTCGGGCAACGACGCCCGTTCGATGTTGCGGAGCAGGTACAGCGGGTTCTTCGCGTACAGACGCAGCAGGTCGGTGTCGGTCACGATACCGACGACCCGCCCGTCCTGTTCGAGCGGCGCATGGTGCACGTGGTGTTCGAGCATGAAGACGAGGGTCTCGAACAACGTGGCCGTCGCGCTGACCGTGCGTACCGGTGAGGTGGCGGCACGCGTGACCGGGGTCTCGGGCCCGAGGCCCTCGGCGAGGATGCGGCTGCGGAGGTCGCGGTCGGTGAGGATGCCGCGCGGCGTGCCCTCGACGAGCACCGAACTGATGCGGCGATCCCGCATCACCCGCGCGGCCTCTCCCACGGTCGTGGTCGCCGGCACGCAGACCGGCGCGGCGGTCGTCAGGTGCCCCACCGGTGTCGAGAGTTCCTGACTGAGCGCCAGCCCTGGCCTGGCGGTGGCGCGGCGAAGGCGTTCGCTGAGATCGGCGAGGAAGAACTCGGAGAACTCGCGCACCAACATCAGGCCGTCGAACACCTCGCGCGGGATGAGGTAGAGCAGCGTGTCCTCGGCGGCCACGACATCGACATGGGGACTCGTGCGGCCGATGAGCGAGGGAAAGCCGAAACACTCACCGTCTTCGAGGACCCGGAGCAGTTCGCCGTCGCGCTCGAGGCGCACCGTCCCTCTTCGAATGACGAACAGGTGCTGGTTCGCCGGGCCGCCGCGTGTCAGAAGCCTGGCGTCCTTCGGCTGGAAGACGACGTCGAGCGCCTCGCCAATCCGTGCGAGGGCGTCCGCCCCGAGGAGCGAGAACGGCGGATGCGCCTGGAGGAACTCGATGGGTCCCACGACGCGGCAAGCGTAGCAGGGTCGAGACCTGCCCTCAAGGACGTCGGGAAACGGATGTCGGGAAATCCGCTGGCGGCATCCTCAAATACCTCAAGTCCGGGGGGTGTATGCCGATTGATACAGCATCGCGCCGCTCGGGTGGGAGGCGCCTATCTTCGTCCTTCGGGAGGACTCATGCTTCGAAGACTTGCTCTTTCGGGTCGCGTCACCGCGACGGTCATCGGTGTCATCGTCATCTTCGTCGGGGTCTGCGTCTGGCTGACCGCAGGCTACCGCAGCGCTGCCTACGAGGCGAAACGGACGGCCCTCCGGCAGCTCAGCGACGTCGGCACGGCGTCGGTTCAGTATTACGTCGCGCTCGAGAAGCAGGGCGTGCTCTCGACCGAAGAGGCGCAGAAACAAGCCTGCGCGTCCCTGAAGACCCTTCGCTACGACGGCGAGGAGTACTTCTGGATCAACGACACGCAGCACCGGATGATCATGCATCCGACCAGCGCGAGCATGGTCGGCAAGGTGCTGACGGACTAC
>CAZJRM010000105.1:0-17772 GCA_964547975.1 uncultured Vicinamibacterales bacterium | reverse complement strand
TCTACCGCGACGTCGTCGTGCTGGTGGCCGACGACAAGGACTTCCTGAAGGGCGTCCAGACGGTGTTCAACAACGACCACGACAACTCGTCGGGGCTCGGCATCGGGAAGGACAAGGAGTACATCGAGGTGGCGGAAGGCAAGCTCTTCGACTCGAAGGGCGTGAAGGGCCGCTACGTCCGGATGTACTCGAACGGCAACACGACCAACGATTTGAACCACTACGTCGAGATCGAGGTTTACGGTACGCCGGCAAAATGAACCGGGCGGTCTTCGGCAGCCTGATCGCGGCGGCGCTGGTGCTGGCGCTGGCGTTCCGGCTGCCGGGGCTCGAGCGCCGGCCCATGCACCACGATGAGGCCAACCAGGCGCTCAAGTTCGGCACGCTGCTGGAGCAGGGGCACTATCGGTACGATCGGGTCGATCACCATGGCCCGACGCTCTATTACCTGACCCTGCCCTCCGCGTGGCTACGCGGCCAGACGACCCTGGCGTCGCTCGATGAGCGCACGCTCAGGGTCGTTCCGGCCCTGTTCGGGGCCGGGCTCATCCTCCTGATCGCGGGGTTCGCCTCAGGGCTCGGCCGTACCGCCGTGGTCGCCGCGGCGTTCCTCGCGGCCCTGTCGCCCGCCTTCACGTTCTACAGCCGTTTCTACATCCAGGAATCGATCTTCACCGGCGTGGCGCTCGGCGGGGTCTGGTGTCTCGGCCGCTACGTCGCCTGGCGGCGACAGGCGGACGCCGTGTGGGCCGGCGTGTTCGCGGGGCTGGCCTACGCGACCAAGGAGACGTCCGTCCTCGTGATGGCGGCGGCCGTGGCGGCGGCGGCCCTGGCGGCATGGACGACGACGCGCGCTGAAGGGCGCGTGCCGGTGTGGAGTGCGGCCGACTGGCGCGCGACGGGGATCGCGGCCGCGGGCGCCCTCGCCGTGGCGTTCGTGTTCTACTCGTCGTTCTTCGAGAACCCCCGGGGGCTCCTCGAGTCGTTCGGCGCGTTTGGCATTTACCTCGAGCGCGGCACGGCGCCGGGGCCGCACGTTCAGCCGTGGGGCTATTACCTCCGGCTTCTGGGCTGGCACGAGTCCGGAGGCGTCGTCTGGACCGAGGGCGTGGTCCTCGTCCTGGCGTTCGCGGGGATCGTGGCGGCGAGCGCCGGCGGTACCGGGTTCTGGGGCCGGTACGTGGCCTGGTACGCCGTGCTGAGTATCGTCCTCTTTTCGTCGGTGCGGTACAAGACGCCGTGGAACGTGTTGCCGTCCTACGCGGGCGTGATGCTGGCGGCCGGCGTGGGTTTCGTGGCTCTCGTCCGACTCGCCCGCGCGCGGTGGTGGACCGCGGCCGTCTTCGCCGTGGTGACGGTGGCGGCGATCCACCTCGGCGATCAGAACGTTCTGGCCAACGGGCGGTACGCCGCCGACGAACGGAACCCGTGGGTCTACGCCCACACGTCGGACGATTTCCTTCGCCTCGTGCGGCGGATTGACGACCTCGCGGCGGTCCATCCGGATCGCCGCGCGATGCTCGTCAAGGTGCTTGCCGGGCCCTACGAACAATGGCCCCTGCCGTGGTACACGCGTCACCTGACGCAGGTGGGGTACTGGCCGCGTGCCGCGGAGGCCGGCCCCCTGGAGGGTACACCGGTGATCGTGGCGTCCGAGGCGAATGCCACGGCGGTCGAGGCGCTTGGCGACCGGTATGTTTCGGAGTATTACGGGCTGCGTCCAGGCGTGTTTCTGACGCTGTCGATCGAACGCGGGTTGTGGGAGCGGTACCTGGCCGCCCGGCACTGATGCCGAACGGCCAGGGTCATCGTCTGTCGAACGTCAATCCGTGACCTTCAGGCCCGTGAGGCCTTCCGCCACGAGATTCATGTCAGCCAGGCTGCCGGCCTGCAGCGCGATGGCGCCGTCGAGGTCGCCGAGCTGGCGCAGCCGCGCGAGGTCGTCCGCGCCGATTCCGCCGGCGGCGCTGAGCGCCGAAAGGATGCGCGCGGGGACGCCCACCGCGACCTGTCCGGCCCAGAGCCGTGCCTGTGCCTTGAGCACCGGGTCGGCCTTGCCGGCGGCCGCGCGCGTGAGCGCCACGGCGGTTTCGACGTCGGCCATGGCCGTCGCGAACTCGAACGCGACGTGCTGCTGGCGCACGAGCTTGGCGCGGAACGCGAGCTGCGCCGCTTCGGCGATGAACCGCGCGACCCGCCCCGCGGCCGTGCCGCCGGTCTCGGTCAAGGGTTCGACCTCGTCCGCCATCTTCACGTAGAACTGGCCCTTGCTCCGCACGGCTTCGCGCATCCGGAAGATGCTGATGATGCTCTGCTGGATCTCGGACGTGCCTTCGTAGATGGTCAGGATGCGGGCGTCGCGCCGGATCTTCTCGACCTCGAAATCGACGCAGTAGCCGTAGCCGCCGAGGGCCTGCACGGCGTGGTCCGCGGCGATGTTGCCCACTTCGGTCGCGAAGAATTTCGCGATCGATCCCTCCACCTGGCGATCGGTCGTACCGCCGTCGAGCAGGTCGGCCACGAACTCGATGTACGCCTGCGCCGCCGCGAGGCGCACGCTGTTCGGCACGAGCAGCTTGTGCGTGAAGCCCTGCTTCTCGCCGAGGTAGGTGCCGAACTGCTTGCGCTGCTTCGAATACGCGATGGCGCGCTCGAGCGCCGCCTGGCCCGCGCCGAGGCCGAAGGCCGCCACCATCAGGCGCGTGAAGCCGAACACTTCGTTCGCCTGCTTCAGCCCTTCGCCTTCTTTCTCGCCCACGATGTTCCCGGCGGGCACGATGACGTCCTGGAGCAGGACCTGCGCCGTGTCGGACAGGCGGATGCCGTGTTTGACCTCGTGCCGGCCGGGCGTGAGACCCGGGGTCTGGCGCTCGACGACGAAGAAGGTCGGGCCGTCCGGGGCCTTGGCGAGAATCGTGTACAGGTCGGCGATGGAGCCGTTCGAGATGAACTGCTTCACGCCGGTGATCTTGTAGTGAGTGACCGTGCCGCTGGCGTCCGTGATGCGCGTGGCTTCGGTCTTGAGGCTCTGCACGTTGGAGCCTGCCTCGGGTTCGGTGACACCGTACGCGACGATGAGCCCCTCTTCCGCGATGCGTCCGATCCACTTGGTCTTCTGCTCGTGGGTGCAGCCGACCCGGATCGGATCGGTGCCGAGGGCGACGGCGAGCATCGTCGTGGCCAGGCCGAGGTCCACCTTCGCGAATTCCTGGGACAGGCGGTAGACGTCGTAGGCGCCGCCGCCCATGCCGCCGTACTCGTCGGGAAGGAAGACGAGGTGGAGACCCACCTCGGGTCCGAGCATGGCCCGCACGACGTCCGCCGGGCAGGTATCGGTCTCGTCCCACTTCAGGCGCTTGTCGAGAGGGGCTTCACGTTGGGTGAACTCGTGCAACGTCTTGATGATGAGATCGAGGTCCCCGGCGTCCAGTCGTTTCAGCTGCATGATGGCTCCCGAAAACATAGATCGTGCCGGAAACGGGCCGCCCGGCACAAGGGCGGCCCGATCCCGCGGCTCGCGGCTTGCGGTGCTGAAGACGCCGCGCTACTTCGCCCGCGGCGCGTACGGGTTGGTCGGCACCGGGTCGTCGCCGGTGCCGGGCATCCGCGCGGCCCAGAGCAGCCCGCGCTGCACGATCGCGCGCGCTTCCGGCACGTCGAAGTCCGCCGCGACGTGACCGAGACTCGTGTGGAAGACGCGGCCTTTGCCGTAGAGTTTCTTCCAGGCGACCGGCATCACGGCACCGTTGATCCACGCGGCGTGGTCGCCGGTGAACGTGGTGGTGGCGAGGACCTCGATATTCGGATCCACGAGCATGTAGTACTGCTCGGAGTGCATCTTGAAGTCCTTCAGGCCCTTGACGATCGGATCCGACGGCTTGCGGATCTGCACCGAGTAGTCGATGACGCCGCCGGGGTGGGCCGCCCACGCGCCGCCGACCATGAACTCGTACTCGGTATTGTTGCGGAACGAGTCGCTGAGCCCGCCATGCCAGCCGGCGAGGCCGACCCCGCTCTTGACCGCTTCCAGGAGACCCTTCTCCTGGGGCGGCGTGATGCGGCTCATGGTGACCGCCTGCACGATGAGCGTCAGGCTCTTCATCTTCTCGGCGTCGAGGTACGAGTCGAGCGTGTTCGAGACTTCGACGTCGAACCCCTGCTCGGCGAGCCAGGGGGCGAAAATGTCGACACACTTCTTGGGTTCGTGCCCTTCCCAGCCGCCCCAGACGATCAGTACCTTCTTCTTCGGCGCGGGCGCCTGCGCACCGGCCACCGGTGCCATCGAAACGCATGCGGCACCCACGAGCGCGATCGCGGCCGCGCGGCGCAGGCCGGCAGCCAGTCGATGAGTCATGATCCATCCTCCATCGGCGGGCGCACGGTCTCTCCGACATGCCGGAACCCTCCCGCCGGCTCACGATTCTACGCGATCCCGGCAGCGCCGACGCGAATCGTGCGCGAATGGTTGCGGGCGCCGGGCTTCCTGTGGCAGTGTGACATCCGGAGATGGCCGACGACGCGCCTCGACCCGACCTCGTGCTGGTGGTGCCGTGTTTCAACGAGGCGTCACGCCTCGTGCCGGAGGCGTTCGTCCGGTTCGCGGCGTCGAGACCGTCGGTTCACCTGCTGTTCGTGGACGACGGGAGCACGGACGGTACGTCTGCCGTGTTGACACGCGTGTGCGAGGCGGCGCCAGACGCGTGCGCGGTGCTGCGGCTCGAGCGCAACGCCGGGAAGGCCGAAGCCGTGCGGATGGGGATGCTCGAGGCGTTCGCCCGGCATCCGGAGTTCGTCGGCTTCTGGGACGCCGACCTGTCCACGCCCCTCGAGGCCGCAGACGACTTCCTGGCGCTGGCGGCGGGCCGCCCCGATCTCGACGTGCTGCTTGGATCGCGCGTGAAGCTGATGGGGCGCGATATCCGGCGCCAGGCGTGGCGGCACTACCTGGGCCGCGTATTCGCGACCGCCGTGTCGGTGACACTGGGCCTGCCCGTCTACGACACGCAGTGCGGCGCGAAAGTGCTCCGCGCGTCCGGGACCGTCCGCGACCTCTTCAGCCGGCCGTTCGTGAGCCGCTGGATCTTCGACGTGGAGGTGCTGGCGCGGTATCTCGACACGCCCGCGGCGGAGGGAGCACCTGCGCGTCGCGAACGGATCTACGAGGTGGCCCTGCGGAGCTGGCACCACGCGCGCGGGTCCAAGCTGCGTCCCTGGGACTTCCTCCGCGCGTTCGTCGATCTCGTCACGATCTCGCGTCAGCGGCCCTGACCCGGGACGGCGTCAGTCTTCCGCGTCCTGCGGTCCCTTCGTGTCGTCTGTGCCCGGGTGGACGGTTTCCCCGGTCTGCGTGTGTTCCGCGCGCCGCAGGTGCGCGGCCATGGCCTGGCGCGCGCGTTCGGGGTCGTGGCTGCGAATGGCCTGGTAGATCGCGCGGTGTTCGTCGGCGGCGTCGTGCAGGTCCTGGGCCCAGCGAATCGTACGCTGCCGCACCTTCTGAAAGAGCGACGCGACCATCTCGACCATGGCGGACATGGCGGGGTTGTCGGACGCCGCGGCGACGGCGCGATGGAAGCGGATGTCGTGGATGAGGAAGGTGTCGGGGTCGTCGAGGGCGCCGAACATGGCGACGGTCTCGTCGCCGATGGCAACGAGGTGGTCGGCGGTGGCACGCTCGGCGGCAAAGCCGGCCACGGAGACTTCGAGCGCCGTGCGGGCCTCGAAGAGCTGTTTGCGGGAGATGCCGTGCAAGGCGGCCAGGAAGTCGAGGGGCTCCGAGCCGAGGGCCGGCGGCCCGGCGGTAATGAAGGTGCCGGCGCCTCGGCGAATCTGGACGACGCCCATGCCGGCGAGGGTCTTGAGGCCGGAGCGGAGGCTGGGCCGACTGACGCCGAAGCGGATGGCGAGTTCGCGTTCCGGGTCGAGACGATCGCCGGAGCGGAGTTCGCCCTGCTCGATGGCGGTCTTGATTTTCGCGACGACGAGGTCGGAAGCCGGGACCTTTCTCACGCTATTCACAGGGCGCCCCAATTCAAGGTAAGACCAATCGGGATGACGTGGGGGGGCGAGTGGGCGGATTCTAGCAGAAACTGTAACGAATCGTCGCAGAAGAAAAGAGATGGCAATGCCACTCCTCAGCACACGGCGTTGTTCTGGAGGGAATCGAGGGGCACTGTTGAACAAGTTCGAGAGGTGACCCAGCGTTTCTGTGGCACTTGTGGTCAGACCAAGCGCTTCCGCAGGGTTGCCAGAGTCAGGCGACTTCTGAGCATATTGTTGGATAATCACGCTTGACAGGTCGATACCTGGTGAGATTTACTCTCGTCTTGTCACCGTCCTTGGTGTGACCAGTTGCGGTCTGGCAACAGCCTGACGCACTCGCGCCGAGGGCCCGTTTCGATTCGCTGGCGTCTCCACCACCACCCCGACGCCGCGACGGGGCCGAATCGCCGGACTCGGTGGTTCGGCCCCGGTTCGTTCCATCCGCAGCGGTCGCACCACCGGCGTTTTTCCATCCCCGAAAACGTCCGCTGCGGGTAATATCTGCGGCAGCGTCCCGGCAGCGGTCCTGACAGCCGCCCGGGCGCCTGTCATCAACGCCGATCAGGGTTCTAGCCGGAGACACACAATGGAAGACAAGGACACTTCACCGCTGGTCCTCTCGCGCCGCACGTTCGTCGGCAGCGTCGCTGCGGCCGCGGGCTTCATGATCGTCCCGCGCCGGGTGCTTGGCGGGCCTGGATACCAGGCACCCAGCGACCGGCCCAACATCGCCACCGTCGGCTTCATGCACGGCATGGGCACGTCCAACACGCGTAACGCTTCCAAGGTGGCCAACATCGTGGCGCTCTGCGACGTGGACGACAGCGAAGTCGCCCGCCGCGCCGCCGCGCGCTCCAAGATCCTCGAGGAGAATCCCAAGGCGGTCCGCTACAAGGACTACCGCGTGATGCTCGAGAAGCAGAAGGACATCGACGGCGTCATCGTGGCCACACCCGACCACGCGCATGCCGTCATCGCCATGGCCTCGATGCAACTCGGCAAACACGTGTACGTCCAGAAGCCGCTCACGCGCACCGTGTCCGAAGCCCGCGCGCTCACCGAAGCCGCGCGCAAGTACAAGGTCGTCACCCAGATGGGGAACCAGGGCCACTCGGGCGAAGGCGTCCGCCTGATCGAGGAGTGGATCACCGACGGCGCCATCGGCAAGGTGCACGAGGTCCACTGCTGGACGAACCGTCCCGTGTGGCCGCAGGGCCAGTCGCGCCCGACCGACACCCCGGCCGTCCCCGATGGTCTCGACTGGGACCTGTGGATCGGACCCGCACAGATGCGGCCCTACCACAACGCCTACCACCCGTTCAGCTGGCGCGCGTGGTGGGACTTCGGCGCCGGGGCCCTTGGCGACATGGCGTGCCACGTCATGGACGCCTCCTACCAGAGCCTCAAGCTCGGGTACCCCACGAGCATCCTCGCCTATCAGTCGACGAGTGTCGTCGCGGTCATTCGTGAAGACGGCACGTGGGGCGGCAGCCGCCGCCTCAAGTTCGACGACAGCTTCCCGCCGGCGTGCGTCGTGCACTACCAGTTCCCCGAACGCCTCGACGCGCGCGGCAAGAAGTTGCCGCCGCTCAAGCTCCACTGGTACGACGGCGGCATCCTGCCGGAACGGCCCGAAGAACTCGAGATGGATCGCCGCCTGCCCGAAAGCGGAACGATCTTCGTGGGCGAAAAGGGCAAGATCATGTGCGAGACCTACTCCGAGAGTCCGCGCATCATCCCCGAATCGAAGTTCCAGCAGTACAAGCGCCCCAAGAAGACGATTGCCCGCGTCGAAGGGACCCACGAGCAGAACTGGATCGACGGCATCCTCGGCAAGACCAAGCCGACGTCGAACTTCGACTACTCGGGACCGTTCACCGAGACGATCGCCCTCGGCAACGTGGCCGCGAAGTTCGCCGGCCAGAAGCTGCTGTGGGACGGCAAGGCGCTGAAGTTCACGAACAACGAAGAGGCCAACAAGGCCGTCCAGCACGAGTACCGACAGGGATGGACGCTGTAGCAGGGAACAGGGAATAGGCGATAGGGAAGAGGGAAAGGGAACAGGGAAAAGGCGAGAGGCGAGAGGCAAGGGAAGAGACCGACGCCGAAAGCCGAAAGCCGAGAGCCGAACGAAGGGCCCGGGGCGCTGCGTGCGCCCCGGGCCCTTCGTGTGTCACCCCTTCCGCGCCCAGCGGAGCTTCGCGGCCGCGGCGCGCGGGTTGTCACGCCGTTCGGCGGCCCCTGGCCTCACCACGCCGTCGCTCACGGCCGCATAGCGTCCCGCCCGGAGACCCGCCTCGAACGCGCGTTTCACGCGGCGGTCCTCGCCCGAGTGGAAGCTGAGGATGGCGACACGCCCGCCCGGCGACAGGCACGCCGGGAGGTGCCGCAGCAGCATGTCCAGCGCGCCGAACTCGTCGTTGATGACGATACGCAGCGCCTGAAACACCCGGCGGATCGTCAGCGCGTGCGCCTCCTCGGCGGCGTGAGGTCTCGCGTCCCGAATCGCATCAGCCAGCGCCATCGTCGTCGCGAAGGTACGGCCCGCCAGGGCGGCGGCCAGCACGTCGGCGTCCGGTTCGTCCGCGGCGTCCGCCAACACACGCGCGAACTCGTGGGCGGTGGCGCGGGCCAGCCACGCGGACGCCGGCTGGCCCCGTTGCGGATTCATCCGCATGTCGAGCGGACCCTCCACTTTGACCGAGAACCCGCGTTCGGGGGTGTCGATCTGCATGGACGACACGCCGAGGTCGGCGAGGATCACCTGCGCCGCCTCGAGGCCTTCGGCGGCCAGCGCCTGTGGCAAGCCTGCGAAGTTGGTGCGCCGGACGCGGAAGGTGGAGCCGTCGTAGCCGAGCTGCCGCAGGCGTACTTCGGTGCGCGGCAGTTCGATCGGGTCGACGTCGAGGCCGAGCAGCAGCCCACCCGGCTGGATCCGCTCCAGCAGTGCCCGTGCGTGGCCGCCGTGGCCCAGCGTCGCGTCGACGGCGACGTTCCCGGGGCGCGGCGCCAGCACCTCGAGCAGTTCCGCCACCATGATCGGCACGTGTGAACCCGCGGGCGTCTTGCCAGACGCGAGCACCTTCGCCACGGTTTCGGCATACCGTTCGGGCGCGAGTTCCTTGTACTTCTCGTGGAAACGGCGTGGATGCGTCCCCGCGTACCGGGTGCGACGACGATGCGGGGCGGGAGGCTGGTCGCTCACAGCTCGTTGTACTTCGCGTTCGAGCCCCGGGCCTTCTCCACCGGGTAGCGGACCTCGTTCCGCGCCAGCTTGGCGCGCATCGCGGCGGCGAGGTCGACCCCGCAGTTCTCGGCCAGCTCGAAGAGCAGGATGGCCACGTCGGCCATCTCGGATTCGATCTCGGCGCGTCGGTCGAGGACGCGGCGATCCGACTGGGCGTGGCTCTGCCAGACGAAGTGCTGGAGCAGTTCTCCCGCCTCGGCAGTGATGGCGATGGCGAGTTCCTTGGGATTGTGGAACTGCTTCCAGTCCCGGGCGTCGCGGAACGCGAGGATCTCGGCGGTCAGCGCCGCAATCGTGTTCTCCATGCGGGTATCGTACCCGCGGCGGTGGCGCCGCACAACGCGACCGGGAACTCCGATGTCCGCCGTCGCCAATCCGGGGGAACCGGGGCGACGCCTCGGCTCCGCCAGCCGCTATAATCGCGGCGTCAACGCGGAGGAGCCGATGCGTCGAGCCGTACTGACGAGCGTGGTGATTCTGGGGGGAGCGACCCTCGTGGCGCAGGCGCCGGCGTTGGCCGACGTGCTGGCCAAGGCGGCCCAGTACGTGGCGTCGATCGAGTCGTCGCTGGCGACCGTGGTCGTCACCGAAGAGTACGCGCAGCACGCCGAGGTCAGCAAGAACCTGGGCGGGAGCATCCTCGGCCAGCGGGGCGGTGTCGACAACACCCTCATCGAGGGCCATACCACCAAGTCGAAACGCACCAGCCGCAGTGACGTCCTCCTCGTGCGTCGCCCCGAGGCGCCGCTCGTGTGGTCCGGCGTCCGCCACACGTTCGAGGTCGACGGCAAGCCGTCCGGCGGCGAGGCTGGCAGGCTCGAACGTCTCGCGGCCGATCCGGCGACGCTGGCCCGCGAGTGGCCCGCGTGGCGCGACGCGTCCCGCCAGACGACGATTGGACCGTTTCCGCGCGACGTGCACGCGGCCTGGACGACCATGGCCCTGCTGCGGGCCGACCAGCAGCCCCGCGTGCAGTTCAAGAAGGACGGCGAGGAGAAGGTTGGCGGCATCCTGACATGGAAGGTGACGTACCTCGAAGAGAAGACGCCGTCGCTCCTGAAGTCGACCGGCAACGTGCAGGTGCCGGCCCACGGCACCTTCTGGATCGATCCGCGGGACGGTCGCGTCCTGCGCACGAAACTCGAACTCGGCAGCGGGCTCAGCATGGAACAGATGCGTGTCGATGTCGAGTTTGCGCCGGACGCGGCCCTCGGCTTCCTCGTTCCGACCACGATGCGTGAGCGCTACGACACCACGGGCGGGAAGGTGGACTGCAAGACGACGTTCACGAACTGGCGCCGCACCGCCGCGCGGTGACGCCCGCCGGGGCCGACAGCGCCCGCAGGGGTCGGTGACGCCCGCCGGTGGTATGATCCGGGGTGCGGTTTGTGACTGTGTCTTTTCGAACGCGCTTCACCCGTGCCGCCCTCCTGCTCGTCGTGATCTGGATGGTCTTCGACGTGGCGGTGGTGCACACCTGCGCGCTCGACACCGACCTGCTCCAGGCGCCGACGGCGTCGGCGCCCGCCTTCTCGGCCGGGTGCGCGGGCCACGCCCACGGGACGCCGCTCCAACCCGAACACTGCGGCTGCCACGGCCGGACGAGTGAGGCGTGCGTGGCCGTGCGCCTCGTCGTCCCGCAGCGGATCGTCGAGTGGATCGGGCCCGCGAGCGCCGGACACCCGCGCTGGTCCGTCCGGCACCTCGATCACCCCCCTCATCTGAACGGCTAGCCGCCGCCGTCCGCTTCCCGCTGTTCACGCTCCGAGCCCCCCTTTTTCCGAGGTGACTGTCATGGTCCGTGTGGCCATTGCCCTTGTGGTGGCTGCGCTCGTCACCGTGCCCGTCCGGGCGCAGGACGAACGTGTCCCCGCGCGTGTGTCGCTCGACGAGGCGCTCCGCCTGGCCGAGGCGCACAATCCCCGGCTGTCCGCGGCACGCGCGCAGGTCGACCTGGCGTCGGCTGACGCCCAGGCCGCCCGCGTCCGTCCGAATCCGGTGGTGTCACTCGAGTCGCAGGGGTATCCGCTCTGGCAGCACCCGAGGCCGTCATTCGTCGATACCCAGGAACTGACCGTGAAGGTCGAGCAGACCTTCGACGTCGCGGGTGTCAGGCGGGCGCGCGGGCGAGCGGCCGACCTGGGCGTCGCGACCGCACGCGCGTCGGCGGACGACGAGCGGCGCCGCCTGCGGCTCGACGTACGGCGCGCGTACTTCCAGGTCGTCCTGGCCTCGGCGGATCTCGCCACGGCGCGAGGCACGCTCGACGACCTCGACCAGGTGCTGGCCATCAATCGCGCGCGCTTCGAGCAGGGCGAATTGTCGGGCATCGAACTGCGGCGCCTCCAGGTGGAGCGGCTGCGGTTCGCCGACGATCTGGCGGCGGCGGACCTGGCGCGGAAGACCGCCGGGGCGTCCCTGGTCGCGCTGCTCGGCCTGCGCCCGCTCGACGCCGCGTTCGAGGCGACCGACGGCCTCGAGGCACCGGCTGGAGCCGCGCCCGCGTTGCCAGCCGACCTGCTGGCGTCGCGTCCCGACGTGCTGGCCTCGACCCACGCCGAGGCGGGCGCCAGCGCCGACCTCGCGACGCAAGCCGCCTTGGGCCGGCCGACGCCCACGGTGGCCGCCGGATGGCAGCGGAACTTCGGTAACCACGCGCTCGTCTTCGGCGTCTCGGTGCCCTTGCCGTTCTTCGACCGCAACGCGGCCGGCGTGGCCAGGGCCGAGGCCGCGCGCCGCCTGGCGCGGGCGAACGCCGAAGCGGTGGCCACGGCCGCGCTGCTCGAGATCCAGACGGCCGCCCTGGCCGTCGAATCGAGCCGAGCCCGGGTGACGTACGTGGAGCACGAGTACCTGCGCCACGCGCGCGACGCCCGCGATATCGTGCTCGCCTCGTATCGCGCGGGCGCGGCGCCGCTCAGCGACTTCCTCGACGCGCAGCGCGCGATGCGGGAAGCCCAGCGCGTCAGGAACCGCGCGTTGTTCGATTACCGGATGAGTCTGTTTCAACTGGATGCCGCGCTGGGAACCCAGGTCCCGCGGCAGGGAGAGTGACGGTCATGTCTTCCTACCTTCGCGCGTGTGCGTGCGCCATGATGCTGGCGACGGCGGCGTGCGCATCCCCGGATGAGGCTCCCCGGGCGCCGGCCGAGGCGCCCGCCCCCGAACCCGGTCTCGCGGTGTCGGACGCGCTGCAGCGGCAGTGGGGTATTGCCGTCGGGCGAGCCGAGCGTACGACCGGCCCGGCGGCGATCACCCTGCCCGGCGTCGTACGTTTCGATGAAAGCCGGACGGCGCAGGTGACGACGCTGCTGCCGGGCCAGGTGGTGTCCCTGGCCGCCGGGCTCGGCGCGACCGTCCGCAGGGGCCAGGTGCTCGCGACGCTCCACGCGCCGGAGGTCAGCCAGGCGAAAGCCGCGTTCCTGCAGGCATCGGCGAAAGCCGAACTCGCGTCCCGCGAGTACGAACGGGGCCGCGTGCTGCTGCAGCAGGAGGCCATCGACCAACGGGACCTGCTGCGGCGGCGGGCGGACGCCGACCAGGCGGCCAGCGATGTGGGGGCGGCCGAGGCGAGGCTGCACTCGCTGGGATTCGATCAGCCCGCCGTCGACGACCTGCTGGCGCGCGCCCGCCGCGCGGATGCGCCGACGTCCCACGAGGCGCTGACCGAACCGTACCTGCGCCTGACGTCACCCACGGCCGGCCGCGTCATCGAACGCGCCGTGATGACGGGCCAGCACGTGGAGCCCGACACGCTCCTGTTCGTGGTCTCCGACCTGTCGACGGTGTGGGCGGTGCTCGACGCGCGCGAGGGCGACCTGCCCGCGATGGCGGCCGGGCGCCCCGTTCGGATTCGGACCAGCGTGTATCCGTCGCAGTCCTGGGATGGGCGCATCACCTACGTCGGAGACGTCGTCGACGAAAAGTCGCGCACGGTCAAGGTCCGCGTCGACGTCCGCAACGACGGCCTGCGCCTCAAGCCCAACATGTTCGTCCAGGGCGAGGTCACTGACGATCGTCCCGGCCAGGGCGTGCTGAGCGTGCCGGACGAGGCGGTGCAGACGGTGAACGGCGACACGGTGGTGTTCGTGCGCCAGGCGTCCGGCCGCTTCCTGGCGACGCCCGTCGACGCGGGTGAGCGCCGCGCGGGGCGGCGCGTCGTGCTGCGCGGCCTGACCGGCCACGAGGCGATCGTCGTGACAGGGGCGTTCAACCTGAAGGCCGAGTTGCTCAAGTCGTCGTTGTCGGGTGAATGACAACGGCTGGGAGTGGTTCGATGCTTGAACGGCTGATGGCGTGGTCGCTGAAGCACCGCCTGACGATGGCCCTCGCGGTGCTCGTGGCGGTCGGTGCGGGCGCGTGGGCGATCAGGACGATACATATCGACGCGTTTCCGGACGTGACGAACATCCAGGTCGAGGTGGTCAGCACGGCCGCCGGGTTGGCGCCCCTGGAAATCGAGCAGTTCGTCACCTACCCGATCGAGTCGGCGATGCGGGGGCTGCCCGGCCTCGATCGGATGCGTTCCGTGACGAAGTACGGCATCTCCGTCGTCACGCTCGTCTTCCGGGACGACGTCGACATCTACTTCGCGCGCCAACTCGTCTTCGAGCGCCTGGCCGACGCGGAACGCCGTGTGCCCGAGGGTGTGGAGATCAGCCTCGGCCCGGTCGCGACGGCGATGGGCGAGATCTACCAGTACACGCTCGAACCGCGCGGCGGGACCGGGACCGTGCAGGAACTGACCCGGTTGCGCACGCTCCAGGACTGGGTCGTGACGCCGTTGCTGAAGAGCGTGCCGGGCGTGACCGAGGTCAACGCCTTCGGCGGATACCTGCAGCAGTTTCACGTGCTGGTCGATCCCGACAGACTGCTCAGCTACGACCTCACCGTGGAAGCCGTGCACGAGGCGATCCGGACCAACAACGCGAACGTCGGCGGCAACATCGTGGCGCAGCGGTCCGAGCAGTACATCATCCGCGGCGTCGGCCTGGTGACCTCGGAACACGACATCCGGCAGATCGTGCTCAAGGCGGAAGGCGGGACGCCGGTCTATGTCGGTGACGTCGCCGAGGTGACGATCGGCCACGCCGTGCGCCAGGGCGCGGCGCAGAAGGACGGCACCCGGGAAGTCGTCGGGGGCATCGTGATGATGCTGCGCGGCGAGAACAGCCGCGTGGTCGTCGATCGGGTCGAGGCGAAGGTCCGCGAGATCAACGGCAGCGGCGTGCTGCCCGACGGCGTGACGCTGGTGCCGTTCTACGAGCGGTCGTCGGTCGTCGAGGCGAGCATGCGGACGGTGCTGACGGCCCTGGGCGAAGGGGCCGCCCTCGTGCTCGTCGTGCTCGCGCTGTTCCTGTGGAGCCTGCGCGGCGCGCTCGTCGTGATGCTGGCCCTGCCGCTCTCGACGCTGCTGACGTTCGTCGTCATGCGCCTGATCGGCCTCGAGGCGAACCTGATGTCGCTCGGCGGCCTGGCGATTTCCATCGGCATGGTGATCGACGCGACGATCATCCAGGTGGAAAACGTGCAGCGGCACCTGGCGCAGACGCCGGAGGCCGCGACGCGCCTCGCGACCGTGCTGCGCGCGGCGGTCGAAGTGCGCAAGCCGAGTATCTTCGGCGAACTCATCATCGCGCTGACCTTCGTGCCCATTGTCATCCTGCAGGGCATGGAGGGGAAGATGTTCTCGCCCCTCGCGTTTACCGTCGCGCTGGCCCTGCTGTCATCGCTGCTGCTGTCGATCTTCGTGATTCCCGCCGTGTGCCTGACGGTGCTCCGGCCGGGACACCGGCCGAGCCCCGTCTTCGAGTTCAACCGGCGGGCCTACGTCCGCGCGCTCGGCTGGGCCCTGGGTCACCGCGCCGCCGTCGTCTCCGTGGCCGCGGTGACGCTCGTGGGGGCCCTCGCGCTGCTGCCGAGGCTCGGCACCGAGTTCATCCCCGTGATGGACGAAGGCGCGTTCGACATGGACGTCCAGATGCTGCCCGGGGTGTCGCTCGACAAGGCGCTCGAAGCGTCAGGCGAGATCATGCAGCGTCTCAAGCGGTTCCCCGAACTGGAGACCGTCGTCTCGCGCACGGGGCAGACGGGCGTGGCCGTGGAAGCGCGCGGCGTGGACAAGACCGGGTTCGTGGGCGCGCTCAAGCCGCGTGGCGAGTGGACGAGCGCCGGGAGCCGGGAGGAGTTGACCGAGAAGATGCGGGAGGCGATTGCGGACGTGCCCGGGGTCGTCGCGAGTTTCAGCCAGCCGATCCAGTGCCGGATCGACGAACTCGTCGCCGGCACGCGCGCGCAGGTCATCGCGATGGTGTTCGGGCCCGACCTCGACGTGCTCAACCGCAAGGCGGCCGAGATGGCCTCGGTGCTCTCGTCGGTGCGCGGCGCGTCGGACCTCAACGTCGAGCGGGTCGCCGGCCAGCCCACCCTGACGGTCGCCATCGATCGGCGCCGTGTGGCCAGGCACGGGGCCAACGTCAGCGACGTGCTGCACGTCATCGAACTGGGTATCGGCGGGATGCCGGTGGGCCGCGTGTATCAGGACGATCGGGTGTTCGATATCGCGATCCGGTTCCCCGAGGACCACCGGCAGTCCGCCGAAGCCCTGGGGGCGCTGCTCATCGATGTACCGGGCGGGTACCGCGTCGCCCTCCGCGAACTTGCCGACGTGCGCATGATCGAAGGCCCGGTGCAGATCAGCCGCGATATGGGCCAGCGCCGCGTGGGGATCGAGATGAACGTGACCGGCCGGGACATCGGGCGATTCGTGGCCGACGCGCAGCAGGCGGTGCGGGCTCGCGTGTCGTTGCCCCCGGGGTACTACGTGACGTGGGGCGGGCAGTTCGAGAACCAGCAGCAGGCCACGCGGCGCCTGTCGGTCATCACGCCCATCGTCGTCGGCGGCATCTTCCTGTTGCTGCTGATGACGTTCGATTCGGCCTGGCTGGCCTCGCTCGTGCTGGTCAACCTGCCGTTCGCCATGGTCGGCGGCGTGTTCGCGCTGTTCCTGTCGGGCCTCTACCTGTCGGTCCCGGCCTCGGTGGGTTTCATCGTGCTCTTCGGCGTGGCGGTGCTGAATGGCCTCGTGCTGGTGTCGTACATCCAGCAACTGCGGGCGGAAGGCCGATCGCTGGCGGAGGCGGTCCGGCAGGGGTGCGAGCAACGTCTGCGGGCGGTGCTCATGACGGCGAGCATCGCCGTCTACAGCCTGCTCCCGATGGTGGTGGCGACCGGGCCGGGGTCGGAGGTCCAGCGTCCGCTGGCCGTCGTCGTCATTGGCGGCCTCATCAGCTCGGCGATGCTGACGTTGTTCGTGCTGCCGGTGATCTACAGCTGGGTGGAGGAGCGGCGCGGCAGTGAGACGGTCGCGCCCGGCTGAAGCCGGACGCCACGAGAGACTCGCGTGGGGGCCGGCTTCAGCCGGCCCTGCGTTTCGGAGTACAACAGGCAGTAATGCCTGCGCCGCTCTACGCCCTGCTGCCCGCCGAAGACGACGTGTCAGCCGATACGCTGCTGAGCCGGTTCCTCGACTACGTGGCCGACCGCGGGCTGACGTTGTACCCCGCGCAGGAAGAGGCCATCCTCGAACTGCTGGACGGCAAGCACGTCATCCTCAACACGCCTACGGGATCGGGCAAGTCGCTCGTTGCCTCCGCGATGTTGTTCGACTCGCTGGCGCGGGGCGAACGGGCCGTCTACACGTGCCCCATCAAGGCGCTCGTCAACGAGAAGTGGATGGCGCTCTGCCGCGAGTTCGGGCCCGACCAGGTCGGACTGTCCACGGGCGACGCCACCGTCAACCGCGATGCCCCCATCCTGTGCTGCACCGCGGAGATTCTGTCGAACATCGCCCTGCGGGAAGGCGCCGACGCCTGGGTCGACAACGTCGTCATGGACGAGTTCCATTGGTACGCCGACCGCGACCGCGGCGTGGCCTGGCAGGTGCCGCTGCTGACGCTGCCGCAGGCGCGGTTCCTGCTGATGTCGGCGACGCTCGGCGACACGACGTTCTTCGAGGAGGTGCTGACGCAGCTGAACCGGTGCCAGACGGCCGTCGTGAAGTCGGTCGAGCGGCCCGTGCCCCTCGAGTTCGCGTATTCCGAGATCCCGCTCGCGCACATGCTCGAGCAGTTGGTGGAGCAGGGCAAGGCGCCGGTCTACGTCGTGCACTTCACCCAGGCGGACGCGGCGGCGAGCGCCCAGGATTTCACCAGCCTGAAGGTGTGCACGCGCGAGGAGAAAGCGGCGATCGCCGAGACCATCGCGGACTTTCAGTTCACGAGCCCGTACGGCGCCGATATCCGGAAGTGGCTGCGGCACGGCATCGGGCTGCACCACGCCGGCCTGCTGCCGAAGTACCGCGTCCTCGTCGAGCAACTCGCGCAGACGGGCCTGCTCAAGATCATCTGCGGCACCGACACGCTCGGCGTGGGCATCAACGTGCCCATCCGGACGGTGCTCTTCACGCGCCTGTGCAAGTTCGACGG
>CAZJRM010000104.1:0-17781 GCA_964547975.1 uncultured Vicinamibacterales bacterium | reverse complement strand
ACTCGAAGACCGTGCACAACGGATCGATGTACTCGAGTTCGGTGACGACCGGCGATTTCGAGCTGTTCGTGGCCCGGGATCTCGTCGCCTACATCGACGCCCACTACCGAACGATTCCGCGGCGGGAGAGCCGGGGGCTCGTGGGGCACTCGATGGGCGGGTACGGGGCGACGCGGATCGGCATGAAGCACGCCGACGTGTTCGGCAGTCTCTACATCATGAGCCCGTGCTGCCTCGCGCCGCGAGGCGCCGGACCGAACAACGCGGACCTCGAGAAGACGCTGGCCGCCGTCAAGGGGCCGGAAGACTCCGCGACGCTGCCCTTCTTCGCGCGGGCGCAGCTCGCGACGGCGGCGGCCTGGTCACCCAACCCGAAGAACCCGCCGCTGTACCTCGATCTGCCAGTCAAGGACGGCGCGCCTCGAGCCGACGTGCTCGCCCGCTGGACCGCCAATGCGCCGCTGGCGTTCGCCGACCAGTACATCGGGAATCTCAGGCAGTACCGGGCGATCGCGATGGACGTCGGTGACCAGGACGGTCTGCGCGCGGATGCCGGCAAGCTGCATGACATCTTCGACAACTTCGGTCTGTCGAATACGTTCGAGGTCTACACGGGGACCCACACCAGCCACGTGGCCGTTCGGTTCCAGAACGTCGTGATGAAGTTCTTCAGCGCGACCCTGAGCTTCGAACCGGCGGGGCGATAGGCATCCATCGACGGTGGCGGGAACGACACGGGAGTCCAGAAGATGCGACACACCCTCCGAACGGTGATCCTGGCGGCGCTGGTTCTGCTGGCCGCGCACGCGGCGTCCGCACAGCCGGTGGCCGTCACCATCGACACCACGAAGCTGGCCCCGGCCATCACGCCCTGGATCTTCGGCGGGTTCATGGAACCCGCGACGACCGGCGTGTGGGCCGAGATGCTCGCGGACCGGAAGTTCTTCGCCGAGGTGACATCGAAACCGCTCGCCACGCCGACCGGCGGCTTCGGCCGACGTGGTCCGCAGCGGAGGTGGCTGCCGATCGGGCCGGACAGCTTCGTCACGATGGATCGGACACTCCCGTACGTCGGCGAGTGGTCACCGGTCGTTCAGCTCGAGGCGTCCGCGACACACGGCATCGACCAGGCGGGTCTTTCCCTGAAAGGGGGGCGGGCGTACAGCGGCCGCGTGATCCTCGCCGGCACGCCCGGCGCGAAGGTGACGGTCAGCCTCGTGTGGGGGCCGAACGCCGGGGATCGACAGCGCGTGGCCATCCCGGCGTTGACCGCGGCGTTCCGGACGATCCCGCTGGCGTTCACGGCCGGGGCTGACACGACAGACGGCCACCTCGAGATCGCCGGCACCGGCGCGGGCTCGTTCCGGATCGGGGCGGTCTCGCTGATGCCCGCCGACAACATCTCGGGTTTCAAGGCCGCGACGGTGAAGCACCTGAAGGCACTCGGCATCGGCATCGCCCGCTGGCCCGGCGGCAACTTCGTCTCCGCGTACGACTGGCGCGACGGTGTCGGCGACCGGGACAAGCGGCCGCCGCGGCGCGAACTCGCCTGGAACGGCATGGAATCGAACGACATGGGGATCGACGACTTCATGACGTTCTGCCGGCTCATCGGCGCCGAGCCGTACCTGGCCGTCAACTCGGGACTCGGCGACGCCCACTCGGCCGCGGAAGAAGTGGAGTACGTGAACGGGCCGGCCACGAGCCGCCTGGGTCGGCAGCGGGCCGCGAACGGCCACCCGGCGCCCTACGGCGTGAAGATCTGGGGCGTCGGCAACGAGATGTACGGACCGTGGCAGTGGGGCCACCTCCAGATCACGCAGTACGCCGAGAAGCACAACCTGTTCGTCAAGGCGATGCGACGGGTCGACCCGACGATCAAGGTCATCGCCTCCGGCGCCACGCCCGAAGAAGCGTCGTGGTGCTACATCGAGAACCGCCAGTTCAACACGTTCGAAGGCCGCCTCAAGACCGACGAACCCCTGCCCTTCGCCTTCGGATCCCGGGAAGACTGGACCGGCGCGCTGTTGAAGACGTCCGCCGATCACATCGACTACCTGGGCGAACACTTCTACGGGTACCCGAACCTCAACATCGACCTGGCGAAGGAACTGTTCGTCGCGTCGGACGAACCGCTCGAGTTGAAGGTGCGGCGGCTGTCCAACCGGGTGCAGTTCAAGTTCGAAGCCTGGGACGAGTACCTGAAACGGATGCCGTCCCTGAAGACGAAGGCGATCCAGTTTGCCTTCGATGAATGGTCGCCGCGCAACCGCGCCCTTGCGGGTGGACCGGCCCCGGTGAGTCACCCGATGCTCAATCCCCTCACCAACGCGCTCGTGTACCACGAGTTCTTCCGCCACTCCGACATGGTCGGCCTCGCGGTCGCGACCGGGGGCATGGGCACGGTGGCCGTCGACACGTACGGCGACGCGGTGGGGTTCCGGATGGAAGGCCTCGTGATGAAGGTGCTGCACGACCACTTCGCGGGCGCCTTGCCGGTGGCGGTCCTCGGCAGCTCCCCGCAGCTTCGCGGCAAGGGCGTCGTCGCGATCGACAACTCCTCGACGCCGTCCGGCAGCCCGACGTTCCCGCTCGACGTATTCGCGGCGCTCAGCGCCGATCGCCGGACGCTGTCGATCTCGGTGGTCAATCCTACGGAGGCCCCGCAGGAGGTCGCGCTGACGGTGGGAGGCGTGGTCGCCGGCACCGCTGTCAAGGTCTCGCGCCTTGTCGCCCCGGCGGGAGCCGCCCCGGCGCCTGCCCCGGCTGGGCCCGGCCGGTTCTCCGGACCGCCGGCCACCATGATCACCAGCACGCTCGCTGAACTGCCCAGGCAGACGACCGTTCCGCCGGCAAGCCTGACGGTGTACTCGTTGACCGTGAAGTAGTCGGAGTCCAAGTGTGGAGAAGCTCAGATGACCCAGTCCGCATCCATGGCCGGTTTCCGTGACACGTCCGTCCGTGGCCTCCGTGCCCGCGCGTTCCGTGTGTGGCTGCTCACGTGCGCCGTCATGGTCGGCGTGCCCGCGGGAGCGGCGGCGCAGATCGAAGTCTCGCTCGACGCGTCGAAGTCCGGCCCGAGGATCGATCGCCACATCTTCGGCCAGTTCGCCGAACATCTCGGGAAAGGCATCTACGAGGGCGTCTGGGTCGGTCGCAACTCGACGATCCCGAATACGCGTGGCATCCGCAACGACGTCGTGGCCGCCCTGAAGGCGCTGAAGGTTCCCAACGTGCGGTGGCCCGGCGGCTGTTTTGCCGACGAGTACCACTGGCGGAAGGGGATCGGGCCGGACCGGGCCGTGACGCTGAACCCCAACTGGGGCGGCGTGACGGAGGACAACACCTTCGGCACGCACGAGTTCATGGATTTCGTCGACCAGATTGGCGCCGAGGCGTACCTGTCGGTCAATCTCGGGACCGGCACTCCGCAGGAAGGCGCCGACTGGCTCGAGTACATGACGGCGTCGCCGGCCACGACGCTCGGCAAGGAACGGGCGGGCCACGGTCGGAAAGACCCGTACCGGGTGCCATTCCTCGGACTCGGCAACGAGAGCTGGGATTGCGGCGGGAACATGACGCCCGAGTACTACCTCGGCCAGTTGAAGATCTACAGCCGTTTCGTCCGGAACTTCAATCCTGCCCAGCAGGAGACGGACAAGATGCTGAGGATCGCGGTGGGTCCCGGCGGCAGCGGCCCGCGCTGGACGGAGTGGACCGACACGATCATGAAGGCCTGGCAGGGGCGGACCTGGAGCTGGGACTTCGAAGGCCTGTCGCTGCACAACTACACAGTCATCAAGTGGCCGCCCGCGTATGCGTCCACGGGTTTCGGCGAAACCGAGTACGCAGAGATCCTGAAGAAGACGCTCGAGATGGACGCGATCATCGCGGAACACTCGGCGATCATGGACAAGTACGATCCCGAGAAGAAGGTCGCGCTGGTCGTCGACGAGTGGGGCGCCTGGTACGCCCCGCTGCCCGGCAGCAATCCCGGATTCCTGGTCCAGCAGAACAGCCTGCGCGATGCCGTGCTCGCCGCGCTGAACATCAACATCTTCGCGCGCCACGCCGACCGGGTGCGCATCGCCAACATCGCCCAGATGGTCAACGTGCTGCAGGCGATGATCATCACCGACAAGGAGAAGATGGTCCTGACGCCCACGTACCACGTCTTCAAAATGTACGTGCCGTTCCAGGACGCCACCATGATCCCCGTGTCATTCGATCCAGGATGGTACACGCACGGCTCCGTGGCGTTGCCGCGCGTGGACGCGATTGCCGCCAGGGATCGCGCGGGGACGTTATGGCTGGCCCTGACGAACATCGATCCCAATCAGCCCGCGGAGGTCGCCGTCCGCGTGGCGGGACTGACGGCCCGCACGGCCACGGGCAACACGCTGACCGCGTCGAAGGTCGACGCCGTGAATACGTTCGAGGCCCCGGCAACGGTGGCGCCCACACCCATCTCGGCCACCATCCAGGGTGATCGCCTCAGCGTGAAGGTCGCCCCGAAGTCGATCACGGTTCTGGCCATCAGGTAGAAGGAGCGTCGTCTCATGAAGCGCAGTACGGCCATGACGGGACTCGCCGCGTGCGTCCTGTCGGTCACCCTCGCCACCGCCCTCCTCGCGCAGGCCCCGCGCCAGCGTCCGCAACCGATCGTATCGCCGGACATCCACGCGGACCGGACGGTCACGTTCCGCTTCCGGGCGCCTGACGCGAAGAAGGTCGAGCTGAGCGGGCAATTCCTGAAGGCGAACCTGCCGCTCCTCCGGGACGCTTCGGGCGTCTGGACGGTCACCGTGGACCCGATCGAGCCCAACCTCTACCCGTACAACTTCGTCGTGGATGGGGTGTCGGTGGCGGATCCGGGGAACATGCTCCTCTTCCCGAACGAGCGGTTCAAAGCCAGCCTGCTGGACATCCCGGGCAACCCGCCGGCGCTGTACGCCATGCGAGACGTCCCTCACGGCGACGTCACGTACGCGTACTACACGTCGAAGACGCTGGGGGGAACCCGGCCGCTGGTCATCTATACGCCGCCAGGGTATCGGGAAGGCACGACGAAGTACCCGGTCTTCTACCTGGTGAGCGGCACCACGGACACCGAAGAGACGTGGTTCAAGGTTGGACGCGTCAACCTAATGCTGGACACGCTCATCGCGGAGAAACGCGCGGTGCCGATGATCGTCGTGATGCCCTACGGCAACGTGATCGCCGGCACGCCCGATCCGTCGTCGCTCCAGGCGGCGGACATGTACAAGACCTTCAGCGACGATCTGACCGGGAGCGTCATTCCCTATGTCGACACGCGGTACCGCACGCAGCAGACCCGGGAAGGGCGGGCCATCGCGGGGTTCTCGCGCGGAGGCGGGCAGTCGTTGTTCACCGGGTTCTCGAACCTCGATCGCTTCGCGTGGATTTGTTCGTACAGCGCCTACCTGACACCGGAGGTCTGGGAGAAGTACTTCTCGACGGTGTCGGCCGACCCGTCGGCCACCAACCGGAGGCTCAAACTCCTCTGGCTGGGGGTTGGCAAGGACGACTTCCTGTACCCGCAGGCCAGCGCGTTCGATACCCTGATGACGGAGAAGAAGCTGGCCCACAAGAGCCTGGTCACCGGCGGCGGGCACACCTGGATGAACGCCAGGACGTATCTGGCCGAGACCCTGCAGTTGTTCTTCAAGTAATCGATCGCTTCTCCAGGACGACGGTCTGGCCCGCTCCGTCAGCAGCGGTTCCCGCAGGCCGCGGTCGCCCCTGCACGGCGCGCCAGTGCCCCAACGCGCCCGTCTTCTTTACATTCTTTACGATCTCTTTTCGTCGGCATGACCCTTTTGGAGGGCACCTCGCATCTAATGACTCCCGGTCTCGACCACGACGACAGCGTGGTCACGGGAGGACGCGATGGGATGGGTGGCGAGGGCACACGCACTTCTTCTGGCAATCGTATGCAGCGGTGCGACGGCCGGGGCCCAGGAGGCCCCTGAGGTCGTCGCCCGCCGCGTTCAAGGCAAGATCCGAGTCGATGGCGTCCTGACCGAGGCGACGTGGCGGGCTGCCCCTGACATTCCCGGCTTCATCCAGGTCGAGCCGACGCCTGGGGCCCAGCCCACCGAAGTCACGAGGGTCTGGCTGGCGTACTCCTCTGACGCGCTCTACGTCGCCATCCGATGCGTGGATACTCGTCCGAGAGCCATCGTCGCCACAGACATGCGCCGGGACGCCACCGTGGAGGAACACGACAACGTCGCGTTCGTCCTCGACACCTACCACGATCACCGCAACGCGTACTACTTCGCCACCAACGCGGCCGGAGCCCTGGTCGATGGCCGGGTCACGGAGAATCGCGACGTCGCCACGGAGTGGGACGGCATCTGGGTCGTGCGAACGAAAGTCGACGATGAAGGCTGGTCGGCCGAGTTCGAAATTCCGTTCAAGACACTTGGGTTCGACCCAGGGAACCAACGATGGGGGTTCAACATCGCGCGGCATCTGGCGCGCGGGCGGGAAACTTCGAGGTGGGCGTCACCGTCGCTCGACGTCCAGCTGACCCAGGTCGTTCGCGCGGGCAACCTGGCGGGGCTGAACGGGCTGTCGCAAGGCGTGGGCCTGGACGTGAAACCCTACGGCCTTGCCGGCGCCAATCGGGATCGGACTGTTGCGGGATCGTGGAGAGGCACGGCTGACGCCGGTGGAGATGCGTTCTACCGGATCACGTCGAACCTGATGTCGAGCACGACGGTCAACACCGACTTCGCCGAGACGGAGGTCGATGCGCGGCAGGTCAACCTGACCAGGTTCCCGGTGTTCTTTCCCGAGAAGCGCGCGTTCTTCCTGGAGGATGGCGGGATTTTCGAGTTCGCGCAGGCGGGGGAACGTCGAGGCCCGCCGGGCGCGGGCGGCGGGGACCTCATGCCGTTCTTCTCGCGGCGCATCGGGCTGCTGGGAGGCCACGAGGTACCGCTCCTTGTCGGAGAGAAGCTGACTGGCAAAGTCGGGCGGTTCGACGTGGGTGTGCTCGATGTCCAGACCGGCGAATTGACCCAGAGAGAGGGGCGGGGCGCGCCTAGCCGGAACCTCGCAGTCGCCCGGGTGAAAGCGAACTTCGGCAGCCAATCGTACGTCGGTGCCATCTTCACCAACGGCGACCCGTCCGGCGGAACGGCCAACCAGGTCGGCGGTGTCGACCTGAAACTGGCCACGTCGAGTTTCCTGGGACGCGGAAAGAACCTCGCCCTGATGGTCTTCGGCACGAAGACCCGAACGACGGGGCTGGACGGACACGACGTCGCGTACGGGGGAGAACTGTCGTTCCCCAATGACCTGGTGTCGTTCTCCCAGAAGTGGATCCGGATCGGAGAGCACTACAACCCGGCGCTCGGCTTCGTCCCGCGCCGGGGTGTGCGCATCACCTCGACGACGGCCGAGTACCGGCCGCGGCCCGATGTCGCCGGCGTCCGGCAGCTGTCCTTCGAATTCTCGTACACCGAGTACTACAACCTCGCGCAGGGCATGTCGGAAACCAGAGAGGTCGAACTGACGCCGTTTCAGGCGTTCTTCCACTCTGGAGACATGGTCGAGTACTCCTGGAGCGGCAGCCGGGAGCGCCTCTTCGAGCCCTGGGAAATCGTGGATGGTGTCGAACTGCCCGTCGGGGTGTACTCGTTCGGGATGCACTCGGTGGCCGCGAGGACGTCAGAAGGCCGGGCGGTGTCCGCCAGTGTCGAAGTCGGCACAGGCACCTTCTTCTCGGGGACGCGCCAGTCGCTCGCCGGAGAACTCGCGTGGCGGCAGAGCCGTCATCTGACGACCGCCGTCGAGGTGGAGCGCAACTGGCTCTCGCTCAAGGAAGGCGAATTCGACACGACACTCGTGGCCTTCCGGCTCGACACGGCGTTCACACCCGCCCTCGCCCTCTCGAACCTCGTGCAGTACGACAGCGAGTCGATGAACATCGGGCTTCAGAGTCGCCTTCGGTGGACCCTGATACCTGGAAACGAACTGTTCCTGGTGCTCAATCACGGGTGGGAAGAGAACCGGTTCGACCGGTTCGAGGCCACGCAGACCCGCGTGCGCCTCAAGGTGAACTACACGCTGCGGTTCTGACGCCCTCGGCATCCAGGCACCGAGGACTGGGGGCTGGCCCCCGGGGAAGGGCCAGCCCACGCGTCCATGATCCCGGCGGGATCCTGGCCTACTTCTTCACCAACTCGTTGGCGGCCATGGCCAGGTAGAGATACTGGACCGCGCCGCCGACGGTGCCTTCGTTTTCACCCCAGAGGAACGGCCAGTCGTCCATGTTCTCCGGGTAATCGGGCTTGAGAATCAGCACGCCAGGCACGATGACGCCCGGGATGAACGAGAAGTCCGCGCGGTTGTTGCCGTAGGCGAGGTGCTTCGACTTCGTGCCGACCGTGGCGACGAATGAAGTATTCGACGCCGGGTGCGTTCCGAAGATGAAGTGCAACCCGCGGAAGACCTGTTCCCGATCGAAGAGGTCGGGGAAGACCTTGTGCAGATGGTAGTTGGTCGTCGCCCAGTTCACGACGCCGCCGCTGCCGGCCCAGCCGCCGGTCGCGATGGGCACACCGTACGGATTGGCCTTTTCCAGCGCGTCAATCTCGGCCTTGTACTTCACGGCGTAGGGACGCAGCTTCTCCACGGCGCCTGCCCCAAGATACGGCAAGGCCCGAACCGCGGTCAGCAACGTCCGGCCTCCCGGCGCGTCGAGCGAAGGCCAGATCAATTCGTTGAACCGGTCGACGTACTGCTGCTCGCGCGTGGTCTGCATGAGCTGGAAGACCGCCGCGATTTCAGCACCCGCGCCGAATCTGGCACCGCCGCCCGGCGCGCCGGCGCGCGCCGGCGGGGGTGGCGTGGCCGGCCGGGCGCGTTCTTCGACGTACGCCTTCTTCGCGAGCGCAAGGCACTCGTCGGCCAGCGCGTCGTTGAACCCGCGGAGCGCGCGGCTCGCCGCCGCCAGGGATCCGATCCCGGAGTACTGCAGGAAGGGCTGGTGCGTCGTGAAGACCCAGCGGTCGTCGGGCGTGCCGCTGCGGTTGCCCTCGACCTGGTACGGCTTGAGCGAGGGGTCGTACAGGAGGTTGTCGGTCTGCGTCGAGGCATCGCCGAGGTGGTGATACTGGTGGAGCCGTGAGTCGACGATGCCCTGGTTCAGCCGACCGATGCTGCGGTACTGCGCGGCGATGGCCAGCGCCCCGTGCTCAATCTGCTGCAGGACGTCGACCTTCCCGTCAGGCCTGTGGATGTCGACGAAGCGGGTCTCCTGGTCGATGAACGTCTGGTCACGCTGCGGCTTGAACGAATCCCAGATGTCGACGAACGTCGTGAGCGTGCTGGCGTGCGATCCGCCCTGGATATCGAAGTCGCCGGCATCGAACCAGCCGCCGACGGCCAGGCCGGGAATCCGTTCCAGCGGCTTGTACTTGGTGTCAGTCGACGCGCCCATCCGATAGCCGTCGAACTGCTGGAAGTTCAGCGGCGCCTGCAGAGCATCGTCCATGTGCGTGAGGCCGTGCCAGACGCGGTACCCTTCGTTGACCGCCATGTGGTCCATCTGGACGGGAAACCATACATCAGCGGTCGCGTGCCAGACCGTGTCGTAGACCGTGGTGGCAATCGGGAAGGTCTCGGTCTTCTGCGTGCCGTACTTGATGTAGTACAGGCCGGGCTTGGTCACCGTGCTGAAGTCGGCGGTCACATACTTGTACCTGAGGTAATTGCCCCACGGCTTCACGGCGGCCTTGAGGCGCTCGACGGTGGCGCCCTCTGCGGTCACTTCGACGAGAGACGCGGTCTGAAGCGCGGTGTCGTTGGCATCGAGTTCGATGACCGCCACCTTCTTCGCGGCCGGCAGGTATCCGACTTGCGAGAACTGGATGACCGGCGTCCGGGTCCAGTTGGGAATCACGCTCGGGCGCACGACCCACTCCGCGACCTTCCCGGTGGTCTTCGTCGCAAGCACGGACCGGACGATGAACCAGCCGTTCTGCGCGAGGTTGCGTCCGTCGAGCAGGTGGAGGTTCCCGGACACCGCCTGGATGCCGACGCGGCGCTCGGGATCTTCAGGGGCGAGCACGAGGGCCTTGCCCGTGGCGAACGGGTCGGCTTCGACGTACTCGTTGCGGCCACGGTCGTCGAAGGTGGAATATCCTTCGAACTGCGCGATCTTCGTGGAGCCCGGCTTGATCTGCGTCGTGCCGATCGGGTATCGCGGGAAGATGCCGGGCTTCCCGTCGACGAGGTACGTCCGCTCGAAGTACCGCGATGGCAGGAACTCCATGTTGAGACCGGCACGCCCCTCGAGCTTCTCCGGCACGGGCTTGTCGACCGTGACCACGACACGGAAGCCGGTGCCTTCGGGCGTCACGATGAGCTTGGAATCGAAGTCGAAGGCTTCGTAACGAAGGGTGCAGGTGATGGTGTTGGTCGCCTTGTCCACTTTCCGGTCGACGACCTTCGGAATCTGGTCCCACTGCTCGGGCGTGGGCGACAGGCGAACCGCGCCGCCGGTGACGAGGCGGACGCCGTTGAGGATCATTTCGATACCGGCCGTCTTCTCGTCGAAGAACATGCCGTTGTACTGGTTGGTGAAGACGAGGACGTTGATGCCACGGGCCTCGAAGTATTCACGGTCGTTCAACTTCAGGGCGTTGTCCTGGGCGGCGGCCGTTCGGGCCAGGCCGCAGGCGGCAGCACACACCAGCGCGGCCATGAGGGCCGGGCGGGCAAACGAAGACACACGGAAAGTCATCAGGCTCTCCTATCAGGCGGGGGCAGACTCAGGCCGGGCCATTCTACTATGGAATGTAAGCGTTTGATTTATCTCGAAAAGCTGTCCAAAATGCGCCAAGCGATCCAAGTGGCGCCCTCGACTGAAAGCGCATACACGTCAACGCCCGGGGCCACGAGCCGGCCGCCGGGCACAGGGGAACGACTCATGAAAACCGTGCTTTGGGCGGCCGTCGCCACCCTCGTCGGACACACCGCCTTCGCGCAGCAGGCCAACGTCAACCTCGACTTCAACCCCCAGAAGAACACCGAGAACCTCGTCCCCTTTAGCGCCCCGCTCATCTCGCCCGACGTACGGGACGACCGCACCGTCACCTTCAGGATGAAAGCCCCCGACGCCCGCACCGTCTCGCTCGCGGGCGTCGCGGTCCTCACCGCGCTCGGCCAGCAGAAGCCGGTACCGTTCCAGAAAGGCGCCGACGGCATCTGGACGCTGACCGTCGGCCCGCTCGCGCCCGACATGTACGTCTACCACCTCGTCGTGGACGGTGTGCAGATGGCCGACCCCAACAACACGGTCGGCGGCGTCACCGCCATGCCGCCCTACAGCCAGTTGATCGTCCACGGGGACGGCCCCGCCTACTACGACGCACGCGAGGTTCCCCACGGCACCGTCACGCGCCACGTCTACCACTCAGGCGTGACCAGCGGTCCCCGCGAACTCTACGTCTACACGCCGCCGGGATACGACCGATCGAAGACCTACCCCGTGCTCTACCTGGTCGGCGGCAGCGGCGATCTGCCCCACAACTGGGTGTACGACGGCCGGGTGAACTTCATCATGGACAACCTGCTGGCCGAGGGCAAAGCCGTGCCCATGGTCATCGCCATTCCCAACAACCAGGTCGTCCATCGCAACCACCCGAAACACGTCGAACTTACCTTCACGACCTTCGAAGCCGAGTTGCGGCGGCACGTCCTGCCCCTGGTCGAGCAGCACTACAACGTGCGGAAGACGCCGGCCGGGCGGGCGATCGCCGGACTCTCGATGGGCGGACGGCACACGATGTTCGTCGGCTTCAACAGCCTCGACCTGTTCGGCTCGTTCGGCGTCCTGAGCGCCGGCGACGTCGACAGTGAAAAGGTGCTTGCCACGTTCCTGAACGATCCGGGCGTCAACCGGAAGGTCAACTACCTCTTCGTCGGCCAGGGCACGGAAGAAGCCAAGGGGCGGATGGGCCTGCGAACCGTGGCGCTGCACGAGGCCCTGCTCAAGCACGGCGTTACGCACGAGTACTACGTCGGAGGACGGGGCGGCCACGACTGGGCCACCTGGCGACACCTCGTGCACGAGCGGTTCCTGCCGGGATTGTGGCGGACACCCGCAGGGCGCACGGGCGGGGATGAATGACGATCGGAGTCCCGCGTGGGGCCCTCTGAACCGCCCCACGCGGGACATCACCAGCCGCTCCTACTTCTTCAACAGGTCCTGCGCGGCATTCGCCAGGAACAGATACTGCGACGCGCCGCCAATCGTGCCTTCGTTTTCACCCCACAGGAACGGCCAGTCGTCCATGTGCTCGGGGTAGTCCGGCTTCAGAATCAGCACCCCGGGCACCACGACGCCGGGCACGAACGAGAAGTCGGCCCGGTTGTTGCTGTAGGCGAGCCGTTTCGACTTCGTCCCCACGGTGGCAACCAGGGACGTGTTCGACGCGGGGTGCGCGCCGAACAGGAAGTACAGCCCGCGAAACACGGATTCCTTGTCCACGAGTTCAGGGAAGGCCTTGTGCACGTGGTAGTTCGTCGCCGCCCACCCCATAACACCACCGCTGCCGGCCCACCCGCCTGTCGCAATCGGCACGCCGTACGGATTCGCCCGGAGCAACGCGTCGATCTCGCTTCTGTACTTCACAATGTACGGCCGCAGCCTGTCGGTCGCCCCCGCCCCGAGCAACGACAGCGCCCTCACGGCCGGCAGCACGCCACGGCTGCCCGGACGGTCCAGCGCAGGCCAGATCAGCTCGGTGAGCCTGTCGATGTACGGCTGTTCCTTCGTGGTCATCGCGAGTTGCAGCACCGCGGTGAGTTCGGCGCCCTGGGCGGCCATCCCCTCGGGACCCGGCGGGGTGGTCGTCGCCGCCACGGATCGTTCATCGGCGTACGCCTTCTTCGCGAGCGCGAGACAGTCCGACGCCAGCGTGTCGTTGTACCCGCGCAACGCCCGGCTCGCCGATGCCAGGGCCCCGATGCCGGCGTAGTTGTTGGCGGGCATACGAATCGTGAACACCCACCGATCGTCGGGTGTGCCGCTGCGATTCCCTTCGACCTGGTACGGCTTCAGCGAAGGGTCGTACAGCAGGTTGTCGGTCTCGGTCGACGCGTCGCCGAGGTGCGTGTACCTGGAGAGGAGCGAGGCCGTCATGCCTCGGGCGAGCCGCCCGTACGCCCGGTAGTGGGCCGCGACCTGCAGCGTGCCGTGCTCGATCTGCTGCAGCAGGTCGGGGACTCCGTCAGGGCGATGGATGTCCACGAAGTGGTTTGCCTGATCGACGAACGTCTGATCACGCTCCGGCCTGAAGAGCTCCCACGTGTCCACCAGGCTCTGGATGGTCGCCGCGTGCGCCGGCGCCTCGAAGTCGAAGTCCCCGGCGTCGAACCAGCCCCCGACCGTCAGGCCGGGAATCCGCTCGAGCGGCGTGAACCGTGTCTCGGTCGTCGCACCCATCCTGAAGTTGTCGAAGTGCTGGAAGTTCAGCGGCGCCTGCAGGGCATCGTCCATGTGCGGGAGGCCGTGCCAGACACGATACGCTTCGTTGACGGCCATATGGTCCATCTGGACCGGGAACCAGACGTCAGCCGTCGCGTGCCAGATGGTGTCGTACACCTCGGGTCCGATGGGGAAGGTCTCGGTCTTCTGCGTCCCGTACTGAATGAAGTACAGCCCGGGCTTGGCCACCGCGCTGAAGTCGGCCGTGACGTACTGGTACCGCAGGTACGGGCCCCACGGACGGACCGGCGCCTTCGACCGCTCGACCGGGTCACCGGCTCCCGTCACCTCGTAGATCGAGGCCGTCGCGAGGGGCGCGTCGTTCGTGTCGAGCTCGATGACTGCCACCTTCTTCTGTGACGGGTGGTAGCCGGCCTGCGAAAAGCCGATGACGGGCGTCCGCGTCCAGTTCGGGATGATGTTCGGCCGAACGATCCACTCCGCGACCTTCCCCGTCGTCTTCGCGGTCAACACCGACCGCACGACGAACCAGCCGTTCTGCGCGAGATTTCGGCCGTCGAACAGGCTCAGCTCGCCCGACACCGCCTCGATGGCGACGCGACGCTCGGGGTCCTCGGGCGCGAGCACGAGGCGACGGCCCGCGGCCATCGGCCCGGGCTCGACGTACTCGTTCCGACCACGATCTTCGTACGTGTTGTAGCCCTCGAACTGGCGAATCTTCGTCTCGCCCGGCCGGACGACCGTCGGCCCCGTTGGATGCCGCGGGAAGATCCCGGGTCTGCCGTCCGCGAGGTACGTCCGCTCGAAGTACCGTGACGGCAGAAATTCCAGGTTGAGTCCGGCTCGACCCTCGAGCGCCCCGGGGACTGGCGTGTCCACGAACACCGCGATCCGGAAGCCGCGGCCTTCGGGCGAGACGACGAGCGTCGAATCGAAGTCGAAGGCCTCGTACCGAAGGCGGCACGTGATGGTGTTCGTCGCCCTGTCCACCTTGCGGTCGACGAGTTTCGGAATCTGATCCCACTGTTCGGGTGTCGGCGAGAGCCGAACGGCGCCTCCGGTCGAAAGCCGGACGCCGTGCAGGATGACCTCGATCCCGGACGTCTTCTCATCGAAGAACATCCCGTTGTACTCGTTCGAGAAGACCATCACGTTGAGGCCGCGCGACTCGAAGTAGCCCTTGTCGTTGATCTGCAGGCCCGCAGGGGCGGCAGTCGCGGAGGCACGACGAGGCGGCGCCGGCTGGGCGGACGCGGTGACGGGAAGGCACGCGCACACGACGGCGAGCGCAGCGGCGCGGACGACACTCGTTCGGCAGGCAGATCGATTCATCATGACGGATTTGATCCCACCCATTATCGAATGACCACTTCGAATGGCCCGACGGGAAGGCGGCTGCCGTCGGACAGGTTGCAGACGGGACTCGCGCCCCAGCAGAAACGGACGCGTGTCGGCGCCCGGCCGGCTGTCGAGCCAACCGGCAGTATCACCCGCGCGGCATCCACGGTCGCCGGCACGAACCGGCACGTGCCGGGCCCCTCACCACACAACTCGAACCCGATGGCCTGCGCCGCACTGTAGGCCACGAGCCGTCCCTCGACGTCGCCGAACGTCACGACGACACGCGACGCTTCGCGGCGGGCCGCCAGCGGAACTGCGCCGGACGGGAAGACCGGCTCGCCGTACACCACCTTCCGGGCCGCTCGCGCCAGCCTCAGCCCAACGTCACGTTTGTTGGACGGATGCAAATCGTCGGCGTCGCCGATATCGATCGTCACGGCGAGACCTGCACGCCGGTCGGCGGCCACGGCCCTCCGCTGCGCCTCGCGCACGTCCGCCCAGTTCGATTCGACCGGCGTCGTCGGAGCCGCACCGAAGTTGGGTAACTGCACGATGAGGAACGGCAGGTCGGCCCCGAACTGCGCGCGCCAGCCCGCCATCAGTCCCGCCAGGAGCCGTTCGTACCCGGCCGGGGCGTCCGCGTTCGTTTCGCCCTGGTACCACAGCACCGCCCGAAGCCCGTACGGCCCCAGCGGCGCGATCATCCCGTTGTAGAGGGTCGTGAGACCGGCAATCGTCTCCCACGGCGCGCGCGGCGCGCGGCCCGCCGAGAGCGGGACGGCGCGATACACCCATCCCTCGCCGATCGGGACTGTCGTCCCGTCCTCGAACTCGATCGCCATGGCATCCGCGGGGCCCATCAGCCCCCCGGCGTCCCACGTGCTCAGCACGTTGACGACGATGACGTTCTCGCCGGCGTGCAGCGCCCCGGCGGGGAGCCGATAGCTGCGCTTCGTGCCCCAGCCGAAGGTATTGCGGATGACGCGGCCGTTGACCCAGGTCTGGTCCACCTCGTCTATCCCGCCGAGCGCCAGCGTGGCGGCCTTCGCGGCCTGCTCGGCCGTCAGCGTGACGTCGCGCCGATACCACACCATCCCATCGTGGTTCGCGAGGACCGGCACGCCCCACGTCTTCCAGTTCGTCAACGCCGGCACGATCGTCCAGTCGTCGTCCTTGGCGCCCGCCGTCCACGGCGTGTGAGCCGCAGCGGCCTGCGACCGCCACCAGTCTTCCCACAGGCGCCCGTACTGCTGCTGGGCCTGGTCCTCGTCCTTTGCGTAGGCGTGGAGGATGTCGAGCCGTGCGTCGAATCCTGGAACGGCGCGCAGCCCCGATTCGGCCATCCACGGTTCAATGGCCGTGCCGGCCCAGGCGGCCTGGATGAGGCCGACAGGCACATGGCGCGTCTCGTGGATCTCGCGGCCGAAGTAGTAGCAGGCGGCGGAGAACGTGCGGACGCTCTGTGGCCCGGCGCTCTGCCATGACGGCGTCGTCTCGAAGGCGGCGGCCGGCCGCGGCGCGCCGGCGTGCGCGACGGTGAGAAGACGGATCTTGTCGTTGGCGGACCGCGCCGCCGCCGGGCCGCCGCCGCGCGACTGCGCCACACCGGCTTCCATATTCGACTGTCCCGAGCACAGGAACACATCGCCGACGAGGATATCCCCCACCGTCTTCGCCGACCCGCCGCCCGCACGGACATCGAGCGTGTACGGCCCGCCGGCGTCCATGGCCGGTAACGTCGCCGTCCACCGCCCAGACGTGTCCGCCTTCGCCGGCACGTCCTTGCCCGCCATCGCCACCACGACCTCTTCGCCCGGGCCGGCAGTCCCCCAGATGGCGATCGGCACCCCCCGCTGGAGGACGGCGTGGTCCTGGAAGAGGGGCCCCAGCGAGACGGGGGCCTGCGCGTGCAGCGACACACCTGCGGCGAGCAACACGACGATCGAAACGACGGCGCGGAATGCGGGATAGGTCATCACGAGAGCGGATCCTAATGCCCGAGGTGTCACCACGCAAGCCGCCTGCGTGCGCGGAGCCGGCACGGCTCTGATAGGATCCGGCGCGCACGGCACCGCGCCGGTGCCAGACGTTTCATGGAGGACGACCGTGAGGATGTGTTCGGTGGTCGCTGCCTGCGCGGCGCTGTTCGCGGCGTCGTGCTCGAGCCAGGCCCCCTCGTCGAAGGCAGCCGGCGTGCGCCCGGCACACCCGTCCGCAGACGCCCTGTTCCGGAGCGTGGCGGATGCGATGCCCGAATACGCCGACTTCCTCACCGTCGATGAACTGCAGCGCGGCCTCGAGGCGCTCCAGGCCAAGCACCCCGATCAGGTCCGCCTTCGTACCGTCGGCACGTCGGCGGCGGGATACCCCATCACCGAGTGCCAGATCGGCCGAGGTACACGCCACGCCCTCCTCTTCGGGTTCCCCCATCCGAACGAGCCCATCGGCAGCATGATGCTGCACTATCTGTCGGAGGCACTGGCGACCAACGCGGTGCTCAGGGACCACTTCGACGTCACCTGGCACCTCGTGCTGTGCGCGGACCCCGACAAGGCGCGATTGAACGAGGGCTGGTTCAAGGGATCGAACAGCGTGACGAAGTACGCCCGGCACTTCTACCGGCCGCCCGCCTATCAGCAGGTCGAGTGGACCTTCCCCGTCCGCTACAAGAAGTACACGTTCGCGACACCATCGCCGGAAGCCCGGGCCCTGATGGCCATCATCGATGAACAGCGCATCGAGTTCTCGTTCGGCCTGCACAACTCCGGCTTCGGGGGTGTCTACTACTACTGGTCGCACGACCTTCCGGCGCTCTACCCCACGTTGTACGGCCACATCGCCCGCCTCGGCCTGCCGCTCCACCTGGGCGAACCGGAAGTGCCGTGGGGCCGGAAATTCGACGACCGGGCGATGTTCCGGATGATCTACTTCACCGACGAGTACGACTACCT
>CAZJRM010000103.1:0-17865 GCA_964547975.1 uncultured Vicinamibacterales bacterium | reverse complement strand
CCCCCCGCCTCCGCCTCGTCGATCTCCCCTTCTGTCCCGCGCTGCCGTATCATCAGCACCGCATATGCGCGCCACACGAAGCCTCGTCGTCCTCATCCTGCTGCTCGTCCTCGGGCCTGTCGCCGCGGTCGCCCGGGACGCGTGGCAAGCGACCGGGACGCGTCAGGCCTACGAGCAGCACCTCGAGGTCCGAACATCCCTGATTCCCCACGCCGGACGAGGCGTGTTCACGAAGGTGGCCATCCCGAAGGGGGCGGTTCTGGGCGCGTACACGGGCGAGTTCATCACCGAGGAGGAGTACGGGCGGCGCGCGAGCGAAGGCAAGTGGACCTACATGATGGGACTGCTCGACTGCGCCAGGCCGCACACGGGGGGCATCGTCACGATCGACGGGATCAACGGGAACGCCTTCACGCGGATGAACTACGCCCCGCCGGAGTTCCAGAACGTCAAGTTCGAGAAGATCTGCGAACCGCCGTACGTGAAGATCGTGGCGCTGCGCGACATCGCGGCCGGCGAGGAACTCTGGGTCGACTACGGCCCGCGCTACCGCTACGACTTCATGCAGGATCCTTCGGTGATCGCGTTCTTCGCCGACCTGCGCGCACGGCGCGCCAAGTAGGCGGCGACTTACCGTGCGGTGACTCTCGCCCACGCCGCCCGACTCTGTGGCGGTAACGGTGCGATGCGGGAGTTCACGGTTTCGACGAGGACATCGCGGTCATCCCGCGCGAGCAACTGCTCGATGTCCCAGTGGTCCTGCGCCCCCCCGGCGTACAGCTTGAGCAGGATCAAGTCAGCGGGAGTGACAATAGGCAGCCGCGCACCAAAGGTCTCCACGGGCTCGGCCCGCTCGACCGCATCGGCCTGCCATCGGTAGCGCCCGACGACCACATCGATATCGCGTTCCCCGGTTGCCGATAATCGAACGAGACCGGCCAGGGGATCGTCGGAATCGCCACGCCTGATGTCGAGTCCAATCCGCGAATCGGTCGCGACGCTCGCCCACGTCTGTGAGTCAAGCGCCACGGCGTCAGTCGTGAAGAGGTCGAGGTCAAACGTCGACCGCGCGATGCCGTGCGCGGCAAGCGCCCCGGCGCCAATGACCGCATACCGGACGCCCGCGTGGTCGAGAGCCGCCGTCACCGACGCGAGCAGACTCGGGGTCATTCGGTTGTTCCCGCCATGACTCGACTCGCGAGGCGTCCGGCCTGGCGCTGACGCTGGAAGACCCGCCTGCCCTCGCCGCGGCTCACGCCGTTCGCGGCGCAGTAGAGGTCCAGATCCGCCTCGGCCAGGGAGGCGGCCAGCGCCAGGCGCTCCTCGACGGACAGCGCGAGGACCTTCGCCAGCGTGGCACGTCGAAGTTCGTCGGCGACCGAGGCCATGCGCGCATTATACGTGCGTCAGACAGGCCCTTGCCGGTCGAGACGACCGATCACTCTGACAGGGACACTCCCACGCGACGGACCAGGTCGGCAAACCGACGGTCCGAATGCAGGGGATCGAGGCCTGGAGCGCCTGCAATCCAGAACAGCGAACCATCCCTGATGCGATACGCCGTATCGAGCCATGAGAACGCCGTGTCGATCTCGCCCCGCCCCGCCTGGAGCACGGCGAAAGCCACCGGCGGCGCCTGACCGCGAGCGCGTAACTGATCGAGTTCCCGGAGCAGTTGCCCGGCTTCGTCGTCTCGGCCAGTGCGCGCGTAGACGTGGCCAAGGTATGCGATCGACAGCGCTTCGCGGGACCGTCGGAGGGCCCGCTCGAACGCGGCGATCGCCTCACCGGCCCGGCCCTGATACCAGCTGGACCATCCCAGCACCAGGCAAGGTTGAAGCGAGTCGGGGAACTTCGCGATCGTCTGCCTGGCTTGCGCTTCGGCCCTGGCGTACTCCCCCACCTGGAGGTACATCCAGGCCGCGTACTGATTGGGCATGAGCGGCTCGGGATTCAGCCTCAGCATGTACTGCACTTCGCCAATCGCCTCGGACTTCCGGCCGACGAAAACGAGCAGCGTCGAATTGAAGGCGTGGGCATCCGTGTCGCTCGGACTGAGTTCGATGGCGCGCCGGACCTCCATCGTGGCCGCGTCGAGGTTCCAGTCGAGCAACAGGTTCATCCAGGCCATGACGAGGTGGGCTCTCGCCAGGCTGTCATCGAGGGCGAGCGCCTTCGTCGCCAGGTGTTTGGCCGCGGGAAAGACCTCGCTGGCCGGCGCGTGCCCCCAATACCCCTGCATGAACAGCCCCGCCGCGTGCCAGGCAATCCCGGGCGCGAACTCCGGCGCCTCGAGGCTGATCTCGCGGAGGAGGTCGAGCGCCTTCGCGATCCCGTCCGCGCTCATCTTCTCGAATTCGATCCGGGCGGCCAGGAACGTCTCGGCCACCTTCGGCGTCACCGGCGCCTCGGTGTTGCGGGGCGCAGTTGCCGCGCCGGAGGGCTTCAGCGCGGCGGCCACGCACCCGGTTATCGCCCGCGCGACGTCGCGCTGAGTCGACAGCACGGCCGATACGTCGCAGTCGTAGCTCTGCGCCCAGACGTGGCGCTCGGGGTCGGCCAGAACCAGCTGGGCCGTCAGGCGGGCGCGTTGCCCATCGTGCAGAACGGCGCCTTCCACGACTCCGTCTACGCGGAGGTCCCGGGCGATTTCGTCGAGCTTCTTCCGGCTGCCTTTCAGGTGGAGCACCGACTGCCGGGAGATCACGCGAATCGCCGGAATCCGCGCCATTTCGGTGATGAGCACGTCGGTGACGCCGTCGGCGAAGTAGTCCTTGTCGGGCGTCCCATTGAGGTTGGCGAAAGGCAGGACGGCGAGCGTCGGTTCGGCAAAGGGGGCTTCGCGCGCGACTGGCGCGATGAAGCGGTAACCCCTCCGGGGAAGCGTCTCGATATACCTGGGCTCGAGCGCGTTATCGCCGAGGACCGACCGAATCCGGTAGATGCAGTAGTCCACGCCGACGTCGTAGTCCACGAACGTTGATTCGCCCCACAGCAGGCGCCGGATCGTTTCGCGCTCGACCGTCTTGCCCGCCTGGCTGACCAGGAGGCAGAGGACTCGCGCAGGTTGTGGCCGCAGTTTCAGGATACGGCCGGACCTGGACAGGGTCCCGCTCTCCAGATCGAGCTGAAACTCCCCGAATGTCGCGTGACCGGCCACGGTCGTCATGATGGCGGGTTCCGGCAAGCGCCATCCTAGCACCAACTTGGGCGCACACGACGAATCCAGACGGTTTCCAGCCGCTGTCGATGGAAGGGGCCGGAACGACAGTCTACCTTGAACACATCCTGGGAGGCCCCGGTCCGGCCTTCCACGCTGAGGAGGGGGTACACCATGAACGTGCTGCTCACGACCGGCCTGTTCCTGCTCGCCACGACGTTCCCGTCACCAGATCCCGCCGGCCACATCCGCCATCCGGTGGAGGCCGTGCATACCGCGTCACCGTGTGGCGCGTGGAACCTCCGGGCCTTGCAGGGCACGTATGCGTTCACGGGAACCGCATGGCAGGATCTGTCGCAGATCAACCCGGCATTGCCGGCCGGCTACGCTCCGGTCTCACTCATCGGGTCGTTCCGCCTCCGCGGAGATGGCAACCTCACCGGTTGGGCACTCGTCAACGCGGGCGGTCTGCCGATGACCGCCGAGTTCGTGAACTCGAAGTTCAGCCCACCGAATGCCGACTGCAGCGTTCCGATCAGTCTGTCTATGCGGATCTCTGATTTCGGGGGCGTCATCTCCGGGCCGTACGAGTACATCGGCGTCGTCTCCGGTCGCAGGTCCGACCCGGAGATCGCGTTCATGATGCTCGGCACGGGACCCGGGTCACACTTGGAGTTGAACCGGGCGAGGCGGGTTTCCGCCGGGATCGAGTAGTCGCAGGCCGGCTCAGCGCCTCGCTCGGGGCGCGACCAGCACGACGTCGCCATCGGCGCGTTCACCCGATGGATCGGACGGCCGGTTCAGGATCTCGCCTTCGAGGACGATGGTGGTCGATCCTCCGCCATCGAGGTTCATGGCCGTCACGGCGCCCAGGGCCTGCATGACCTTCGCGGCCTCGAGGATCGAGAGTCCCGCGCTGTGTCCGGCCTGTCGGCCGTCGGCGGCCACCAGGATCACGCGCCCCTGGGCGTCGACACCCGCCATCGTGCGCGGGTTGCGCTGGCACACCCAGCCGAAGAAGAAATTGTCCACGCCGGGCTCGTGCCGGACGAGCCCGTCGCGGTCCGCATCGATCGCGATGGCTCCGCGATCCACCAGCATCGGCCCGCCGTTGACGATGAAGTCGCCGCGCTTCAGCGGAACGGGCTTGCCCCTGGAGTCGCGGACCTCCGTGATGACGCGCAGCGTGCGGCCAACCTGCGCGGCGCCTCTCAGCCACGCGGCTTCCTCGCCGATGGCCTGCAGCACCCAGGCGCCGCGTGGCGGTGCCGCGCCCGATCGGTCCCGCACCTCGGCGACCTTGCCGTCAGGATCGAGCACGACCTCCACGCCCGGCCCTTTCGGGAGCGCGGCGAGCCCGCCAGGAGTGAACGCGATGAGTTCGGAGGGGTCCGTGCAGGTCTGATCGTGCGCCGCGCGCTCGGTCGGCGTGTCGCCACCCGTGCCGCCGCAGTTGCGGATGGCGCCGGGCACGCGGTTGAGCCCGTCGATCGTGTGTCGCGTCACACCGGTGCCCTCAACGTAGAGCACCGTGGCGAACCGGTCGACGATGACCTGGCGGCCGCCGTCACGCAACAGCAGTCCCGGCCGCCCGGCGGTCGCTTCGCTCACCAGGTGACCGTCGATGACGGCAATGCCGGCCGCTTCACCAGGCTCGCCGTCGCCCCGTCCCGACGCCGGGTCGAACGGCATCATGTTGAAGAACCCGCCATTGACGGCGGCAATGGCCCCCGCGCGCGTGGCGATGGCCTTCACGGTTTCACGGCCGACGATCGACTCGCCGAGTGAACTGGTGACGGCCCACTCGCGCGGATCGATGGTCAGCACGTGAACGTCCCACGGCCCCGTCGTGTCGTTGCCGTCGAACGACGTGTGCCAGCGTCGGGCTCGGACACCCGCCTGGCGCAGCTTCTGTTCGTCCGCCGCGAGCGCCTCGCCGGCCGCCGCGCGGCCGATGCTGACCGCGTACCCAATCTCGTGCGCGGGCACATCCGCGGGCAGGGCCGGCGTGGCGAAGCTCTGAACGCGCGGCGTGAGACCGAGCGCCTCGAGTTTCCTGGCAACCGCCTCGGCGGTGACCTTCGATCCCAGCATGCCGACCGGCGCGTCCGGATCGACTCCGCCTACCACCTCACGGCTCGGCAACATCACCCGCAACGTCCAGCCATCGTCCGGCGACGACTGCCCGCGGAGGATGCGTGTGTAGGTGAGCCCTTGGCCGATGACACGCTCCGTTCGGGTCTCCTGAAGGTCCGGTCCGCCGAGCGGCAAGGGCTTCCCGCCAGGCCTGGCAGGCGACTGGGCCGACAGCCCGGCGATGAGAATCAGAAACGCACACGCGAGCGAGGAAGCTCGGCGGCGAGACGGCGCGACGTTGTTCGACATGACTGGACCTGCATCCCCGACGGGCGTTAAGGGGGCTCGGCGAGGCCATTCTGTCACACTGACGGCCAGACGCTCATCCCCTCCTGCCGCGCCGCCGCTCTGGAGCCCGCGTGCGGCCGAACAGGAGGCCGACGGCTTCTTTCGGGCACGCGGCCGGACACTCGCCGTACGGGAAGTCGTTGAGCATGTTCTGCACGGACGCCTCGCTCTGGCCAAGCTCGGCGTGCGTCACGCCTTCCTCTTCGGCGAACTCGAGCGCGTCGGCCAGCTTGGGATGGCGACGCCGCACGAACTGGGCGGCGCGGATCGCTTCGCATTCCGTCCCGACCGCCTCCGCTGACACGCCGCAGGCCAGCAGGGCCTGGCGGAGCGCCTCCGCGAACCGCTTCCTGAATCCGGCAATCGGTCTCAGCCTGAGGATCAGCGTGAGGCACGTCCGCTCTTCGATGGCTACGGCAAAGGTCCGACCCGAGAGGACGGCGGCCCAGTTCCCGAGACGACTCGGTCCCGGCTGGCGTGAAGGTGTCTTCCCCAGCGCGTGCAGGCCGAGTGCCGTGTGCAGAGTCGACGAACACCTGATTTCGATCATGGCTCCTCCTGCGTTCCTGCACTCGCATGATTCGCGCCAGCCTCCGTTCCGGGGGTTTGGCGGTGGAATCGGGAGTATTGGAAGCGCGGCACGCAAGGGGTGGCAGGAATTGCGATCCCGGGGGCCTGCAGTTGATGGCAGAATCCCACCAGATGCCAACAATGATGGCCAGCGCGCAGGCCACCGAAAGGCTGTGACGGGTCATTGAACATTCCTCCTGATCCCTGATCCGGAATCCGGGGGAAAAGGGGGTCATGCGGACACGGAATCTCCGGACCGCGATGGACCTCCACGGGAGCATGCTGACGCGGACCGGCCGGGCGCGCGCCTTGACAGGTGCGCGACGCGGCGTCATCGTGGGCTGGCATGTCTGGCGCGGATCCCGGGCTCGTGTCGGTAGTGATTCCCACCCGTGACCGGCCGTCGCTGCTCGTCCGGGCCGTCGAGAGCGCGCTGGCCCAGACCTATCCCCACATCGAGATCCTCATCGTCTTCGACGGAGCGCAACCGGACGCCGTCAGCGCGGTGGAGCGGGTCGGCGATCCCAGGATCCGCGCCTGCGCCCTGCCCGAATCCGTCGGGTTGGCGAGTGCGCTGAACGCGGGAATCCGCGAAGCCCGGGGCCGCTGGATCGCGCTGCTCGACGACGACGACGTGTGGTTCCCGGAGAAACTGGCGGCGCAGGTCGCGGCGGCCGCCAGGTCGGCGTTCGCGCAGCCGATCGTCGCGACACGCGTGCTGGCCCGCTCCGAGGCGGGCGATCGTATCTGGCCGAGGCGCGTGATCGAAGCGGGCGAGTCGATGGCGCATTACCTGTTTGTCCGAAGAACCCCGTTCGGCGGCGAGAGCCTGCTCCTGCCTTCCGCTATCATGTTCCCGAGGGACCTGGCGGCCGGCTGCCCGTTCCGCGACGGGCTCCGGTTCCACGTGGACGTGGACTGGCTGCTGAGGGTCGCCGCCGTTCCGGGTGTCGGGGTCGAGTTCGTGCCGAATCCAGCCCCGCTGCTCGCCTGGAACGTCGACGAGGGCCGCCCGCGGATTAGCACCGCGCTGGGCTGGCGCGAGTCTCTTCGCTGGATACGGGAGAACCGGGAACTGGTGAGTCGCCCCGCCTACGCGTCGTTCGTGCTCACCTGGGTCGGCGCGCGCGCGCGGCGGGCCGGGCAGTGGCGTGCATTCGGCGTCCTGGCGGCCGACGCCTTCAGGCACGGCCGGCCGTCGTTCAACGACCTGGTGACGTACGCCGGCCTCTGGCTGCTGCCGCCGGCCATCGTCACGTCCGCCGCGATGGGCTACGAACGGCTCCGGCGCTGGGCGACGGAACGATGACGCTCGCCGGCGGCTCACGGGTCTCGGTCGCCGTGTGCACGAGGAACCGGGCGGCGCACGTCGTCGGCACCGTCGCGTCGATTCTCGCCAATGTCGGGCCGCCCTTCGAACTGCTCGTCGTGGATCAGAGCGAAGACGACGCCACGCGAGACTCACTGGCGCCGTTCGCCGGGGACTCGAGGCTCCGGTACCTCCATTCCTGTACCTCCGGGTTATCCGCGGGTCGCAACGCCGCGATGTCGGCCGCATCCGGCGACGTCGTCCTCTTCACGGACGACGATTGTGTCGCGCCGCCAGGCTGGGTGCAGGCGTTTGCCGACGTGTTCGCGGGCGATTCGCGCATTGCCGCGGTATTCGGCAACGTCGAGGCCGGGCCGCACGATCGCGACCAGGGGTTCATTCCCTCTTACCTCAGGCGCGAGCCGGTGACGGCGCGCTCGATTCGCGACAAGTGCCGGGCGGAAGGCATCGGGGCGTGCATGGGCGTGAAGAAGGATGCCTGGGCGGCCCTGGGGGGTTTCGACGAGGCCCTCGGCGCCGGGGCGAGGTTCAAGGCCGCCGAAGACACCGACCTGGTCATCCGGGCGTTGCTGGCCGGATCCTGGGTGGTGGAAACGCCATCCGTGCACGTCGTCCACGAGGGATTCCGGACGTGGGCAGCCGGTCGGGATCTGATCGCCCACTACCTCTTCGGTATCGGCGCCGCGCATGCCAAGCACGTGAAGTGCCGGAACCTCGAGATTCTCGGCGTGATGGTGCGCATGGCCTGGCGGTGGCTCGCGGCCGATCCCATCGTCGACTTCGGCCATCATCCCCCGCGGTGGCTGCGCGTCTCCTCGTACGGGCGGGGCTTCATGGCGGGCATGCGCGCGGGCGTCGAACGCGCGCGGGCGATATACAGTACGGAGCCGGGCCGATGAAGGCACTTCGCTCGAAGGTTCAACTGCTGCGCGGGCTCGTCGATGGCGAGACGGCCCCCGGAGGCCCGATCTACGCGTGCGTGGACGTCACGGGGCGCTGCAACCTCAGGTGCGTCGGCTGCCGGTCGCATTCGCCCCACGCAAGCGTACCGCTCGTGGGGGACGCGGCGCGTGACCTCGATCTCGTCACCTTCAATGCGTTGTGCCGCGATCTGAGCGCTATGGGGACCGGGTCCCTCCTGCTCAGCGGCGAAGGGGAGCCGCTCGTGCACCCGTCCATCGTCGACATGATCGGCACGTCGAAACGCGCGGGGTTCTACACCACGCTCTACACGAACGGCACGCTGCTCGACCGGCGGCGGAGCGCGGCGCTGATCGACTCGGGCCTGGACAACCTGCAGGTCAGCCTGTGGGCCAGTTCGCGCGACGAGTACGCGTTGAGTTACCCGGGAACACCGATCGCGATGTTCGACACGCTCGTGGACAACCTGCGGCAGATGGCCTCGCTCAGGGCCGACAGGGGACGCCGGGGCCCGCGGATGGTCCTGACCGCCATCATCACGCGAATCAACGCGCGGAGCCTGCCGGCACTCGCGGCGATCGCGGAGGCGACCGGCTGGGACGGCCTGTCGATCTGGCCGGTGCGGCCCCGTGGAGAACAGCTCGATGCGGTGGCCCTTTCGGCCGATGACCTGGACCACGTGCTGGGGTCGCTCGCAGCCGTCGGCGCGCGCCTGGAGGCACGCGGGCTCGAGCACAACCTGCAGCAGTTCAAGGAGACGTGCCTCGTCGGGGCGGAAGTGTGGCGCAAGACACCGTGTTACATCGGATGGGTACATTCGAAGATCCGATCGGACGGGACCGTCGTGCCGTGCAGCGACTGCGATTTGCCGATGGGCAACCTGCGCGAGACAGGTTTCCGTGAGATCTGGAACGGAGAACGGTACCGACAGTTCAGGCGGCGTACCCGGACACGCGAGGGGCTGGCCGCGATGACCGGGCCGTGTCATTGCGAGTTCTGTACCCACCTGGAAAACAACACGCGCGTACATCGCATTGCGCGGTGGTTGCCGGCGGGAGCCGGCCGGTAGCGCCTGCGGCCGTGCCGGGGTCGAACGACAACTACGTAGTGGTCGAGTCGATCGTCGCTTCCACCGCCGCTCCAATCTCATCGACCACCGCGGCGTACGCCGCTGCCACGGAAGCGGACAGCTCTTCGCTGAAGGTGTCGTTCGCCTCGATCTCGACGGCGAAGACGTGGATCTCGTCGTCGGGGGGCAGTGCGAGTCCGAGACGACGCCCCAACTCGATGGCCGTCGCGAAGTTGGCGTCGTGGACGCTGCTCAGGTGACGGGTCTCTCGCAGGTCCACTGCGGTGAAACGATACCAATCGCCCGGATGCCCGCCACGGGTCCGGATCGCATCCAGCACGACGACCCGATCGAAACCGGCGAGTTGCTCCAGCAGGTCCAGGCCGCCCGACGTGCACTCGGGCACCCACTCGACGCCGGGACGGTCTCCCAGGCGGTCGTGCAGGTCGCGCGCCAGCCGAATTCCGACCGAGTCGTCCTGGACGACCGGATTGCCGAGGCCGAGTACGAGAGTCCGCATGCCTCAGGCACTCAACAGCGCCGCCTCACCTCGTGCGCGAGGACACCACTCCGGTAGATCTTCAGTTCGAGCGGCATCTGTCCCGGCACCGTGTGCGTCGCGCAGCTGTAACACGGATCGAACGCGCGGAAGGCCATCTCCAACAGGTTCAAATCACCCTGCGTCGGTTCCTGTCCCGCGCGGATGACCGACTGGGCCACCTTCTTCACGACCATCTGGATCGGCGCGTTATTGTTGGTTGTCCCGACGATGAGGTTGGCCGAGGTGCAGATCCCCTGCTCGTCGCAGGTGTAGTGATGGGTCAGCGTCCCGCGCATGGCCTCGACGATGCCAACGCCTTCGCCCGTGATCCGCTGCGGCACGACGCGGAACCGGGTGCCGGTGATCTCCGGATCGTCACAGAAACGCTGCAGCGTCTCCGCGTTCTGCACCATCTCGACCAGGCGGGCCCAGTGCTGCGCGAGGAGCGCCTTGCAGGGCTTCTGCCCGAGGGTCGAGAACATCTCCTCGAACGCCTCCTGCGCCCTGGGTGTCGCCATCCGGTCAGCCACGTTCAGGCGCGCGAGCGGCGTGGCGCAATAGAGGCTGCTGTCGATCCCCTCCACGAATCCCTTCCAGCCGCGTTGCTTGAGATACGGGAACTTGAGGTAACTCCAGGGCTCGACGTGCTCCGCGACATAGCTGGCGTACTCGTGTGGCGCGTAACTGCAGATCTCCGTCCCCTCGAAGTCGACGACGCGGACCCTCCCGTCGTAGAAGTTCGGCGCGTTGTTCCCGTCGACCAGGCCCATGTTCTGGACGTCCAGGGTGTACGGTCCCTTCAGGATCAGGTCGACGTAGCCTGGATTGCCCAGCACCACGTCCCGGAAGAGTTGCAGCGAGAACAGGGCGAAGTCGTAGAGTTTCGCCGCCATCGGCCGGATCTCGGCCAGTTCTTCGGGCGTCAGCCCCTTGCTGACGCCGCCGGGCAGGCACCACACCAGGTGCGTGGATCGCCCGCCGAGGATCGTCTGGATCTTCTGCGCCATCGATCGCGCGGCAATCACCTGGCCGCCGACGTCGAGCCCGACCTTGGCCACGACCCCGAGGATGTTCCGCGTGGCGGGGTCCGAGTCCGGGCCGCAGACGAAGTCGGGAGCTGACAGCGCGTAGAAATGCGCGATGTGACTGTGGATGAAATGCGCCTGGTAGTACATCTCGCGGAGCTTGTTCGCGAGCGGCGCAATCTCTCCGCCGAAGCAGCCGTCGACGGCCTTCGCGCTGGCCATGTGGTGACTGGCCGGGCAGACGCCGCAGATACGCGTCACGATCCGCGGCAGCTCCTCGATCGGCCGGCCGACGACGAAACGCTCGAAGCCTCGCAGCTCCGGGATCTGGAAGTAACAGTCCTTGAACCCGCCGTCATCATCCAGGAAGACGGCGATCTTCCCGTGCCCCTCGAGCCGGGTGATCGGATCGATCGTGATCGTCCTAGACATGCGGCAGGCTCCTCTGCAAGGTGGAACCCGGAAGTCCGAATCGATAGGCGTAGCCGACGATGTCGGGGATCCCGGCCAGGATGCGCTCGATCTCTTCCGGATCCTTGCTGTCGATGATCGACGCGACCGCGCTGATGAGCTTGGCTCCCTGGTCCTGGACGTTCGGCGGAGGGCCATAGCAGCCGCGGCACGGCATGCCGCTGTTCGGGCAGCGGACTCCGCAGCCGGAACGTGTGGCCGATCCGGCGCAGAGGATCCCCTGCTCCATCAAACACAGCGCCGGGTCCTGCAGGATTTCCCACGGCCGATGGAAGCGGCTGACCTTCTTCTCCTTCTTGGCCCGCCGGCAGTCGTCACACACCGCGCGATCCGAAGCCCCGACGACGGCGCCGAGGGGCGGGAGGGTGCCGCTGGCGATGACCTGCAGGACGGCCTTGACCTGGTCCGGTGCCGGGGGGCACCCCGGCACGGTATAGTCGACCTGGACGACGTCCGCCAGGCGGTAGACACGTTTGTAGAACGCGGGAATCTCCAGCGAGCCGCCATCGACGACGACCTCAGTGAGCGGCACGGTGTGGTTGCCCGCCTCGATCGAAGGGTTGTTGAGGTACGCCCGCTCGAAGATCTCCGCTTTGGAAGCCAGGTTGGCGAGGCCGGGGATTCCACCGAGGTGCGCGCACGACCCGAAGGCGACCATGAGCCTGCTCTTCTGCCGAAGCAGACGCGCGATGTGCTCGTTTTCGCTGTTGCGGATGGCGCCGTTCATGATCGCGAGATCCAGCTCGCCGTCGGCCATGCGCTCCAGGTCGCGATACTTGCCGTCGACCGCGATCGGCCAGAAACGGATGTCGGCGACCGCGGCGAGTTCGAGGATGAACTCGTCGGTGTCCAGCACCGCGACGTCGCACCCGCCGCACCCCGCACCCCAGTAGAGCGCCACCTGCAGCTTCTTGACGGCCATGCGCCACCTCGGTCGTGTTCCCGGCCTGATACCTCTTCGCTACCGCTCGACCAGGTCGGTCTCGAGCACGGTCTTCACGCGGCACGGGCCAAGCGCCCGTACTTGTTTCGTCATGTCGTTGACGACGTCGGCGAACCGCTGCCCTTCGCTGGCGCTTACCCACTCCAGCCGCACGCGCTCCGGCTCGATCCCGTACTCCGCGAGCAGCCGCTTCAGCAGCGGGAACCGGCGCATCGTCTTGTAGTTGCCCTCGGAGTAGTGGCAGTCGCCGGGGTGGCAGCCGCACAGCAGGACGCCGTCGGCTCCGGCACGGAACGCCCGGATCACGAAGCCGGGATCGACGCGCGCGGAACACATCACGCGGATGACTCGGACGTTGGGGAGGTACTTGATTCGGCTGGTTCCCGCCAGGTCGGCTCCCGTGTAGGAGCACCAGTTGCAGAGGAACCCGACGATGCGCGGTTCGAAGGCCATCAGAGCACCCCCTCGATCTGGGCGTAGATCTGCTGGTCGGTGAAGTGGCGCCCCTTGATCGCTCCCGACGGGCACGCCGCCACGCAGGTGCCGCAGGCCTTGCAGAGGGCGCTGATCACGTGGCTGCGTTTCTTGTCTTCGTCGTAGTCGATCGCGGCGTAGGGGCAGAGTTCGTTGCACATCCGGCACCCCGAGCAGGACGCCTCGTTCACCTCGGCGAAGACGGCATCGACCTCGAGTTTCCCCCGGGCGATCCTGGCCAGGATGCGCGCCGCCGCCGCACGCGCCTGGGCGACCGAGTCGGGGATGTCCTTTGGCGCCTGGCACGCGCCCGCGATGAAGACGCCGTCGGTCGTCGTCGCCACCGGGTCGAGTTTCGGGTGGCTTTCGATGAACCACCCGTCCTTGTCCTGGCTGATGTTGACCAGGTGCGCCACGGTCGACGCGTCCTCCCGCGCTTCCATGCCGACCATGAGCACCACGAGGTCGGCGGGGATCTCCACTTCTTCACCGCACAGCATGTCGTGGGCGCGGATGAGCATCTCGCATTCGTACTTGGGCCCCGCCTGGCGGATCTCCGGGCAGGTGTTCTTCTTGTACATGAGGAAGATGGTCTTCATCTCGGCGCTGCGGCGGTAGAAGTCCTCCATGCCCTTTCCGAAGGCGTGCATGTCGATGTAGAGGTCGTAGACGAAACACTCGGGGTTCGCCGACTTGATCTCGTGGCCGTACTTCAGCGCCGTCATGCAGCAGACGCGCGAACAGTACGGGTGGTGCTCTTCGCTGCGGCTGCCGATGCAATGGATGATGGCCACGTACTGCGGCGGCTTTCCCTGCGCCGTCAGCACGCGACCCTCGCGCAGCTTCTGCTCCAGCTCGAACGAGGTGATCACGTTCGGGAACCAGCCGTAGCCGTACGACTGGATCCGGCCCGCGTCGAACGGTTGGTACCCGGTGCAAACGATGACGCTGCCGACCGGGACTTCGCGGGTGGCCTCGGCCAGGCCGTGTTCGTACGTGACCCGCTGACGGATGCGCGCGGTGAAGTTGCCGACGAACCCGCGCAGGTCGAGCAGTTCGCTCTCCAGCAGGACCGTGATGAGCGGGTGACCGCTCACACGCGTCACCCGATCACGAATCAGATCCCTGGCCGAGTCGAGGTACGGCGCGGTCAGGTCGACGCGGCCCACGTTGCCGCCGAGGCGCGTGTCCCGTTCCACCAGCACGACCGGCTGGTCCGCCATGGCCAATTCGAGCGCCGCGGTCAGGCCGGCGATCCCGCCCCCGAGCACGAGGGTGGTCGGGTTCATGTCCACGTACCGCTTCTCCAGCGGCTCGTGGAAAGCGACGCGGCGCACGGCGGCCCGGGTCAGGGCCGTCGCCTTGTCGGTCGCCATCCGCGGGTCGTCGTGCACCCAGCTGCACTGCTCGCGGATGTTGGCCATTTCCAGGAAGTAGGGATTCAGTCCCGCGGTGGACAGCGCGCGGCGGAACGTCGGCTCGTGCATGCGCGGGCTGCAGGCAGACACGACGACGCGGTCGAGCCCGAGGTCCCGGATGTCCTGGACGATCATTTCCTGGCCGGGATTCGAGCACATGTACTTGTAGGAGCGGGCGACGCTGACGTCCGGCATCTCCCGGGCGAGGCGCGAGACCTCGTCGCTGTCGACCACCTTCGCGATGTTCGTCCCGCAGTTGCAGACGTAAACGCCGATGCGGCAGCCCATTTCCGCCTCCCCCGAGGGTCAGGCGACCTGCGGGGCCGGTGTCGCCGCCGCGGCTTTCTCCCGCTCGCGGATCACCTCGGCCTGCAGGTCCGAGAAGTACATCGCCAGGGGCCGGTACGCCATGTGCGCCCACTTGCTGAACGGCACTTCGAGCACCAGCATCGGGACCACGCCCATCATGTGAACCAGGTAGAGGATGTTCGCCGCGTACGGGTATCCCGCGCGATGCAGCACGTGCTGAACGACACCCGTGACGGCGACGTAGAGCAGAAGCACCAGGAAGATCCAGTCAGTTTCGTGGGAATACTTGTAGTGCGTTTCCGTCTTGCGCAGCCGGCCGTGCAACGCGAAGACCGTCGCGCCGATCAGGCCGACCGACGCGAGGTATCCGAAGACGTGCGCGCCCCAGCGGATCTCCGGTCCTGCCTGCACCCGGGGCAGGAAGAACATGATCAGGATCAGCATCGTGAGGTAGCTCGCCATCAGGACCAGGTGGAGCGCCCACGGCCGTTTCTTCTCGCACTCGCGGTACCGCTTCTGCGTGAGGAAATGCAGCGGGAGCAGCCAGGCGCGGCGGAGGTAGGTGGAGAGCGGGATGCGGTAGTTCGTGTCGCGCCCGATCGTGAACCACCACATGCGGGCGCAGTTCGTCAGCAGCAGACCCAGCAGCACAATGGCCATCGCCCAGTCGAAGAGGTGGATCGTCTCGGCTGGCAGGAACGCGCCCGCGCCATCGTAAACGTGGATGTCGCCGTGCGACGTGCCCCACAGGTAGAGGCCGAGCCCGGTCAGGATCGCCACCAGCAGGATGGCAAACACCTCCAGTTTCCAGGACCGGTAGAAGAGGCGCGAGATGCCGGTGAAGTCGTACTTCGACGTCAGCCACCGGCGCATGCTCATCATTGTCTCGCCAGGCTCGGCCTGCCGCGGGCACTGCTCCGAACATTCGCCGCAGTAGTAGCAGAGCCAGGGCTCGAGGTTGCCCTTGAGCCGGTCCTCCAGCCCCATCTGGAGGTAGCGCATCGACTTCCTGGGAAAGAGAAACGGCTCCCTGGAGAAAGGGCAGGTGGCGGTGCAGTTGCCACAGTTGTAGCAGTTCACCACGTGCTCGGCGCCGTACTGCTCCAGTTCCCCGACCAGCCTGGGATTCGCCAGTACCGCCATGAGGTGACTCCCCTCGTTATCCCACCTCCGCCAATCTCCGCGCCCGGGCTTCGACGTCCGCCAGTCCCACGCTCGCGCGGCTCTCGCGCCCGCGCCCGCTCACGATGCTGCGCAACACGCGGGCCGCCACCGCGGACGCCTGCGCCACCGCGTCCGGGATGTCCTTGGGCCCCTGGCAGGCGCCGGCGACGTAGATGCCTCCGCGCTCCGTGCCCGTCGGGTCGATGTTGTAGTCGAGTTCGCGGAACCAGCCGTCGCTCTCACGGCCGATCCCGAGCAGTCCGCCCAGTTCTTCCATGCCGTGCGCCGGTTGCAGTCCAACGGCGAGGAGCACCATGTCGACCGGGAACTCGAGCATCCGGTCGCTCAGGATGTCCTCTCCCTTGATGAACATCTGGCCGTTCCGCTCGATCACCTTGGCGGATCGGCCCCGCACGACGAAGACCCCCTCGTCTTTGATCCGCTCGAAGAACTGCTCGTATCCCTTCCCGAAGGCGCGCATGTCGATGTAGTACTCGTAGACCTCCGCGTCGTGGAGTTTCTCCTTCACGAGGTGCGCGAACTTCAACGAGTACATGCAGCAGACGCGCGAGCAGTACGCGTTGTAGTTCTGATCGCGAGAGCCGACGCAATGGATGATGGCTATGCTCTTCGGCGCCGGGCCCTCCGGGTCGAGCACCCATTCCTCCTTCTTCGTCCGCTTGTTGAGCTTCTTCGACTTCATCACGATCCGGCCGCCGGTCGGTCCGGCCGCATTCGTGAGCCGTTCGAACTCGAGAGCGGTCAGCACGTTCGGGAGCACGCCGTAGTTGTAGCGCTCGATCCGCCGCGCGTCGAAGATGTCGTACCCCGTCGCCACAACGATGTTGCCCACCGCCAGTTCGACGACCTCGTCCTTCTGGTCGAAGTGGATACACTCCTTCAGGCACTTCCGCAGGCAGGCGCCGCACTTCTTCCCGTCGCTCTGGAGGTAGGTGCACTGCGACGGGTCGACCAGGTACGCGTTCGGCACGGCCTGCGGGAACGGCATGTAGATCGCCTTGCGGGTCGAGATACCGGCGTCGAACTCGCTCGACTGGGCGATCGGGCAGACTTCCATGCAGGCGTGGCAGGCGACGCAGGCATCGGGGTCGACATAACGCGCGCGGCGGAGGACCTTCACCCTGAAGTCGCCCGGCCGCCCGTTCACCTCGACCACTTCGCTGAGGGTCCACAGCTGGATCATCTCGTGCTGACCCACGGAGACCATCTTCGGCGTGAGAATGCAGGCGGCGCAGTCGAGCGTCGGGAAGGTCTTGTCGAACATCGCCATGTGACCGCCGATGGTGCCGGTCTTCTCGATGAGGTAGACCTTCTTCCCGGCGTCGGCAATCTCGAGCGCGACCTGGATTCCGGCCACACCCCCGCCGATGACGAGGGTGTCGGGATGCACGCTGGTCGTCTCGGGCACAGCGGCGAGACCGTACGGCACGCCGAGGACCGCGCAGGCCGTGATGCCCTTCGCCCGCTCGGTGCCCTCGCCGAATGCGGCGCCGTGTTCCCGATACGAGGCCAGCCGGATCTCCGCAGGGTCGCCACCGGCGTCCGCCATGGCGCGCGTGAATGCGGCCTTGAAGTACCCGGGCGAGTCTCCGGCAATGACGACGCGGTCCAGTTGCCGGGCGCGGATTTCCGTGCAGAGCGCGGCGGGATCGAGACGCGGGTTACGCCCGAGGTCACGGACGAATGCCACGGAGGGGAGGCCGCCAGCGTACTTGGCGACGTCCTTCAGATCGACGGTCTCGGCGGGCGCGGTGCCCTTCCAACCGAGATACACCCCGACTCGGAGCTCTCCTGGCATTACAGAGTCCTCCGCGGGGGCACCGCAGGGTCACGCAGGGGCTTCCGCGATCGGTTGACGGAGGGGGCTGTCGCTTGGGGGCCGACGGAGGGGCTAGTGCATGGCCACGGTATGCACCCCCGAGAATGTAGCGCGCAACGCGGTCGCCGGCAAGAGGAATCGAAAGGCTACGCCTCGGCTCGACTGGGCAGGCTGACGAAGAATGTCGTCCCCCTCCCCTCGGCGCT
>CAZJRM010000102.1:0-18079 GCA_964547975.1 uncultured Vicinamibacterales bacterium | reverse complement strand
GCGCGGCGTGCCACCAGTGCATCTCGAGGTGGAACTTGCCCTCCCAGCTGTTGAACGTCAGCCCCGTCTCCTGAGGAGGGTACTTCCCGGCGCACTGGATCGCGGTCAGGTACTGCGACAGGACGATCCGGCGTTCGAGTTCTTTCCACCGCGGGTCGGTGCTGCCCGACAGGTCGATGGCGCCGCCGCTCGACCAGAACCGGTTCCAATGGGACTCGGCGGCCAGGCGCGCCTGTTCGAATGTCGGCGCCGGTTTCGCCGGAACCGTCGGGGCGAAGGTCGTGACGAACGACAGCGTGCGGCCGCCCGGAGGCGCGGCCAGGGTGTAACTGTGGGGCCCCGCGTCAGCCAGCGTCCCGGCCGGCGCCCAGTCGAGCGTGGCCGTGTAGCGGTCCGCATCCAGCGTCCGGGCGAACGTGGCGCGGGTTGGGGAAATCGCCGTGCGCACCGTGCGATGCGCGTCCGGACGCGACCAGTCCGCCGTCACGACGGCCCCGGTGCCGTAAGGAAACCGCAGCCCGACCTTCACGCGTCCGGTCGCGAGGTGCGCGGACGCGACCCTGACGGCGACGGCATCGGTCGCGGGGTGGCAGAGGGTCACGACCTCGACGGCGGCTCCGTCGAACGTGAAACGGCTGACGATGCGGCCGTTCCAGAGGTCGAGTTCCTGCCGGATTCCGGAGAGGTCCTGCGGCGTGGCGGGCGTCCCGTCGGCGCGAGTGAGGACGAACCCGATGCGTCCGAGATGCAGGCGGTGCGGATTGGCGCGCAGCCAGGTGATCTCGGGCGTGCGTTCGTTGCCGGGAATGTCGGCGTAGCCGACCGTCCGGCCGTGGCTGTCGAACTCGGCGAACCGGAAGCGGTCGATGGACCAGCCGTCGGGATTCGGGAACGTGTGCCAGCCCCATTGCGACAGGGTGCCGAGCGGAATCGTCTCGTCGTAGAGGTCGGCAAAGGTCTGCAGGCCGGTGGCGTCCACCGTGAAGGCGAACTCGCCGTTGCCGACCGACAGGGGAGACTCGCGGTCGAGGCTGGTGATTACCGGACTGTGGCGCGACACGAGCGCGTGACGGTCGATGGGCGCGGGAGCCTCGGCGCGGCCGGGCACGCCCGCCAGCACGACCAGCACGGCCCCGGTCCAGGCCCGGAGCCACCGAGACGACCAGCACGGGCGCGGGGCGACGCGAGTTCGCATGGCGGCCTACGGTAACGCCGTTGGCGCCGTGGCGCCACACGGATTCCGGGGCTGGGGCCGGTTTCGCAGTCCAGAACCTCTGGCCGGTGCGGTGGGGCCAGCACGGGACCATTCGGGCGCGTTTCAAGCCAAGTCCGCGATTGCCCTGCCGGCCGCCGCGTGAGCGACGTTTCGGATGGGTGAACGAGGCCGGCACGGAGGCCGGAGGCCGGCGCCCGGCGCCGTGGACGCCGGACCGGGCAGCGTCGAGACGATTACGCCGCCCGCCGGCCCTCGAGCATCACGCTGGCGAGCAGGCCCGTGCCGAAGGTGATCGTGGAGCCCACCAGGACGTACCACTGCCACGACAGCGGTGTCTGCAGCCAGACGAACGCCATCGCCACGATGCCGGCCACCACGCCCGTCAGCGCGCCCCTGGGACCGACGCGGCGCGTGATCGCGCTCAGGAGGAACAGGCCGAGCACCGGCCCGTTCGTGAAGGACGCCACGGCAAGCACCGCGTCCACGCCCCGGCCCTTCATCGCGATGGCAACCATGGCGACCGTGATCTGGACGACGCCCCAGCCGGCGGTAAACAACCGCGACACCTTCAGGTAGTGTGCGTCCGAACGGTCCGGCGCGACGAGCGGCCGGTAGAAGTCGGTGACCGCCGCCGCCGACAACGAGTTCAGCGAACCCGACAAGGTGCTCATCGCCGCGGCGAAGATGGCGGCCACGACCAGCCCCACCATGCCCGGCGGCAGTTCCGTGACGATGAAGTGCGGGAACACCCGGTCGGCCTGGGCCGCCACCGCGGGCGGCAGCGATCCCGGCGCCTGGTAGAAGACGGAGAGCATCAGGCCGATGAGCAGGAACAGCACGAACTGCGCGAAGACGACCACGCCGCTCGTCAGCAGCGCGAGCGTCGCCTGCCTCGGGCTCCGGGCGCTCAAGTAACGCTGGACCATGAGCTGGTCCGTGCCGTGAGTGGCCGTCGTCAGGAACGCGCCGCCGATGACGCCGGACCAGAGCGTGTAGCTGCGGGACAGGTCGAACGTCGGATCGAACAGCGTGAACTTGTGCAGCGCGTCGCCGACCGCGGCGACTTCCGGCCAACCGCCCGGGATTTTCGCCACCAGGATGACGGCTGCCGCGACCGCGCCGACCAGGTACACGACGAGCTGGATGGCGTCGGTCCAGATCACGGCCGCCATGCCGCCAAGGTAGGTGTAGGCGATGGTCACGACGCCAATGATGAGAATCGACACGGGGTCGGCCCAGCCCGTGAGCGCCACCAGGACGATCGCGGTCAGGAAGAGGCGGATGCCGTCGGCGATGGATCGCGTGACGAGGAAGAGCGAGGCCGCCGTGCGCTTCACACGCCCGCCGAAACGCTGGTCGAGCACCTGGTACACCGTGAACAACTCGCCCTTGAAATAGAGCGGGATGAACAACGCCACGATGACGAGCCGCCCGATCATGTAGCCGAACGCGAGCTGGAGAAACGTGAAGTTGCCGCCGGTCCCCCCGGCCGTCGCGGCAAAGGCGAAGGCCGGCACGCTGATGAAGGTGACCGTGGACGTCTCGGTGGCCACGATCGAGCCCATGAGCGCCCACCAGGGCGTGTCGTGGCCCGTGAGGAAGTAGTCCTTGATCGTGCGCTGGCGGCGGCTGAACGCCCAGCCGACGGCGAGGGTCCCACCCATATACACGACGATGATGACGAGATCGAGGAGGTTGAGCTGCATAAGATTCAGTGACGCTGATTATTGCCGCTGGGCGCGCCCTTGACAACCCTGACGGGCACGCCATAATCGCCGCCATGAAGCTGTACTATGCCGCTCCGATTGCGCTCCTCCTTCTCGTACCCGGCTCCCGGATTCTCGGACAGGGGACGGCTGCCACACCGCAGACCGTCGTCGCGGCGACCGTGCGCGCCGACCAGCCGGGTTCCGTCGTCAACCCGGACATCTACGGCCATTTCGCCGAACACCTCGGCCGTGGCATCTACGAAGGCCTCTGGGTGGGGCTCGACTCTCCGATTCCCAACACCCGCGGTATCCGCAACGATGTCGTCGCGGCGCTCAAGGCACTGAACGTCCCCGTGCTCCGCTGGCCTGGCGGGTGTTTCGCCGACGAGTATCACTGGAAGGACGGCATCGGTCCCCGCGAGAAGCGGCCCTCGATGATCAACACCCACTGGGGTGGCGTCGTCGAGAACAACCACTTCGGCACGCACGAGTTCTTCGACCTGGTGGACCAGCTCGGGACGAAAGCCTACATCACGGGCAACGTGGGCAGCGGTACGCCGCAGGAAATGATGGAGTGGATCGAGTACATGACGTCGGACGCGATTTCGCCCATGGCGAACCTGCGCCGGCAGAACGGCCGCGAGAAACCCTGGCACCTGCCGTACTTCGGCATCGGCAACGAGCCCTGGGGCTGCGGCGGCAACATGCGCGCCGAGTACTACGGCGACGAGTACCGGAAGTACAACACGTTCATCAAGAACTACGATCGCACCAGGCCCATTGCCCGCATCGCCGCCGGAGCCGATGCGTCCAACTTCAACTGGACCGAGGTCATGATGGAACGGGCCGGCCGCCGGATGAACGGCCTGTCCCTGCATTACTACACGTTGCCGACGGGCGACTGGTCGAAGAAGGGCTCCGCCACGGTGTTCGGCGAAGACCAGTGGTTCTCGACGCTGTCGCGCACGTTGCGGATGGACGAGTTCATCACGAAACACTCGGCCATCATGGACAAGACCGATCCCCAGAAGCGGATCGGCATCGTCGTGGACGAGTGGGGCACCTGGTACGACGTCGAACCGGGCACCGAACCGGGCTTCCTGTACCAGCAGAACACGTTGCGCGACGCGCTGGTCGCGGCGCTGAACTTTCACATCTTCCACCGTCACGCCGATCGGGTGTCGATGGCCAATATCGCGCAGACGATCAACGTGCTGCAGGCGATGATCCTCACGGACAAGGCGAAAATGGTCAGGACGCCCACCTACTGGGTGTTCGAGATGTTCAAGGTCCACCAGGGGGGGACGTTCCTGCCCATCGAGATGCAGGCGCCCGACTACACCTTCGGGACCACCAGCATCCCCGGCGTCAGCGCGTCTGCCACGCGGGCGGCGGACGGGCGGATCGCCGTGTCGTTCGCGAACGTCCATCCCACCCGCGCCGTGACGCTGAATGTGACGCTGAGCGGCGCGGCGGCGACGACCGCGACGGGCCGGGTGCTCACCGCCGCGGCCATGAACGCGCACAACACGTTTGCGGCGCCCGAGACGGTGAGTCCCGCGCCGCTCGCCGGCCTGAAGGTCGCGAAGGGATCCTTCGAGGTGACGCTGCCGGCGAAGTCGGTGGCGCTCGTGGAGCTGCGGTGACCTCATGAACCGTACTCGAACGGTCCGTCGGCGTTTCGTGAGCGTGGCGTGTGCCGTGGCGTGCGCCATCGGGTGCCTGGCGGCCTCCGCGGCCGCCCAGGCTCCGCAGGCGGCCACGGACAGCAACACGCCCTTGCATCTGCTCAAGGCCGCCTATCCGGTGCCGTACGGGCCCGTCACCGTCGATGCGGTGGCCGGGGTGCTGCGGCGGATTCACGGCTACCTCGAACGTGAGACGCCGGCGCGGTTCGTGAACCGCGGATCGGCCACTCCCGTGACCGACCTGGCGGCGCTGGCGGCCGACCACGAGTTCGAGCCGGGCGCGTTCCGGCCGATCAGCTACGAATGGGGCGTGACCTACACGGGGATGCTGCTGGCGTCGGAGGTGACGGGTGATCCCCGGTATCGTGAGTACGTGTCGAAGCGCCTGGGCCTCGTGGCCGACGCGGCCCGCGAGGTGCGCGTCCGGCTGAAGGCCCCGCCAGGTCCGCGCTCGCCGCTGCGTTCGGTCTTCAGCCCCCGCGCGCTGGACGATGCCGGGTCGATGTGCGCCTCGATGATCAAGGCCCAGCGCGCGGGGATCCAGGGCGATCTTCGGCCCCTCATCGACCACTACATCGACTACATCAGGACCAAGGAGTTCCGCCTGTCCGATCGGACGCTGGCGCGAAACCGCCCGCATCCCGACACCATCTGGCTCGACGACCTCTACATGAGCGTGCCGGCTCTGGCGCAGATGGGCGCGCTGACGGGCGACCGGGTGTACTTCGACGATGCCGTGCTGCAGGTGCGGCAGTTCGCGCAGCGCATGTTCAACAGGGAGCGCGGCCTGTTCATGCACGGCTGGGTGCAGGGCATGACCGATCACCCCGAGTACTACTGGGCCCGGGCGAACGGCTGGGCGGTCATGACGCTCGTGGAACTGCTCGACGTGCTGCCGGCCGACCACGCGGGGCGCGCCGAGGTGCTCGACCTGCTGAAACGTCACGTGCGCGGGCTGGCCGCGCGGCAGTCCGGCAGCGGCTTCTGGCACCAGCTCCTCGATCGCGAAGATTCGTACCTCGAGACCTCCGCCACCGCGATCTACACGTATGCCATGGCGAGAGCCATCGATCGCGGCTGGATCGATCCGGTGGCCTACGGCCCCGCCGTCCTGCTCGGCTGGCACGCGGTGTCGACGAAGGTCAACGCGCAGGGACAGGTCGAAGGCACGTGCGTCGGGACGGGCATGGGCTTCGACCCGGCGTTCTACTACCATCGGCCGACGAGCCCGTACGCCGCTCACGGTTATGGCCCGACGCTTCTCGCCGGCGCGCAGGTCATCACGCTGATCAAGACGCACCGGCTCGAGATCAACGACAGCGCGCTGCAACTCTATCGCTGAACCACTCTTCCGCCTCGGAGGCTGATGTGTCACACCTCACGCTCGGTCGTCGTCCGTTCCTGAAGACCGCCTTGAGTGCCACGGCGTTCCTGGCGCTGCCGGGACGCCTGGTCGCGCTCGCGTCCCAGGGTGGCGGCGCGGGCCTGCCGGACCGGTATCCGCCGGTCATCCCCGGGTTCCCGCACATGCTTCATGGCGGCGACTGGAACCCGGACCAGTGGCTCCACGAACCGGCGGTCATCGACGAAGACGTCCGCCTGATGGAGAAGTCAGGCTGCAACACGTTCTCCGTCGGCATCTTCGCGTGGGCGACGCTCGAGCCAGAGGAAGGCCGGTTCGAGTTCGCGTGGCTCGACGACATCATGAACCGGCTGGCGGCCCACGGCTTCTACGCGTTTCTCGCGACGCCGAGCGGCGCGAAACCCCGGTGGATGTCCGAGAAGTACCCGGAAGTGCGCCGCATCAACCGCGCCGGGCAGCGCGAACTCCACGGCCAGCGACACAACCATTGCTTCACGTCGCCGGTTTACCGCGACAAGGTCCGCACCATCAACACGAAGCTGGCGGAACGTTACAGAGGGCACAAGGCGCTGGCCGGCTGGCACATCTCGAACGAATACAGCGGCACGTGTTACTGCGACTACTGCCTCGGCGCGTTCCGCACGTGGCTGCAGACGAAGTACGGGACGCTCGAACGCATGAACCGCGCGTGGTGGGCGGCGTTCTGGAGCCAGACGTACCAGGCGTGGGAGCAGATCGACCCGCGCGAGAGCCCGGTGGACGGCCTGAAACTGGACTGGGACCGGTTCACGACCTACCAGACCGTGGATTTCATGAAGGCCGAGATCGCGCCGCTCAAGGCGGCGACGCCCGCGCTGCCCGTCACGACGAACATGATGAGCACGTTCGTCGGCCTCGACTACTGGCGATTCACCGACATCAGCGACCGGATGTCCTGGGATGCGTACCCGACGCTGCACGGCGAAGAATCGTGGCGGCAGGCGGTGAACCTCTCCCTGCACCACGATCTCTATCGCTCGATGAAGGGCGGGCTGCCGTTCATCCTGATGGAATCCACGCCGTCGCACACCAACTGGCAGCCGACACCGCAGTTGAAGAAGCCCGGCCAGCACCGGCAGGAGATGCTGCTCGCCATCGGTCACGGCGCTGACGCGACGATGTACTTCCAGTGGCGCAAGAGCCTCGGCGCGTTCGAGAAGATGCACGGCGCGGTCGTCGACCACGGCGAAGCCGAGAAGACGCGTGTCTTCCAGGACGTGGCCACGCATGGCGCGTTTCTCAAGAAGCTCGATGCGATCGTCGGCACCACGGTACGCCCGGAGGTCGGGCTCATCTACGACTGGGAAGTGCGCTGGGCGATCATGTATACCCAGGGCCCGAGACAAGGCGCGGGTCGCTCGGAGTTCGACCGCGAGTACCTCGAGACGTGCCAGAGCCACTACCGGCCGTTCTGGAAACTCGGCATCCCGGTGGACATCATCGAGAGCCTGTCGTCGTTCGACCGCTACAAGGTGGTCGTGGCGCCGATGTTGTTCATGCTGAAACCCGGCGTCGCCGACCGACTCGACACCTTCGTGCGCAACGGCGGCACGCTCGTCCTCACGTATCTTTCCGGCATCGTCAACGACACCGAACTCGTGCTGCGTGGCGGCTGGCCCGGCGGCGGTCTGCGGAAACTCGCCGGCGTCTGGTCGGAGGAGATCGACTCGTTGTACCCGGATGCGGTGCAGAAGATCGTGCCCGCCGCAGGGAACTCGCTCGGGCTCGCCGGAGAGCATCCCGTGAGGGACTACTGCGAACGTGTGCACCTGGAAGGCGCGACGGCGCTCGCGACCTACGCCACGGACTTCTACGCGGGGATGCCGACGCTGACGGTGAACACGGTGGGGAAGGGCCGTGTGTACTACCTCGCGACACGCCCCGCCGGCGATTCGTTCCTCGACACGTTCACGCGCGGGCTCGTCAGGCAGGCGGGAGTGTCGACGTGCCTCGAGATCGATCTCCCCGAGGGCGTGACCGTGCAGAAGCGGTCCGGGGGCGGACGCACGTTCTACTTCCTGCACAACTTCCGCCGTCAGGCCAGGGAGGTCGATCTGGGCGCGCTGCGCCTGAAAGACATCGAGGACGGTCGCGTGCTGACGGGCCGGACGACGCTGGCGCCGTTCGCGTCGTTCATTCTCGAGCGCGCGTGACGCGCACGCGCAGGGAGGCGGACATGTGCCGACGACGGGCCTGCGTGTCGCTGATCGTGACGCTCGTCATCGCGTCGGCAGGCGCGAGCACGGCGCAGGCACCGGCTCCTTCCACAGCCCTGCGAGTCGTGTCGCCGTCGGGGCAGCTGGCCGTGAGCGTGGACGTGTCGTCCGGACGGCCGACGTACGCGGTGACGCTGGGCGGCCGTACCGTCCTTCGGCCGTCGGGCCTCGGCCTCGTCTTCGAAGGCGCGCCGCGCCTTGACTCGAGCATGGCCGTCGTCCGAACGGCGCGCTCGGAACGGCGGTCCGCCTGGCGACCGCCCTACGGCGAGCGGCGCGAGTTCCCGGACCGGTTCAACGCCCTCACGGTCGAAGTCCGTGAGACGATTCCACCGCGCCGCAGCCTCATTCTCGAGTTCCGCGCGTACGACGAAGGCGTGGCGTTCCGTTATCGCGTGCCCGCACAGGCGGCCCCGGGCGGGTTCGTCATCGGTGATGAAGCGACCGAGTTCCGATTCCCCGAGTGGACGTTCGGGTGGGAGACGCCGCGGGCGCAGACGGCGTACCAGCGGGTGCCCATCGCCCAGATGGCCCAGGCATCGGAGCGGCCGTTTCTGGCCGAGTTGCCGGACGGCATCTGGGCGGCGATTGCCGAGGCTGGCGTCGAACATTCGTCATCGATGTTCGTCGCGCCCCTCGCGGGCGATCGGCATGCCTTGCGCGCCCGGCTCATGGGACCGGTGACCGCCCGGGCGCCGTATTCGTCGCCGTGGCGCGTGGTCTTCGTGGGCGAGACCCCGGGCGAACTGCTGGAGCACAACTACCTGCTCCAGAACCTGAGTCCGCCGTCGCGTGTGGTGTCGACCGAGTGGATTCGTCCGGGCAAAGTGCTTCGGGAAGTGACCTTGTCGACACGTGGGGGCCGGGAAGCGGTCGACTTCGCGGTGCGACACGGGCTTCAGTACATCGAGTACGACGCCGGCTGGTACGGCCACGAGTACGAAGAAACGTCGGATGCGCGTCGTGTCAGCATCGACCCCAGGCGCCTGCGGCCCGAGCCGGAGTACCAGGGCCTCGACTTGCCCTCCGTCATCACCTATGCGAAGTCGAAGGGCATCGGCGTCTGGCTGTACATCAACCGCCGCGCGATGGAACGTCAACTCGACGAGGTACTTCCCCTCTACAGCCGCTGGGGCATCGTCGGCGTGAAGTACGGGTTCGTCAACGTCCACACGCAGCCCTGGACGGAGTGGCTCTACGGCGCGATCGCAAAGGCGGCGCGGCACCGGCTCATGCTGGACATCCACGACGAGTTCCGGCCGACGGGTATGAGCCGGACGTATCCGAACCTGCTCACGCAGGAAGGCATCCGAGGGAACGAAGAATTCCCCGATGCGACGCAGGGCACGATCCTGCCGTTCACCCGGATGCTTGCCGGTGCCGGCGACCACACGTTCTGCTGGCTCGATCCGCGTTTGAAGAACACGTGGGGCTATCAGTTGGCGCACGCGGTCGTGCTCTACAGCCCGCTCCAGTTCCTGTATTGGTACGACCGCCCTGCGTCGTTCGAGGGCGTCTCGCCGGGCCTGGAGTGGTTCTCGCGTCTGCCGACGGTCTGGGACGACACGAAGGTGCTCAGCGGCCGCCCCGGCGATCACGTGGCCATCGCGCGTCGTCGCGGCGACCAGTGGTTCATCGGCGTCATCACGAACAACGAGGGCCGCGAGGTCCGCATCCCCCTGGACAGGCTGGGGGCGGGCACGCGCTACGTGGCCGATGTGTACGCGGACGGCAATGGCCCGCGCGACATCATCAGGACACAGCGCCGGATTGCGCCCGGCGAGTCGCTGTCGTTCGTGCTTCCGCCTCGCGGCGGCGTGGCCGTCGTGCTGACGCCTGAATCAGCGGGTGCTGGCCGCGGGCGCTCCGAGGCCACGTCCGGAAACCCGCAACGCGCACGCGATCTCGCTCAGCGGCACGGCGGGCAACGTCACCCGTAGACCGGCCTCCGTCTGCGCGAAGGCGAGCGGCCCCTGGTGGCCGAGCAGTTCGACACGTTCGACCTTCGGTCCCGGCGCCGCGAGCGCCCGGACCGTCAGCGTGCCATCGGCAGGCCAGCCCAGCGCCATCGCATAGACGGTGCGGCCGTCTTTCGACTGGGTGAACCGGATGTCGGCCGCCGAGAACGCGAAGTCCTCCTTGAAGTGCCCGGCATCGGTTGTCACGGCACCTTCGCCGTAGACCCGCCACGGCCGAGTGGCGTAAATCGCTTCGCCGTTGACGGCCAGCCACGTTCCCACCTGTTCGAGCAGCGTTTCGACCTCGGGGTCGAGCGAGCCGTCGGGCCGTTGCACGACGTTCAGCAGCATGTTGCCGTTCTTGCTGACGATGTCGGCGAGTGTCCGGATCACCCAGGCCGGCGAGCGGTACATGCCGCCGGTGTCTTTGGCCTTCCAGTTCCTGTTATAGAACCAGTCACCGATGGACGTGTCGGTTTGCCAGGGCATGGGCTTGATGGCCGACAGGCCACCGCGTTCGACGTCCTGCACGCCGATGCCCTCCACGTAGTCTCCGTGGCCGGGCCGCGTTCGCCAGTCCTTCAGCGTGTAGACCGCCTCGAGGCGTCCGCCGTGCGCGGAACGGTTCTGGTTGTAGAAATGCGCGAGCAACGTGCGGCCGGTCTCGCCGAAGGGGAGCGCGCCGTCCGTGTAGAGCAAGTCGGGCTGGTACTGGTCGACCAGGCCCTTGATGCGCGTGAACCACTCGCGGTGCCACCGCGGATCCGTGCTGTACCACGCCGTGTCGCCGGGAGCGGCTGCCCAGTGGTACAGCGCTTCGTACTTCGGGTCGGCGCCGTCGTAGGGTTTCCCGACGTGCGGCCCCGACGGGTCGCTGCCGCGGCTCGGCTGGAACCACGTGAAGCTGGCGCCCAGGTGTTCGGACACGCCGAAGCGGAGGCCCTGCGCGCGGGCGGCTTTCTGCCACTCGCCAACCACGTCGCGCCGGGGGCCGACCTTGACCGCATTCCACGGATGCGTGGTCGAGTTCCACAGGTCGAAGTTGTCGTGATGGACGCCCATGCTCACGAAGTACCGGGCGCCGGCCTTCTTGTAGAGCGCCATCAGCCGTTCCGGGTCCCACTTCTCGGCCTTCCAGAGCGGGATGATGTCCTTCCAGCCCGTGACAGATGGATGTCCGTAGGTCTCGAGGTGATGCTGGTAGTCCTTGTCACCGGGCATGTACATCCGGCGGGCGTACCAGTCACCCCACATGGGAACGGACTGCGGACCCCAGTGGGCCCAGATCCCGAATTTCGCATCGCGGAACCAGTCGGGAACCTGGTACTGCGACAGCGAGTCCCAGGTGGGCTCGAACGGTCTCTGCGGTGCGGCCGCCGGCGTCATCATCGCGACGGTCACGATCGCGCCGATGAGCGCGCGCCTGAACAGTGTCCGAGTCATGGCGTGGTCCCTTCTCAGAATCCGCGGAGTGCCGTGCTGCTGCGCGGGGGCAGCCCCGGGGCCGGTGTCCTGGCGAGCACGACGTACGCGATGCCGCGCGCCTCGCAGAACGCCCGTTTGCCGCCCTTGTCGCCGTCGTCGTTGACGACGTAGATGTCCGGCGCGATGGCCTGAATGTCCGGTTCGGCGTCGAGCCAGCCGTGCCCGGTCGAGATCAGGGCCTGCGTGACGAACCGGATCGATCCCACCATGTAGCGGCGCTCGTCTTCGCCGAGCAACGGGTGCCCGTCGCCCTTGAGCCGCCGGATGTTCTCGTCGTGTCCGACGACGGCGAAGAGTGAGCCATAGCGGCTGGCTTCCTCGAGGAACCGGATGTGCCCCGTGTGGAACCAGTCGAACGACCCCGAGACGATGACCTTCTTCAGGCCGGCGTCCACCGGGCGCGGCGGCGGGGCGGGGAAGCCGTCGAGCGACGCCTCAGGGAGCACGTGGCATCCGAAACCGCATGCGAGGCAGGCGGCCACGAGCGCGTCATCCCGTTGTGCCTCGCGCAGGACCAGGACGGTTCCATCGTGGCTGCCGCCTGACGTCGGGCCCGCGTCGTCCGCGGCCTCCCAGGCTCGTGCCTGATCGACGTATCGCAGCGCCCGAAGGAAGTACAGCCGCTCGGCGAGAGGGAACTTCGGCGCGTGCCCGTCCCGTGCCTCGACGACGGCATCCGGCCAGACCAAGGCGGTCAGCGGGCCGAACGAGGCTGCCTCCTGCAGGAACCGTACGTCCCGTGCCCGGAGGTCATCGAACGGGCCGGTCACGATCACACGAGCCGGGGCGTTCACGACGAGGCCGTCCGGATCGTGACGCGGAACGCACCGGGGACCGGCCGCTCGGACGCGACGATGAGGTACCCGCCGCCGCAGCCGGAATACATGGCCCCGGGATAGGCGCGCTGGTAGGCGCGCAACAGCCGGGCGAGATCGACCGTGATGAGCGGGTGCGCGACCACGTGCGGCAACATGGCGGCCCAGCAGCGCATGGTCTCGTTGAACGAGGCGCCAAGCGCACGCACGTCGCGGCGTCGGATGGCGTCGAAACAGTCCCGGCCGGAACGTCCGAGGCGGGCGACCCGGCGGGGAGACAGGTGCTGGATGCCGAGGGGCGAGTAGCCGGGGGGCCGCGGTTCGACGGGCAGCAGGTGGAGCACGTCTCCGAGCCATCGCGCCGTGCGGGCGTCGTTCAGCGACTCGATCCTGGCGGGGTAGATGCCGCCATGAACGTCGGCGTCGTAGTCGAGGCGGTTGATGCCGGGGTAGACGATGCCGATCATGTCCTGCGAACCGCTGGGATCAGCCTTGCCCGCGTTTTCGGCGTCGTACAGTTCGCGAACGAGCGCCTCGGGGCGGCGCCGGGGCAGCCGGCCGTTCCAGAGCGCGGTCGCGACCGCGCGGGTGCCGGTGGCCAGCCCGGACCGGTCCATCGGCCGGAACTCGGGGACGATCTGCGCCACGACCATCGAACCGGGCGCGTCGGGGTTGAGGCGTGAGACGAACGGCTGATCGATCCAGCCGCCCGCGAGTTGCAGGCGGTACGGGATCGTGCCGAGCGCGCGACGCAGTGTGGTGGCTGGCGTGCCCATGGCGTCGCCCTAGCCGATGCCGACGCGCTGCCCGCGCCTGCGCCGATCGTACTGGCTCTGGATCCACTTGTAGGTCACCGCCAGGCCCTTGTCGAGCGGCGTGGCCGGTTCCCACTTCAAGACCTTCCTGATGAAGGTGTTGTCGGAGTTGCGGCCTGCCACGCCCAGCGGCGCGTCCGGTGTGTAGGTGCGATTCATGGTCACGCCGGCGATGCGCTCGACCTTGCTCACCAGCGTGTTGATCGACACCATCTCGCTCGACCCCAGGTTGATGGGCGTGGCGATGAGCCGGTCGCAATGGGTGATCATGTCGATGCCCTTCACGCAGTCGTCGACGTAGGTGAAGCTGCGGGTCTGTTCGCCCGTGCCCCAGATGTCGATGGTGAGGTTCCTGCGGTCGATCGCTTCGATGACCTTTCGACACATCGCGGCCGGCGCCTTCTCGCGGCCGCCGTCCCAGGTCCCGTGGGGGCCGTAGACGTTGTGGAATCGCGCGATGAAGGTCTTCATGCCGCGTTCGTGCCAGTACTCCTGGCAGAACTGCTCGGAGAACAGCTTCTCCCAGCCGTACCCGCGCTCGGCCATGGCGGGATAGGCGTCGGACTCCTTGAGGGCCCTGACGTTCGGGTCCTTCTGCAACTCGGTGTTGTAGGCGCAGGCGGAACTGGCGAAGAAGTACCGGCGCGCGCCCGCGCGGTACGCCGCCTCGAGCATGTGCGTGTTGATCAGGATCGATCGCATGCACTCGATGCGGAATCGTTCGATGAAGCCCATGCCGCCCATGTCGGCGGCCAGGTTGTAGACCTCGACCGCGCCCTCGCAGGCACGGCGACAATTCTCCTCGAGACTGACGTCGAGGCAGAGGCTCTCGACGCCGGGGACCTGCAGGTACCACTCGGCCAGCGGTTTCTTGTCCACGGCCCGGATCCGCGTGAACCCCTTGCGGCGGAAGTACCGGACGAGGTTGCCGGCGATGAACCCGCCGGCGCCGGTGATGACCAGCAGGTCGTCCTTCCTTGTGGGCATGTCCTTTTCGATGGCGGGAGTTCGGGCGGTCATGGACCCCACAATGCCGTGGACACGGCTCGACGGGAATAGACATACTTGACCAGCACATGGAGATTCTTGACCTTCCCGCTCCGGCGTTCTTTTCGGCGGATGTCACCGGGGCCCGGCGGTTCTACCTGGACCTCCGGCCGTCGAACGCCCGCCCGCTCGTCGTCGTGTGCGGCGGGCGGGAGCAGAGCACGCCGGATTACGCCATCCAGCGGGAGACGTTTCCGTTCTACTCCATCGAGTACGTCCTGCGCGGTACGGGCGAGGTGACGCTCGGCGGCCGTCCGGGTCTTCTCCTACGGCCCCGGCGTGTCGCAGCGAATCGCGGCGCGGCCCGGCGATTCGCTGGTGAAGTACTTCGTCGATTTCGCCGGCGCCGGCGCGGAGCCGTTGCTGCGGTCCTGCGGCCTGGGCCCCGGGCGCGTGTCCGATGTGTACCCGGCGCACGCGCTCCAGCCGATCTTCGATGAGTTGATCGACGCCGGGCTGCATCCGCGCCGCGGGAGCGCCGCGCTCTGCGCGAAGCTGCTGGAGTGCCTGGTGCTGAGACTGGCCGGGGCCCGGGCGCCGGCCGCAGGCACCGATACGCCGGCGTTCGACACCTACCAGGCCTGCCGGCGGCACATCGAGGCGCACGCCCTGCGGCTGCGCACGCTCAGGCAGACGGCCGCGGAGTGCCACGTCGACGAGGCGTACCTGTGCCGGCTCTTCCGGCGTTACGACCACGAGAGCCCGTTCCAGTGCCTGCGCCGCCTCAAGATGACCTACGCGGCCGAGCGCCTGCAGCAGACCGGGGCGCTCGTCAAACAGGTGGCGGCCGAGGCGGGGTTCACCGACCCGTTCCATTTCTCGCGGGTCTTCCGCGCCGTGCTGGGCGTGTCACCGGCGGACTTCCGCCGGCTTCGATAGGAAGTGGGCTCGACCGGCGTATCTCGACCGGGGTGGCTCGGCCGACCTTGCGGAGGCGGTCAGGCTGGTGCATTCTACGCTCCGCCATCGGAGGACGACATGGACAACGCGCAGGACCGACCGCCCATCCCATCACAGAGCCGACGGGACTTCCTTCGCTTCGGCGGTGCGGTCGCGGCCGCGGTCGCAGGCCAGACGATCAGCGCCGGCGGGGAAACGTCCGCCGCGCATCCCGGCAGAATGGTCCGAAGCCCGGGCGATGCGCCGGCAGACGCCATGCCGACGCGCAACCTGGGCAGAACGGGTGTCAAGGTCGGCATCTTCAGCCTCGGTGGCCAATCTGCCCTCGAGCGACCCGCGAACGACGCCAACGCCGTGCCGATCATCGAGCGGGCGCTCGACCTGGGCGTGAACTACATCGACACGTCCTCCATCTACGGCGGCCCCGAGCGCTGGAGCGAGCAGTACATCGGCCACGTGATGAAGCGGCGCCGGCAGGACGCCTTTCTCGCGAGCAAGACGAAGGAACGTACGCGCGACGCGTCCTTGCGGATGCTCGACCGATCGCTCGGACTGCTCCAGACCGATCACCTGGACTGCTGGCAGCTCCACGACCTCGGCACGATGGGCGACCTCGAGGAGGTCTTCGCCAGGGGCGGAGCCATGGAGGCCCTGATCCGCGCCAAGGACCAGGGCCTCGTCAAACACCTCGGCATCACGGGCCATTTCCGGCCTGACTGCCTGATCGAGGCCATCCGCCGTTACCCTTTCGACACGGTGCTGCTGGCGGTCAACGCCGCGGAGCGATTCCACCACAGCTTCGAAGAGACGCTGCTCCCCCTGGCCGTCGAGCGCCAGATGGGCATCATCGCCATGAAGCTCACAGGGCGCCGCCGCATCCTGTCGAGTTACGTCCCCCCGCCCGAAGCGGAACAGAAGCGCTCGTGGGAAGGCAGCGCCGTCATCGCGACGAGCGCTGGTACGCTGAACATGCGCGAGGCGATGTACTACGCGCTTTCACTCCCGATCAGCACCGCGATCGTCGGTGTCGACACGGTCGCCCAGCTGGAAGAGAACGTGCGCCTGGCCCGGGAGTTCACGCCACTCAGCGCCAGCCAGATGACCGCCATCGCCGCCAAGGCGGAACCCGTGGCCCGGCAGGCGATGTTCTACAAGTTCTTCGATCGGACGTAGCCACCCCGCCGGGCGGAAGGTCACCGGTCCATCCAGAGCGGGGTGGCCACGAACCACGCGACGGTGGCCGCGAGCATCCACGTGTGTGTCTGGGCCAGGGTCAGCGTTCCGTTGAAGAAGAGCACCGGCGGCACGATGGTGGCCACCAGCGCCACGCCGGACACGAGTTTCGCCAGACGTTTCATCGCCCCACCTCCTTCGCCTGCACCAGCCGACTCAGCACGACGTAGAGCGTGGCCGCCGCGAACCAGCCAGGCAACCCGACGAAGTAGATCTGGGCCACGCCGAGGCGCACCAGCGTGAGACAGCCCACCAGCGTGACCACCCACGCAAGTCCGGCCGCCCAGTTGATGGAGACTCCGCTGGACTCCGCGTAGTTGTTCCGGAAGCCGAACCGTTTCGCCAGCCAGAAGTCGACGAAGACGACCGCTCCCATCGGCATCAGGACCAGGCCGTAGAGCGCGACGAAGTCGAGCAGCTTCATGGCGATGGCGGGGAACATGCCGGCCACCGTCGCCAGGGCACCAGTGACCATGGTGACCCGGTACCGCGACCACGACGGCTTGATCGCCTGGAAGGCGAGTCCCGCGCGGTAGATGGTCGGGTTGGCCGTGGTCCAGCCGGCCACGATGACGCAGACGAGGCCGGCGATGCCAACGGCGTTGTAGGCCAGCGGTCCCGGCAGCACGTTGGTGTTCTCGGGCGTCGTGTGCAATTGCAGGGCGTAGAGGATCGACGCGGCGAGCCACGCGATGAAGTGCCCGAGGTACATCCCCGCGGCCGTGCCGGCCGCGTACCAGGACTTCTTCGCGTAGCGGAAGACGCTCAGGTCCGCCATGCCGATGTGCATCGCCATGTTGCAGAACCAGGCGAAGAACATGACGTGCCAGAACGTGAACTTCACCTGGCCCGGCAGCGGGTCGCCGCCTTTCCAGATCAGCGTCTGGGCCTGCGACCAGAACCCGCCGACCGAGTCGATGCCGAGCTGCCGCGCGCCGATGATGCCGAACGAGAGGAAGATCAGCACCATCCACGGGGCGGCGAGGTTGGCGATGCGCGCGACCATCTTGTAGCCGTAGGCGGCGACGATCGTGATGAGCACGCCCATGACGCCCACGGTCAGCACCCAGCCCAGGCTGCTCGGGTATAGATCGTTCAGCCCCGGCATGGCGATGTCGAACCAGATCCCCACGGCCGTGGCGTTGACCGTGACCATCGCGCCAGCCAGGAAGCAGAACATGACGCCGTTGGCCAGGTTGTACGCCGTGACGAGCCGCCGCCCGCAGATCTTCTCGAGCTGGTAGTACAAGGTCATGCGCGCCCGGACGGCAATCGGCGCCGTCAGGAACATCCAGCTCAACACCGCGAGCAGGTTGCCGACGAGCAGCCCGCCGACCACCGCCGCAGCGCTCACGCCCGAGGCGACGAAGAGCGGGCCAATCATCAACTCGGTGCCCGCGGTGTGTTCGCCGGCGTACTGTCCGACGAAGCTGCGGAATCCCAGCCACGCCCGTTCGGGCACCGGCTTCCGTTCGAATTCCTCGACGGGCTCTGTCTGCGTTTCGAGAGTGTCGTCTGCCATGCGCACATCCTAACGGGAAATCGTACCGCCCGGCGCCGGAGCGGCGACGAGCCGGATCGGGCCGAACAGCCCG
>CAZJRM010000101.1:0-18087 GCA_964547975.1 uncultured Vicinamibacterales bacterium | reverse complement strand
CGTGGCACCCGCTAGTAAGCAGCTTAGGGCTGCCGCGCGGCCTCGCTCCCCGCCGGGACCGCCTCCACCCGCAAGGGCTGCAGTCCAGCCAACGCCGCCTCCCACCGGCCCGGTTCCTCCCACTGCGGCCAGGGCGCTACCCCGCGCGGGGCGCGCCGCTGCCTCCCCGCCGCCCGTCGCCAGCCGCAAGCCTCCAGCCGCGAACCAGTAGTCTCCAGCCTTCAGCCGCGAGCCTAGATCTTCGCCAGGATTGCCGCCAGCGTCTGTGACGGCCGCGTGATGGGCAGGTTCGACACGTAGAATCGCTGCACGCCGGCCTGAATCAGCGTGCGGACGGTCAGGGCGCAGACGTCCACCGCCGAGAGGCCGCGGGCGAAGTCTTCCATCAGGCCCTCGACCGGCACCGGCAGGAACTCCCGCAGCATCGCCAGCGTTTTCGGGTTCGCGCTCCGGTAGTAGAACACGCCAAACACGCCGGGCGCGGTGACGCCGCGATCGCCGGACGCCTTCACGAACTGCTCAACCTGCCGCGCGTGGTGGTGCGACACGATCTGCGTCAGGTAGAACTCGCCGTGGAACGTCGGCGAGGCCAGCAGGTCTGCCTGCCAGCTCGCGTCGGCGTGAGGATTGGCCCAGCCGCCGAGCTGGAGGTCGGGCTGTCGTTCGCGAATCAGCGCGCGCAGTTGCCAGGCGTGTTCGACGCAGCGCGGCGTCCCCACGTGTTTGTCGCCGCCGAGCACGACGAGAGCCGGGAACCCGTGCTGGGCCGCCCGGTCGCCGTACGCCAGGCAGTACTCCAGCGGGTGTTTCGACGTCAGGAACGGCACCACGAGGTCCCAGGGTGCGTCGCTGCCGAGGTTGCTGACGAGGTGCCGCAGGTTGTCTTCTTCCGGCGTCCCGACGGCGCTGTCCGTCAGAAACACCATGGTTCCGTCGCGCGTGAGCCGTCGTACGCCGTGGTAGGTATCGATCCAGGCGTCCATACCTTCGTGCGTCTGCAACTCGGCGCGGGGCGGCCGGAGTTCGGCCGACACCATCAGCGGTGTGTCAGTGAGGGTTCGCAGGAATCGATGCTCGGGCACGGCGGATCGGATCGGACGGCAGAGACGGATTTGTTCGAAGTATACAATAGGCGCGATGTCGTCCTATCCGGAGGCGCTCGCCCGCCTCGCTGCGTTTCCGCGTACGCCCCTGTGGTCGGGGGCGTCGGCCCTGCACGAGATGCCCCGCCTCCGGGCGGCCCTCGCGGCGAAACCGCGCCTCTTCATCAAGCGTGACGATGCCATCCCGTTTGGATTCGGGGGCAACAAGGTGCGCAAGCTGGCGTTCGTGGGCGCGAAGGCGGTCGCCGACGGCGCCGACACGCTGATGACCGTTGGCGGCGTGCAGTCGAACCACTGTCGCGCGACCGCTGCGGCGGCGACGGCCCTCGGCATGCGGTGCGTGCTCGTGCTGAATGGCGAGCGGCCCGACCGGCTCTCGGGCAATCTGCTCCTCGACACGCTGCTCGGCGCCGAGGTGCACTTCGTGGCCCGGCGTGAAGACCGCGCGCCGACCATGGCGGCCATCGCCGAAGACCTGCGCCGGCAGGGGCGCCGCCCCTGTGAGATTCCGCTCGGGGCGTCGACGCCGCTGGGCGCGCTCGGCCTGGCGCATGCCGTTGGTGAACTCCTCGGCCAGGGGCTCGTGCCGGATGTCATCGTCCACGCCTCGTCGTCTGCGGGCACGCAGGCGGGGCTGACGGCCGGTTGCGCGCTGCACGGCTTGCCCACGCGGGTCATCGGCGTCAGCGCCGACGAAACGGCGGCCGACCTCGGCGCCGCGGTGCGGCGCGTCATGGCCGGGATGGGCGACCTGCTGGGCCTCGACGGCGACGACCTGGCGGGGTCGTGCGCGGTCGACGTGGACGACACGCGCATCGGTGACGGCTACGGCATCCCGACCGACGCGTCGCGGGAGGCCGCCGCCCTGCTGGCGCAGACCGAGGCCGTCTTCGTGGATCACTGGTACACGGCAAAGGCCGCAGCCGGGCTGATGGCCGCGCTGCGTTCCGGAGCCTTCGACGCGGCGGACGCCGTGTTGTTCTGGCACACGGGCGGGCAGGTCGGCCTGCTGGCCTGACGGCCAAAGGACTGAACAGTATGTCGAGCATCACGTTCCTGGGTGCGACACGCACCGTCACCGGGTCGAAATATCTCGTCACGTCCGGATCGCACCGTATCCTCGTGGACTGCGGCCTCTACCAGGGCTTGAAAGAACTCCGCGAACGTAACTGGGCGCCGTTGCCGGTCGATCCGTCGGCCATTCACGCCGTCGTCCTGACGCACGCGCATATCGACCACTCCGGGTACCTGCCGCGCCTCGTGAAAGACGGGTTCAAGGGCCGCGTGTTCTGCACGAGCAGCACCGCGGATCTCTGCCGCATCATGCTGCCGGATGCCGGGCGGCTGGCGGAAGAAGATGCGCGCGACGCCAACCGGCACGGGTATTCGAAACACGCGCCGGCCCTGCCCCTGTTCACCGAAGAGGACGCCCTGGCGTCGCTGGCGCACCTGCAACCCGTGGGGTACGACCGTCCCATGCCCCTCGGCGGCGACATCACCGCCGAGTTCGTCGATGCGGGCCACCTGCTGGGATCGTCCTTCGTGCGGATGCGCCTCGGCGGCGATGGCGGGCGCGAGCTCCTGTTCGGCGGCGACCTCGGCCGCTACAACCGGCCGGTCCTGCCGGATCCGTCGCGTGTGGAAACCGCCGACGTGCTCCTGGTGGAATCGACGTACGGCAATCGGGAACACCCGCCCGACGACAACGGAGAAGCGCTGGCGGCCATCATCCGAGAGACGATCGAGCGACGCGGGCGAGTGATCGTGCCGGCGTTCGCGGTGGGCCGCGTCGAAGAAGTGATCTACTGGCTGAAACGCCTCGAGGACGAGAAGCGCATCCCCATCGTGCCCGTCTATCTCGACAGCCCGATGGCGGTCGAGGCGCTCCGGCACTACGCGAATCACAGCCGGGACCTCGACCCCGACGTCCAGGCGAGGCGCGGCCAGATGGGCGCGTTCACCACGCGCCGGTTCACGGCCATCCAGTCACCGCGGCAGTCGCAGGACATCCAGGCGTCGACCGCCCCGGCCATCGTGGTCTCGTCGAGCGGCATGGCCACCGGCGGCCGCGTGTTGTGGCACCTGAAGAACGCGTTGCCCGACCCGCGCAACACGATCCTGTTCGTCGGCTACCAGGCCGAAGGCACACGCGGGCGGCGGATGCTGGAGGGTGCCACCGAGGTCAAGCTGCACGGCCAGTTCATCCCGGTCAACGCGCGGATCGCCGCGATCGACTCGATGTCCGCCCACGCCGACGCGAGCGAGATTCTCCGCTGGCTCGGCGGCTTCACGCGGCCGCCGTCGATGACCTACATCGTGCACGGCGAACCGTCCGCCCAGGAGGCCCTCAAGGCCCGCATCGACCGCGAGCTTGGCTGGCCCGTGCACGTGCCCGACTACCAGGAGGAGGTCACGTTCTGACGTCGCCGGACCGCCCGTCCCTGCTCGAGCGCGTCGAGGACGCTGCCGTCGCACAGCTCTACGCCGACGGGTTTGCCGACCTGTCTCCGGACGAGCAGGTGCTGGCCTACCACCTGTATCGCGCGGCCCTCGCCGGCCGGGACATCTATTACGACCAGCGGTACGGCCGCAGTCTCGAGATGCGCGGGGTGCTCGAAGCCGTCGTGCGGCATCGGCACGTGGTCGACCCCGGTGTCTTCGAGCTGGTGCATCAGTACACGAAGTTGTTCTGGCTCAACTCGGGGCCGCACAACAACCTCACCGCCAGGAAGTTCGTTCCGCGCTGCGACCCGGCGGCGTTCGACCGCGCGGTACTCGCCGCCGCGCAGAACGGGGCGGCACTGCCGATCGCGGCCGGCGAGTCCGTCGACGGGCTGCTCGCGAGGCTCCGGCCGCTGTTCTTCGATCCCGGGGTGGATCCGATTGTCACGAACAAGTCTCCGAAGGCGGGACAGGATCTGCTGCTCGCGAGCGCCAACAACCTGTACGACGGCGTCAGCCTGGCCGATCTCGACGGGTTCGACGAGCGGTACCCGCTGAACTCTCGCCTGGTGAAACGAGAGGGCCGGCTGATCGAGGAGGTCTACCGCGTCGGAGGTCGCTACGGCGCCGAGATTGCCGCCATCGTGTCCCACCTCGAGGCGGCCCTGCCCTGGGCGCCCGACCCCACGAAGGACGCGCTGCGCGCCCTCATCACCTGCTATCGGACCGGCGAACGCGAAGACCGCGAGCGGTACGACACGGCGTGGGTCCGCGACCGCGACGCGACCGTCGACACGATCAACGGGTTCATCGAGGTCTACCTCGATGCCCGCGGCATGAAGGCCGCCTGGGAGTCGGCCGTCTTCTACGTGAACCGCGCGAAGACGGACGCCATCCGGACCCTCGCGCGCGAGGCGCAGTGGTTCGAGGATCGAATGCCGTTCGACCCGGCGTACCGGAAACCCGGCGTCACGGGTGTCACGGCCAACGCGATCGACGTCATGGTCGAGGCCGGCGACTCCGGGCCCGTCACGCCCATCGGCATCAACCTGCCGAACGACGACCGGATCCGGGCCGAACACGGCAGCAAGTCCGTGTCCATGTCGAACGTGATGGACGCGTACGAACAATCGATGCCGGCCGCGTACTGGTCGGAATTCTCCTGGACGGCCGACGAAGCCGAGCGGGCCATCGCGTGGGGGCGCCTGGCGGGCGAACTGTCCACCAACATGCACGAGGTGATCGGGCACGCGTCCGGCCAGTCCGATCCCCGGCTCGCCTCGACGCCCCAGGCCGCGCTTCGAGAGACGTACTCGACCATCGAAGAGACACGCGCCGACCTGGTCGCGCTCTACTTCATCGCCGACCCGCACCTGGCGGCGCTGGGGCTCGTTCCCGCGGAGCACCAGCCGGAGATCGTCAGGGCCGCCTACGAGGCCTGCGCACGCAACGCGCTCGTGCAGCTCCGGCGCATCCGTGAAGGCACGGTCATCGAAGAAGACCACATGCGGAACCGCCAGCTCATCGTCCGGTGGCTGATGGCCAACACCCGCGCGATCCGCGAACGGACGAGGGACGGCCGCACGTACTACGTCGTGGCCGATCCTGGCGGCGTACACGAAGGCGTCGGGCGGCTGCTCGCCGACGTCCAGCGCATCAAGAGCCAGGGCGACTACGCGGCGGCCCAGGCACTCGTCGACACGTACGGCGTCCATTTCGACGCCGCCCTGCGTGACGAAGTCGTCGCCCGCGTGCAGCGGATCGATCTGCCGTCCTACACCGGGTTCGTGATGCCGCGCCTGCACCCCGAACGTGACGCGGCGGGCCGCATCGTGCGGGTCGACATCCAGTACCCGCTCGACTTCACCGCCCAGATGCTCGAGTACTCGGAGAACTCACGCCGATGACCGCTCCCGACCACCGGCCGCTGTCGACGCGGTTCGTGCTCCTCCTGCTGCTGGTGTTCCTGGCCGTGTTCATCCGGACGGCCTGGATCAGCGACGATGCGATGATCTCGCTGCGGACGGTGATGAACGTCACGCACGGGTACGGCCTGACGCAGAACGTCGCCGAACGGGTGCAGGGCTTCACGCACCCCCTGTGGCTCGCCGTCCTGACCGTCTCGTATCTCGTGGTCGGCAACGTGTACTACGCGACGTTCCTCGTGGCCATCGCCGTGTCCCTCCTGGCTGTCTGGCTCGCCCTGACGCGGGCCGTGTCGCGCGAACAGGCCGTGCTCACGGCGCTGGCGCTGTTGTGTTCGCGGGCCTTCGTCGACTTCGCCACGTCGGGCCTCGAGAACCCGTTGTCGTACGTCCTGCTGGCGGCGTTCCTCGGCGTGTTCGCCCGCGGGCCGGCCTCGGACGCCGCGCCGGCGCCGAGGCGCTGGCTCACCCTGCTGACGATTCTCGCGTCGCTGATGTACCTCACCAGGCCGGACGAGATCCTGATGGCCGCGCCGCTGTGGCTCGTTGCCGCGTGGCGAGTGCGGCGGCCCGGCGCCGTGGCGGCGGCGATGGCGGTCGGCGCCTTACCGGCGGTCGCCTGGACAGCCTTTGCCGTCGTGTACTACGGCTTCCCGTTCCCGAATACGGCCTACGCGAAACTGACGCATGGTATCGACCAGGCGGAACTCTGGCGCCAGGGATGGATGTACGTGCTCGACCTCGTCGACCGCGATCCGCTGACGGCCCTGTTCATTGCCGCGGCCGTCGTCCTGGCCGCGGCCGAACGCACGCGCGAGAGCCTCGCGGCGGCCGCCGGCATCGTGCTGTACCTGTTGTTCGTGGTCCGCGTGGGCGGTGATTTCATGGCCGGGCGGTTCTTCGCCCTGCCGATGTTCGGCGCCGTGCTGATCGCCGGACGGCTGCTCCGCAACACGCGCGGCTTCTGGATCGCCACCGGCGTGGTCGTGGCCGTCGTGGGCGCATCGTCGGCAGGGCCGCCGCTGAAGAGCGACAGCCGTTTCGACGAGCGGATGGCGAAACACAACGGCATCGTCGACGAGCGCGTGTTCTACTTCAAGACCAACAGCCTGATGCACGCCAACCGCGACTCGTTCGCGCAGCCGGCGTGGGTCGTCCGCAACCCGGCGCGCCGCGACTGGAGCGTGCTCGACACGTGCGGCCTCATGGGAGCCGCCGGCCTGGACTTCGGCCCGATGTCGCACCTGCTGGACGAATGCGCGCTGGCCGACCCGCTCCTCTCGCGCCTGCCTGCCGCCTACCACGAGTTCTGGCGGCCCGGGCACTTCCGCCGCGTCATTCCCGCCGGGTACCGCGAGTCGCTGTCGCGATCGACCAACGAGATTGCCGACGCGGGGCTGCGTGAGTACTACGGGCACCTGCGCGAGATCATCCGCCCGAAACGGACGTTCTCCGCCGATCGGTTCCGGACGATCGTGGCGATGAACCTCGGGAAGTACGATCACCTGATCGACTACGCGTACTTCCGGTACGGCGGGCCCGCCCGGACGCTGGCGGAGGTGGCCGAGGTCAAGGCGGACGGCACGCCGTGGGACGCGCCGGGTACCGTGCGCATGTCGTCGGCGCCGGCCATCATCCGCGTGGATGACAAGCCGGGCAGGAAGGTGCTCGAGGTCACGCTCGACTCGAACGATACCTACCGCATCGTCTTCCTGAAGCACTTCCGGAAGATCGCGCACGTCGATGTGGGGCCGGTACCCCAGCATCGCCGGCAACCGGGGCTGGCCTCGTACGTGGTCAACATTCCGCCTGCCGCCGTCGACGCCGGGTTCGACACCATCTTCGTGACGACGCTCGTCGGTGACGACAATGCCTACGCGGTGGGGCACCTGCTGCTGGACGGCGACGCGCCCACCGCCGAGTTGTTGCGAGAGCGGACTCGCGGGCGGTAGCGACACATGCGCACGAGGGTCGTCTGCCTCGCCGGCGTCGTGGTGATCCTGGCGGCTTCAGCGCCGATGGCGCAGCGGGGCGCTGGACCGACGGCCCTGCGCCACGAGTTGCTCGCCGCCGAGGACTCGCGGCCCGTGACTCGCGAGGAAGCCGCGCCGCTCGTGACCGCACTCGGGCATGCCGACGCCATCGTGGTGCGCCAGGCGGTGCGTGCCCTCGGCCGCCTGGAGCGTCCCGCGTTCCTGCCGGAGATTGCGCGCCTGCTGTCCCATGCGGACCCCGGCGTCCGGGCGGAGGCGGCCAACGCGGCCGCGCAGGCGGCACCCGCCGACGCGGGGACTGGAGCAGCGTTTCACGAGCGGCTGTTGGTCGAACGTGATCCCGAGGTCATCGGCGCGATCGGCGACGCCCTCGGCCGATTGACGTTCGCCGATGTCGAGACGCGGACGCGGGCCGAACGCGCGCTGGTGCAGATCCTGAAGGAACGCCGGCCTCCATCCCGCGCGCGGCAGGGCGCCGTGCTGGGGCTCGAGAGCCTCGTCCGGCGGGCCCGCGGCACGCCGTTCGAGGTGTCGCCGGACACGCTGCAGGTGCTCGGCGGCATCGTGGTCGACTCCGATCGTGCCGCGCGCCTGCGAGATGACGACCTCACGCGCCGGGCCGCGATGCTGACGCTGAACGCCGCGGGCGCGGCCGACGACAACGTCCTCGTGCTGGCCGCGGACCGCGATCCCCAGGTCCGCCGGCTGGCGGTGGCGGCCGCGATGGCCACCGTGTCTCCGGCCTTGCGGGCCTCGCTGGTCGAGGCCGGGCTGGCCGACTCGTCACCGTGGGTGCGTTACGAAGCGTTGCGGATTCTCGGGCGCCACGTGTCCCCGCGGTCCTGCCCCGCGGCCCGTGCCGCGGCCCGCGATGCCAATCGGCACGTGGCGCTGCAGGCCATCGACCTGCTGGCGGCGGTCTGTCCATCCGACGCCGACGTTCCCGCGGTCCTTGGCGCGCTGGTGTCGGATCCTGAGTGGCTCACTGCCGCCCATGCCCTCGTCTCGTTGTCGAAACGTGTGCCCGACGCGGCCCGCCTGAGGCTGCCGGCCTTCGCGTCTCACAATCGCTGGCAGGCACGGGTCTACGCGGCGCGCGCGGCCGCCGGGCTCCGCGACGAGGCGACGTTGCGAACGCTGGCCGCTGACAGCGAACCTGGCGTGCGTGCAGCGGCCATCGACGGGCTCCGGGACGTCGCGGTCCACGGCGCGGACGACGTGTACCGCCAGGCGCTCGACCACGCCGCGTACCCGGTTGTTATTGCCGCCGCGAAGGCGCTTCGGGGCACACCGGAACGCGAAGCGGCAGCCGCGGCGCTCGAACGGTCGCTGGCCGTGCTGACCGCCGAACGGCGCGACACGTCACGCGACGCCAGGATGGCCGTGCTCGATCGCCTGGCCGAACTGGGAAACGCGGCGCGGGCCGACGCCCTGCGCCCGTATCTTTCCGACGGTGATCCGCGCGTCGCCGCGCGCGCGGCGGCGGTCATGACCGCGTGGACGGGCCGGCCGGTGGACGCGGTGACGACCCGGCACACCAGTCTCCCGGTTCCGCCGGCGCCGGAACTTGCCGCCCTGCCTCCGGGCCTCCGCGTCACGATGGCGGGCGGCGCCACCTTCGACATCCGGTTCTTCACCGACGACACGCCCATCTCGGTGTGGCGCATCGTCCGTCTGGTGCGCCGCGGGTACTACAACGGCCTCACCTGGCACCGTATCGTCCCGAACTTCATCATCCAGGGCGGGAGTCCCGCCGCGGACGAGTACGTCGGCGACGGTCCGTTCATGCGCGACGAATTGTCGCGACGGTCGCATACGCGGGGCACCGTCGGCATCTCGACGCGCGGCCGCGACACGGGCGATGCGCAGTGGTTCATCAATCTCGTGGACAACCCGCGCCTCGACCACGACTACACGATCGTGGGCGACGTCGTCTCCGGCATGGACACGGTCGACGCCATCGTCGAAGGTGACGTGATGATTCGCGTGGATCCGTTGCCGGCCGCACCTGCCCCGGCGGACAGGCGACAGAACCCCCTGCCGCGTTAGTGCTACAATCCGGCGTCCATGTCAGGCGCGCCCGGCCGCTACCGATTCGGACCGTTCGTCGTCGAGCGCAGCGCCTACCGCGTCCTCAAGGACGGCGCCTCGCTCACGCTCACGCCGAAGCTCGTCGACGTCCTCCTGCATTTCGTGTCCCGGCCTTCGGTCCTCGTCACCAAGGACGAACTCCTGCGCGCGTTGTGGCCGGACGTTGCCGTGACCGACAACGCGCTGACCCAGGCGATTTCCGACCTGCGCCAGGCCCTCGGCGACGACGCGGCGGCGCCGCAGTACATCCAGACGGTCGCGCGCCGCGGGTACCGGTTCATCGCGGAGGTCGAGCCCCTGTCGGACGCGGGCGAAAGCCCCTCGACCGTCGACTCGGTCCTGCCTGGCGAAACCGGCGTCGTCCGATCCGTCGCCGTGCTCGACTTCGGCAACGTCACGCGCGACCCCGACCTGGACTGGCTCGCCACCGGGGTGGCCGAAACCGTGACGAACGATCTCACGGCGTTCCGGGTGCTGCGGGTGGTCGATCGCGTGCGTGTTGGAGAAGCGGTGCGCAGGACGGACGGATCGGTGGCGGCGGTCGCCCGCGAGCTGGGGGTCTCGCTCGTCGTCGTCGGCAGTTACCAGCGGGTGGCCGAGCGGCTGCGGATCACGGCGAGGCTGGTGGACGTCGTGTCCGGCGCCACCATGGCCGACGCCAAGGTGGACGGCCGGCTCGAAGACGTGTTCGACATGCAGGATCGGATCGTGCGCCAGTTCTCGGCGGCGCTGGGTGTCGAAGGCGCGTACGGCCGCGTCACGCGGGTGGGCGTCCGCGAGACGTCGAACCTCGACGCGTTCAGGGCGGCGTCGGAAGCGCGTGTGTTCCTCGACAGCCTGGACCCGGCCGATACCGAGACGGCCGTGCAGTTGTTCGAGCGGGCCGTGCGTCTCGACCCGCGGTACGCCGTGGCGCACGCGGGCCTCGCGCACGCGCACCTGCAGGTCTACGAGACGACTCGGGCCGTGAATCGGGCCGATGCCGCGCGCCTGGCGACCGCCATCGGGTGCGCGCGCCGCGCGGTCGACCTGGATGACACGCTGGCCGAAGCGCACGCCACGTTGTCGTTCCTGCTGGTCAGCGCCGGGCGGTTCGCCGAGGCCCTGAACGCCGCGCGCCGCGCCGTGGCGCTCGACCCTCACGACTGGCGTCACCTGTTCCGGCTCGGACACGCGGCCTGGGGCAACGAACGTCTCGATGCGCTCCGGCGCGCGCTCGCGATCTACAGCGACATCGCGTTTGCCTACTACCACATGGCCATGGTGCACGCCGCGCGGAACCATCTCGATCTCGCCGCGGACACACTCCGGCAGGGCACTCCGCTCCAGGACCGCCGCTCGGGCCACTGGCGCTTCCCCGTCAGCGGGCTGCACTGGATGCTGGGGCTGGTGCTGCTGGCGCAGGGACATCCGGACGAAGCGCTCGGAGAGTTCCAGAGCGAGCTCGATACCGGGTCGGTGTCCAGCATCTACCGCACCGAGTACGCCATGAACGCCCACGACGGCCGGGGCTTCGCCCTGATGGCCAAACGCCAGCACGACGAGGCGGTGCAGGCGTTCGAGCAATCGTTGCGCCTCTTCCCGGATCACGCCCGCACGCACGTTGGCCTCGCGCTCTGCCACGAAGCGGCGCACCGGAAGACCGTCGCCCGCCATCACCTCGAACGCGCCGAACACGCCTCGACCGAATTGGCGGCGGGCGGCCGCCTGTTCGAGTCGCAGCTCATCGCAGCGGAAATCGCGGTCGTGCGGGGGCGGGCGACCGACGCGATCGGCGTACTCGACCGGATGCTCACCGAAGCGCCCGCCGGCTATCCCGGCTGGACCATCCCCCTCGAGCCGGCCTTGACGCCGCTTCGCGCGCAACCCGAGTTCGCCGGCATCCTGTCACGCCTGGCCGACCGGGCGAGGTGAAGGCCGGTGCCCATGATCCGCCGCGGGTTTCGCTGTGCCGCCCTCCTGGCGATTGTGCTCGCCGGGGCCGGTTGTCCCCGCGAGACCCGGCTCCACCTCGGGGCGCCGGAACAGGTGGCCGACGGCGTCACGTTGTACCGCATTACCGACGCGGCCCTGCTCGACATGGCCGGCCCCATCGCCATCCAGTTGCTTCGAATCGACCCGGCCAAGGCCAGTCTCGAGAGCGCGGTGGCCAATGCCCGAGTGATGTCGCTCGAGACCGTGCCGGACATGGCGAAACGCACCGGCGCGATTGCCGCCGTGAATGCCGGCTTCTTCGTGGTCAGGAACGGCGACCCGACCGGTCTGCTCGAGGTGCGCGACGAACTCGTCAGCGAATCCGGGACGATGCGCGGCGCGGTGGGGATCGTGCGCCGGACCGGCCAGCCGACACGGCTCCTGTTCGACCGCGTCACGGCCGGCGTGACCCTGCGATTCGAGGCGGACGGCGAGTCGTTCTCGACGCCGGTCGACGGCGTCGATACGACGCGCGTGCGATCCAGGCTGATGCTCTACACGCCGGCGTTCGGCCCCGACAGCGACACCGCGCCTGCCGGCACCGAGTGGCAACTCGACGGCGAGCCACTCCGTGTGACCGAGGTGCGGGCGAACGCAGGCAAGACGCCGATTCCGCGGACCGGCGCCGTGTTGTCGTTCGGCGGGACCGTGCTGCCGACGGCACTCGAACACCTCAGGGCCGACCAGTCCGTCCAGCTCGAGACGTCATTCCAGACGGCATTCGGTACGCTCCCCGACGCGTGGGTCGAGGCGGCCGACATCGTCGGCGGCGCCGGGCTGCTCGTCTACAAGGGCCAGCCGATCGCCGACTGGAAAGAAGAGCACCTGCGGGAGGGCTTCTCGATCGAACGGCATCCTCGCACGGTCGTTGGCGTCAGCAAGACCGGCACGATCTGGCTCATCACCGTGGATGGGCGCAACCCGCAGATCAGCGTCGGCATGACCTTCACCGAACTGCAGCGGCTTGCCCGCGACCTCAATCTCCATCATGCTTTGAATCTGGATGGCGGCGGGTCGACCACCATGGTCGTGCGCGGCGCCGTCGTCAACCACCCGTCCGACGCCGCCGGTCCGCGGCGCGTCAGCGACGGTCTCATCGTGACCAGCCGGCGTTGAGCGCATCGCCGGCAATGAAGGCATCATGACTACCCCATCCGTTCTGCTGTCCGAGATCGCCGAACAACCCACCGTCCTCGATCGCCTCCTTCGGGAAGCGGCCAGCGACGTCAACGCCATCGCCCACACGCTCGAGCCCAGGGGCATCACCCACGTGGTCATCGCCGCGCGCGGATCGTCGGACAACGCCGCCCGCTACGCGCAGTACGTGCTCGGGGCGTACAACGGCCTGACGGTGACCCTGGCCACGCCCTCGCTCTTCACGCGGTACCACAGGCCGCCGCGCATGGACGGCGCGCTGGTGGTCGGGATCTCCCAGTCCGGGGCGTCGCCGGATCTCGTGGCCGTGGTCGAAGAAGGGCGGCGCCAGGGGTGCCCGACGCTGGCGGTCACGAACGTGGCGGGTTCACCCCTGGCCACGGTCGCGGACCACACGATCCTGCTGCGCGCGGACCAGGAGCGCAGCATTGCCGCCACGAAGACCTACACGAGCCAGTTGATGGCGCTCGCGATGCTGTCGGCGGCGCTCGGCGGCGATGAGCAGCGCTGGCGCGAACTGCGGGACGTGCCAGGGCAGGTGGCCGCCGCGGCGGCCACCGACGAGTCGGCCGTGAACGCGGCGGCGGCTGTGCTGAAGGACGCCGGGCACGGCGTCGTGATCGGCCGCGGATTCAATTACGCGACGGCGTTCGAGATTTCGCTCAAGGCCAAGGAACTGGCGTACGTGGCGGTCGAACCGTATTCGGCGGCCGACTTCCAGCACGGCCCCATCGCCCTCATCGAGTCCGGCTTCGCGGCCATCGTCATCAACGTGGCGGGGGCGGTGAGCCAGGAGGTCGAGAGCCTGCTGGGCGAGATGGCGGCACGCGGGGCGCGCCCCGTCGTGGTGTCGAACCTCGAATCGTCGCTCCGGATCGGCGCGGCCACCCTGCGGCTGCCCGCCGGCATTCCCGAATGGCTGTCGCCGATTGCCGCCGTCGTCCCGGGCCAGTTGCTGGCGTTCCACCTGAGCCGCCAACGGGGATTCGATCCCGATCAGCCGCGTGGGCTGAAGAAGGTGACGCTCACGACGTAGGGCTCTCGGCTCGCGGCTCGCGGCTTACGGCCTGGCGAGTACGCGCGCGCGTGTGTCCGCGGGCAGGCGTTCGCACGCCGTTCGCAGCACGAGGCGGGACGTCCGGCCGCGAATGGACATCAGGAGCGGTTCGGTGTCGTCCGGCCGCGCCTTGCCCCACTCCCGCAAGAGCCAGCCGAGGCCCTTCTGCACCATGTCGTCGGCATCGGATGACAACGCCAGTGTGACGGTCGTGGCTTCGTCGGTGAACAGACCGCGGCGGATCCCGTCGATCAGCGAGACCGCGGCGGCGCGCCGGTGCCATCGGTGTGTCGACGGGACCCACGTCAACGCCTTCGCGGCACGCCCGGGTTCGGCGGTCATCATCGGGCCGATCAGGTACATCACCAGCGCGTCGTGATCCGCCCACGACGACACGCGGCCGAGCCAGCGTTCGAATCGCCGGAACTCGGGATCCCCGCACGTCCGCAGGCTGGGCTGCAGGATCAGGACGCTCAGGACCTTCTCCTCGAGCACTTCGCTGCGGAAAAGTTCGTCGGCGACCCGGAGCAGGGCCCGGCCATCGGCCCGCAGCGCCTTGTTCAGTTCCCGCGCGTAGCGGCGGAGGTCCGCCGTCTTCCATCCGTGCGACCGGATGGCTTCTTTGAAGAACCACTGAATTCCAGCCGCGCGTTCCCGCGACCCATGGGCCTTCAGATGCGCCACGACCCGGCGGACGTCAGGGGAAGGAGTCATATGCCATCGGGCCGCGAACCGCGAGCCGCGAGCCGTGAGCCTACAAGATCGGATACACGTTCGTGAACAGTGCCAGGCACAGCATGTAGAGCGAGGCAAAGACCGCGACGGTCAACGTATAAATGGCGCTCGACCGGATCGAGCCGAGCAGCAGGAACTGCGGGAAGAGCACCGCGCAGTATCGGCCGAGGCCTTCGAGCGACCCGGACGACAGCGGCAGCCACAGCCACGCGAGCATCAGCACCGCGTAAGCCGCGCCGAACCTGCGCCAGACGAACGGGATGGCGGCGACGGCCAGGAGCGCGGCGGACCCGTTGAGCAGATCGTAGGGGCCCATCGATTCGGTCGTGAGGAACTGGTACGGCGACCGGACGATCCCGCCGAACACCCGGACGAGCGACGCCCATGGCGACCCGCCGGGCACGTAGTTCCAGCGGGTGATGCTGTGCATCCACTCGAGCCACGATCCCGACAACGTGTACGTGTAGAGCGAGTACGTGGCCAGGCCGAGCGGCACGACGGCGAGGGCCAGTCCCGCGCGCCACAGGTCGGGACGCCGGCGTCCGGCCTGCTGCCAGGCCAGGATGGCGAGCGCGGGCAGGATCAGAATGCCGTTGACGCGCGTGGCCGTGACGAGCGCGCCCGCGACCGCGCCCAGCCACCAGCGCTTCGTCGAGAATCCGTAGAACGCCGTGACGCTCAGCAGCAGGAACAGCGCCTCCGAATACACCACGCCGAAGAAGAAGCCGAACGGGAACACCGTCAGGAGCACCAGCGCACGTTCCGCCGACGGCCGCGGCAGGTGCAGGCGCGCGAGGCGATAGAGGACGACCATCGCCAGGAAGTACGACACCCACGAGATGATGATCCCGGCGAGGTAGATGTTGTCCCGGCCGCCGCCGAGCCCCAGGCCGACGTATCGCATCAGCAGGGGATACACGGGCATGAAGGCGAGGTTGCTGCGCCCGCCTTCGACGAATTCGTAGCCGTACCGCGCGACGCCGAAGTACCAGCCCGAGTCGTACCGCGCGAACGGATCCCAGAAGAGCCGCAACGGCATCCCCGTCGTGAAGTGAGGCGTGGCCGTCGGAAAGATCACGTTCGCCAGAAACGCCGAAATGGCGCTGAACAGCCGCCACCCGATCCCGAACGTCAGCAGGCGGACGATCGACGATCGTTCCCACAGTCTCCGCGCCGCCGTCAGCGTCTCCAGGCCAATCACGCCAGCGATTCTAATTCAGGTGCGTTGCGAGTAGAATCAGCCGGTCCTTCAACCATCCGGATCCCGCCCATGAGAACCCGCTACGGCGTGTCGCACTGGCTCGACCGATATCCCAAAGCGCGGCAGCCGGCGTATCCGCGCCTGCGCGGCACGCTGGACGCCGACGTGGTCGTCGTGGGCGGTGGCCTCAGCGGCTGCGCGGCCGCCTACACGCTCGCGCTCGCCGGCGTGCGCGTCGTCGTGGTCGAGGCGAATCGCGTCGGCCAGGGAGCGTCGGGACTGTCGCCGGGAATGCTCCGGCTGGAACCGGCCGTGCCGTTTCATCTCCTCCACGAGACGATGGGCCTGCGCGCGGCCCGAACGATCTGGACGATGTTCCGGAGGGCCGGGCTGGATTTCGCGTCGACGATCAGGCGCCTGAAGATCCGGAGCGAACTCGTCCCCGACTCGGCGCTGAGGGCCGCGTTGAACGGGCAGAGCGATACCCTCCTGCGGCGCGAGATCGCGGCGCTCCGCAAGGCGGGCGTCGAGGGGGCATGGCTGACGCCCGCCAGGCTTCGGCAGGAAACCGGGCTCGACGGCGGCGGCGCCATTCGGTCCGCCGGCGACGGTTACGTCGATCCCTACCGCGTCACGCTCGGCCTGGCGGCCGCGGCCGTCAAACGCGGGGCCGCGTTCTTCGAGCGGTCGTGCGCCACTCGCATCGTGCCGTCGAGGCAGGGCGTCGAGATCACGACCGACGGCGGCAAGGTTCTGGCCGGCCGCGTCGTCGTCGCGGCGAATCACCCGACGGCCGCGTTCCGCCCGCTGTGGCGCCATTTCGACCTGGTCGACAGCTACTGCGTGCTGACCCCGGTGTTGCCGTCCTTCGTCCGGAGGGAGTTCGGCCGAAGCCGCGGGCTCGTGCTCGATCAGCACGACCCGCCGCACATGTTCCGCCGCACGAGTGACGACCGCCTGCTCGCCGTCGGCGGCGATCGCCCGCACATGTTGCCGAGGGCGGCGCAGAAGGCCAACGTGCAGCGCACGGGCCAGCTCATGTACGAGATGTCCCGCCTGTACCCCGCCATGTCCGGCATCCGGCCGGATTACGGCTGGAGCGTCCCGGTGTCCCGCTCGACGGATGGCCTGCCCGTCGTCGGGCCGCATCGTAACTTCCCCGGGCACCTGTTCGTGCTGGGCGTCGGCCACAACGGTGTCGGCGCGGTCTGGCTGGCCGCCAGGGCCATTGCGCGCCACGTCCAGGGTCGTCCGGCGAAGGAAGACGACTTGCTGGGGTTTGGCCGTCTTCGGTAGACGGGCTGGACTGCCGGGGCCGTCCTGCCGATACCCCGATCTATACTGGTCTATCCCAGTCCAGTAGCGAGGGCGGTTCATGGCCAACCAGGACGACGCGGCGCTTCGGCACCTCCTGCGGCGGGCAGGCTTCGGGGCCAGCCCGGCTGAACTCGAGCTCTTCCGCAGCCTGCGGCCGACGGAGTACCTGGAGTACCTGGGCGACTTCGACACGATTCCCGACGACATCGACGAGAAGATCGGGCAGAACGGCTACGTCACTGTCTCGGTGCGGGGCACGTTCGCGCCGAACACCAACATCACGGACGCACGCCAGCGCTGGCTGTTCCGGATGGTGCACTCGCCTCGCCCGCTCCAGGAAAAGCTGACGCTCTTCTGGCACAACCATTTCGCGACGGCCTATTCGAAGCTTGCCGGCGCGTACGGATCGTCGGACGGCACGCGCCTCATCGCGGCGAAGCCCTCGGAGGATCCGGCGGGACAGGAAGGCCAGATCGAGACGATTCGCCGCTTGTGCCTCGGCAGCTTCCAGGACCTGGTCGTGGCCATGGCCCAGGACCCGGCGATGCTGATCTGGCTCGACGGCCGCTTCAACACGAGACAGAAGCCCCAGGAGAACTTCGGCCGCGAGTTGATGGAGCTGTTCTCGATGGGGGTGCGGTACTACACCGAGGCCGACGTCTACGCCGCTGCCCGCGTCTTCACCGGGTGGAACCTGCGCCGGACGACCACGGGTCGTGACGATCTCTCCCCGAAGTACGAGTTCGTCTTCAACGCGGCGTCTCACGAGACCGCAGCCAAGACGTTCAGCTTTCCCATCTACCCCGACGGTACGAAGACCATCCCGGCCCGATCGGCGGCTGCGGGCATGCAGGACGGCCTCGACCTCATCGCGGCGGTCACGTCGAACCCCGAGACCGCCCGCCGGCTCGTCCGCCGGTTGTACGGGTTCTTCGTGAGCGAGTTGAACCCGCCGACGGACGAGTTCGTCGACGACCTCGCGACGTCGTACCTCCACAACGGAGGCAACCTCCGCGCGCTGATGCGGCGAATCCTGCGGTCGCCGGAGTTTTCCGACCCGTCGAACTACTACACGCGGTATTCGTGGCCGGTC